>CAYZDV010000130.1:0-5409 GCA_964477275.1 uncultured Eubacteriales bacterium
CCATTCTTTGTCGCGAGGCAGAGAAACTGCCCATCTGGGCAGAATGACCGTGCTTTGGTAGGTGAGGTCAAACCCCTTTTCAGACTGGGAAATGGTTTCGACAGGAAACCACCACAGGTCTGATTCCTGATCGGCAGAGAGGGAGACGGAGAATTTTTCCAGCCGGTTTTCCACCACCACGGTTTTCACGCCGGCCTTCGTGCCTGAAGTCGCCATGAGATAACGGCTTTCATCTTTCCGGGGAAAGAAGAGGCTCACTTCCGGAATGTTGCCGGCCAGCATGGCGAAGTTGAACTCCACTCCAAAAACCAGATTCAGGGCTTTATCGCCTCTGTTGATGAGCCTGTAATCAATGTCCAGGCACGGCTCATTATACACCAAACGGACATGTTTGACTATTTCTGCAGGGACAGAGTTATTCTGCCAGATTATCCCTTTTCTTCTGAGAGTGAGCGTGACTCTTTCCTTTTCTTTCTTGAGCTTATGTTCGTAGGGATGCCGGCCGAAATCGGCCCGCTCCTTGAGATCGCGGGCCCTGAAGCGGGCCAGGTCCACACCGGGATCGAGAAGATGGTCCGCCAGGCAGGCCCGCCTCGAGTCGTCATAGACAAGAAGCTCTTTCATGCGCTCCATATCGCCGCTCTTGTTGATCTCATGGATGCTGGTGCGCTCTTCTGGAGAGCGGCTGGCCTTTTCTTTTAGGCTCTCTGAGATGGTTTGATGGTAATGCTCGAAGCGCCGGGCCAGGGTGTTGACCAGGTTGAAATTGTTCGGCTTGTAATCCAGCTCGACCATGGTCCCGCCTTCTCCCGGGTCAAAATAGGCCTTCAACCAGCGGTTGTTGAGAATGACTTCAGGAGAACCATCTCCGTCCATGTCCGTGACCTCAGCCTCCACCCAGCTCTCATCATTCTTATGGATAATGGACTCGATGGTTTTTTCTCCCTCAATCAGATGGCGGTAGAGCGCATCCCGGAGATGAGGAAGGTAGAGACCTCCGAAGATACCATGCCAGTAGCCGTCATTGCACTGGGATTTGAGAAGCGCTGTGCGGGCCGCCTCCAGGGATTTCCTCCGCTGCGGGTCGTCCGTCATCTCCCCGGCCATTTTCTGCACGGACCGGCTGAGGCCCAGCATCTTTTTATGGAGGTGGTTACTTTCGGGATACTTGACGAAGAAATTCCTCCAGATTCCTCCTTTGAGAAATCCTTTGTATCTTTCGAGAAGGTCCTCTGCCTTGAGCTTGCGGATCAGGTTCTGGTATTCCACAGCCTGGCCGGCGGGAAGGGACCATTCGCCCATATTGAAATAGGAGCAGACAGGAAGATAGATGAGCCCGGCCGGAGAAAAGTTTTGCCGGTATTCACTGCAGGTGGTGGTCTCAATCCATTGGCTGTTTTCCTCCAGGGCGCGCAGGAAATTTTCCAGCCATCCTTCCTCGTACACCCACTTCCTGGTGCCCGGCCAGCAGCCGAACTTCTCGCCGTCGTCCACGATCACGAGCAGCGGGTTTTCTCCGTGCTCGGACATCTGCCGGAGATAGTCGATGGTGTTCTCCACCTTCTGGAAAGGAGTGGAATACCTCAGACGTTCGCTGATGGGAAAGAGCGAAAAGAGAGAACCCTCTTCTTCGGTATTGAAGTAGCCGAGGAGCTGGTCCTCCTTCAGGCCGGCTGCCTTGAAATGAAAATCGTCGACCAGGGCAAACTCCACTCCGGCCCCGGGAAGTGTTCGGGCCAGCTTCGTCTCCCAGATGCGCTCGGCCAGCCACATGCCCCGGGGCTGAAGGTGGAACCTCCGGCTGATGAACCGTGTCAGCCTCTGGACCTGTTCGACCTGGTCTTTTTCCGGAATAACAGTGAGAATGGCTTCATAATAGCTTCCGGTCAGAATCTCCGCCTGTCCCCTGTGGACAAGCCTTTCCAGGAGCTCCAGGAATTCCGGATGTTTTTCCTCCATCCAGTCCAGGAGAACACCGGTGTAGTGGAGCACAACTTTGATCTTCGGGTGCCCGGAAACGACCCGCAGGAAGGGGAGGTAGGCGTCTTCGTAGATTCTCTCCATGACATGCTCAAAGTTGCCGACAGGTTGATGGCAGTGGCAGCCGAAGATCAGACGGATTTTCCTCATGGCCGCTTACAGCTTTTCTTCCTCGGAGACGTGGAGGCGCTCGGGAATCTTTTTTCCGATGATCCTGTACATTTCAGCCAGGTGCATCTTCTGGAGCGCGGCGAATTTCCTCTCATTTTCAGGCTGGTCTCCTGTTCTCAGCCACCAGAACCAGTCGCTTCCTTCCGCGGTATAGATGGCATGGAGAGCTCTTTCGATAGTCCCGGCTTTGTGCTGTCTTTCCTCCGGGCTGAGCCCGGACATCCATTCCTGGAGAGCCTGCCGGGCGTCAAACAGGTCATTCCAGGCCTCATTTTTGGCCGGTTCTCCGATCCAGGTGGAAAAATTCCCGTCGATCCAGGACCCGGGCGCGACGGTCTTTAATGAATGATGCAGACGGCCGTGATGGAGGGAGAGGAATTCAGAGAATGTTGTCGGCCGGAACTCGCGGGAGTCGATGATCTTCCTGTAGACGGAGAGCAGAAAGACTTCTCCTCCCCGGGGATAGTATTCCCAGGCATTTTCGCCGTCCATGACGATGGAGATGATGTGAGGTCCCGGTCTTTCTTTCAGGCTGTTCTTCAGCTCCAGAAGACGGTTGAAGAAGTCGCTGGCGGCTTTCTCCTCATCCCATGAGGAATAGACGAAACTGATGAGGTTGGACAGGGATTTGCTGCGGAAAAAGATGGCCACTTCACCCTGGCCGGCCTGAAATCGATGGGGGGAGTATATTTTTTCTGCCGGAAAGGAACTGCCGGCTCCGGCGCCGTCTTCGGCCGCGGCCAGGGATTTGGCGAGAATCGTCTCGTCTGTGGCCAGCCAGCGAATTCCTTGCCGGGCGGCCAGCTCCAGGACTTTCGCACTCAATGCGCCTTCCGGCGGCCACATCCCCTGGGCTTCTCTTCCGAACAGTCCGGCATAATACTGAAGAGCCAGGCGGATCTGGGCCTCTGCATCCTCAGCGTGCCGGAAGCGGCGGCGGGGCAGCTTCGCTCCCGGAAGAGCCTCCTGGGCCGACTGCGTGTCGCAGATAAGGGGAAGGAGAGGATGGTAAAAAGGCGAGACAGAAATCTCGATGTCTCCTCTCTCCTGAAGCTTTTTGTAGATGGGCAAAATCCGGGTGATCAGGTCCTGCTGCCTGGAGAGCAGGAGAGCCTTTTCTTTCTCGGTGAAATTCCTTTCTTTTTCGACGACTGGAGCCAGGGCCGCATCTTTTTTGAGCGCAGGCCCGGACCAGGCGAGGTTGAAGAGCACCTGCAGGTCGAGATAATCCGCGGCGCTGAAATCGTCGAGGGCTTCATCAACATGCGGCCCCTGCCGGAAGCGTTTTTCCCACAGTTCGCTGTACCGGGAGGAAGGGGCGATTTTTCTTTCTTTGTGCACGGTGAAAAAGTTTTTCAGGATGAAAAGCTTTTCGTCCCGGGAAAGACGGGAAGCAGGCGTCAGAGTGCAATCGAGATAAGGATCTCTTGCCGAGCCCCGGGCGTAATTCTCGAGCTGGATAAAAAGGGAAGGCACGATGTTGAAGACCGCTTTTATTCCGGGCACGGCTTCGATGAAGGCGGCCATGTCGAAATAATCCT
Organism: uncultured Eubacteriales bacterium; assembly: GCA_964477275.1. Classification (GTDB taxonomy): domain Bacteria; phylum Acidobacteriota; class Aminicenantia; order Aminicenantales; family Aminicenantaceae; genus CAYZDV01. Next base: position 3,693 of record CAYZDV010000130.1, read on the forward strand.
TGACGGCGTGAAGCCGGACCCAGGGAAGAACAGACCTTCCCTCGCGGGGACTGAGGTAGATGGGCTGGTGCATGTGCCAGAGAAAGGTGATAAAGATATGAGCTTCATCGCCGGCCATTCCTTCTCGTTTCCTCTGCTTCCTTTTAGATTTTTTATATTATGAAAAAGACCCCCGCCTTGTCAAATGACTGTTCCGCTGGGGATGACGGCGTTTTTGGGAATGACGATGAGTCCGCCAACGATCGAGTAATGATCGGTGGTTTCGTCCCCGATTCCCCTGGCGTTGACGAGCTTTACTCCGTCGCCGATCCGGGCATTTTTGTCGATAATGGCGTTGCGAATCTCGCAGTTGCTGCCGATGCCGATGCTGGGGACTCCCTGGGCCGCATTCTGCCCGATCTCTTCTCTGGATTCAAAAAAGTCAGCACCCATGATCACCGAGCGCTCGATCGTCGAATGTTCTCCAATCCGGGAGCGGATGCCGATGATGGAATGGATAATCCGGGAACGGTTGATGATGCTGCCTTCGCAGAGAATAGAATTATGAACGTCAGCCGAGAGGAGCTTGGACCCGGGCAGGAAACGGGCATGGGTGAAGATCGGTTTTTCCTCGTCGTACAGGTTGAATCGCGGAAGGGGTAGGGTGAGCTCGATGTGGGCGTCAAAGAAGCTGCGGATGGTTCCGATATCTTCCCAGTAACCTTCGAAGAAGTAGGCATAAACTCTTTTTCGCCTGATGGCAAAAGGAATGACCTCTCTTCCAAAGTCTTCGAAATCCGTATGTTCCAGAAGCTCTTTGAGCACTTCCCAGTTGAAAATGTAGATTCCCATGGAGGCCAGGTGGGTCCGTCCTGAAGCTTCAAGGCCGAATTGAGCAAAAGCCTGCTCCGGGACTTTCATTTTTTCCAGCCGGCCCGGCTCTTTTGGCTTTTCCAGAAAGGAGGTGATTCTTCCCGCTTTGTTGACTTTCATCACCCCGAATTCCGTCGCCTGTGCGGAGAAGACAGGGTAGACGGATACGCTGATGTCGGCTTTTTTCTTCAGGTGAAAATCGATAAACTTTCGGTAGTCCATGCGGTAGAGATGATCACCGGAAAGGATCAACACCAGGTCTCCCTCTGTCCGGAAAAAACTCAGGTTCTGACGGACAGAGTCCGCTGTTCCCTGATACCAGTCCCGGCTTTCCAGAGTCTGTTGAGCAGAGAGGACGGTGACGAAATCCTTGCTGAAGTTGTCAAAGGAGTAGGTCAGGAAGATGTGCCGGTGGAGCGATTCGCTGCTGAACTGGGTCAGGATGAAAATCTTGCGCAGCCCGGAATGGATGCAGTTGCTGATCGGAAAATCGATGAGCCGGAATCGGCCGGCAATGGGAACAGCCGGCTTGCTCCGCTTTTTTGTCAGCGGATAAAGCCGGCTGCCCGAGCCGCCTGCGAGGATGATGGAGACAACTTTGGCCATGCGGTGGTCCTTTTTTCACCTTTTTCCTGGTTGTCAGTATATATGAAAGCACACAAAAATGCATGCAAATTGTCAGCATTTCTTCTTCTGTGATAAGGGTGAGGCTTTGGGGGTTCGCTGGACGTTTGTTTTCCCCAAACCCTCGGCCTGCCGGTCAGTTTGCCTTCACGGATTCAGGAATACGTCCATGGATAATCGTTTCACCGGGGACATTTTTCTCGGTTTTTCGCTCTTTTTGTGTTATGAATGGGAAGAAGAC
>CAYZDV010000131.1:0-5364 GCA_964477275.1 uncultured Eubacteriales bacterium
AAAAGTTGTTGAGAATGGCGGAGAGAAGAACCGGATGCTGATGGTGAAAGGCCGATATCAGGAGGATGTCCTGGCCTGAAGAATGTCTGAAAGAGAGTGGTCTGAGCGGTTTTTGAATGTCGGAATATTTTTCATGAGCGTGAAGGAATTTTTGTCTAAACTTGACAAACGTTTGTTTAATTTTTATGCTGGATTTCGACGGACAAGCAATTGATGAATTGTCCGCATCGAGGAGAGAATGATGAAGGTCAGGCGGTTGAATCTTCTGCTTGCCCTCTTTTTATGCTCGGCGCTGCCCGCCCTCAGCCTGTTTGAGGACGGCCAGGCGAGTCTGGAGAAAGACAACGCCTGCGAGCTCAACGGCTATCTCCGCAGCAGCCTTTATTTGGGCAAGGTTCCGGAGAGAAACCTGGCGGATATCAAGAGCGGATACGGGGAATTCTCGCTCAAGCTCAGGGCCAGTAAACCAGGCTTCGGCGATGCCCATGCAGAAGTCCGCTTCAGACGGGGGATGGAATTCGACGCCTCCCTCTCCGAGTTCAATCTCCGTGAAGCCTATGTCAACGCCTATATCGGCCCCCTCGATTTCAGGGTCGGTCACCAGATTGTCGTCTGGGGACGGGCAGACGGGATCAATCCCACCGACAACATCACTCCTAAAAACATGCTGGCCCGCTCTCCTGTCGAGGACGACAGAAGGGGAGCCAACTTTCTCCTCCGTTCCTTCCTCCACCTGCATCCCCTGCGTCTTGAGCTCATCTGGGTGCCCTTTTTCAAGTCCTCGGTCATTCCGACCAGCCTCTTCCCCTTTCCCCCTGGCCTGACTCTGGATGAGCCGGTTTACCCTGGGGCCAGGATCAAAAACGGGGCGGCGGCGGCCAGGCTTAACCTGGAGCTCCCTTCATTTGACGGTTCACTTTCCTATTTCAACGGACATTTTCCCTTTCCAGGTCTCAACTACCGGATTGGTGAGCCGGCTTTCCCCTCTCCCTCGGTCAGCATTTTTCCCCAATCTTACAGAATCCATGTCTTCGGCGCTGATTTTTCGACGACCATCGCCGGCTCCTTCGGAATCAGAGGGGAAGTCGCTTACAAAAAGCCTCATAAGGATTACCGCAGCTTTATTTATATTCCCAATCCCGAGCTCCACTATGTGCTTGGCCTGGACAGGGAATTCCCCGGAAATTTCAGCATCATCCTTCAGTATATCGGGCGTTTTGTCTTCGATTATTATCCCCTCGCACAGCCCCTCGACCCTATGGCCTGGACGGTCTATGAGATCGCCCTAAAGAACAGGCTTCTCGCCTTCCAGCAGTATGAAGTCAGTCATTCGCTCTCCAGCCGTCTCGGCTGGAACCTGCTCAACGAAACTCTCAACCTGGAGCTTGTCTGGATGGCCAATTTCACCTCCAGGGAGAACCTGTTCAGGCCCAGGCTGGCTTACGACATCACCGATGCTCTGACCTTCACTGTGGGCGGCGAGGCCTATTTCGGCCCGCACGACACCCTTTTCGGTCTCATCGATAGCCATCTCAGTTCTGTCTTTGCCGAGTTGAGGATATCCTTCTGAAAAGGAGCGAACAATGCCGGAAACCACAGCCCCTGAACCGAAGCAGCGAATATTGAATGCGGCCGTCTCTCTTTTTGCCCAGAAGGGCTTTGCGGCCGTCGGCGTGCGGGAGGTTGCCAGAGAGGCTGGCGTCAACATTGCCATGATCTCCTATTATTTTGAGGGAAAAGTGGGAATCCTGAGGGCCATTCTCGAGGAGTTCTTCGACCGCTACCAGCACGTTCTCAGCCAGATCGACTTTGAAGCCGCGACAGTCGAAGACAGGGTGAGCGTCATGATCCGGAACCTGGTGGATTTCGCCCGGGAGAACACCGAACTGGCCATCGTCGCTTACAACGAGCTTCCCCTCGATATTCCTGAGCTGGCTGAGCTCAAGGCCGAGAAGATCAGGGCGTTGATCAGAATCATGAGCGGGCTCATCAAGAGATTCGGGCTGGACCCCGGGGACACACGCCTTCTGGGCATGGTCGGGCCCGGCCTGATCTCCATGATTTTCATGAATTTCCGGATCAAGCCGATCCTGATGAATGTTTTCGAGGTCAAATTCGACGACGCCTACTACAGTGCCTTTGCCGAAACTATTGCCACCCTGTTTTTGAGCGGGATCAGGGGTGTGGCTGCCCGAAGAGAGCTGCAGGGAAGGATAACCACATGACAGCGCTGGCCGAGACTATCGTCAGGTTTCGCTGGTTGATCATTCTTTTTTTCATGGCGGTCGCCGTGTTTTGCGGACTTCAGATTCCCCGGGCAATGATCGACACCGAGCTGAAGCACATGCTGCCCGAGGACCTGGAGTCCAGGCTGAACACCGAGCGGATCGACGAGCTCTTCGGCGGGACAGAAATGCTGATGGTGCTTCTCAAGACGGACGACGTGCTCAACCCTGAGACGCTCCGGCGCATCGAGGCGATTTCCCTCCGGATGAAGAGAATCGACGGAGTGGACAAGGTGCTTTCGCTCTTTGAGTTGAAGAGCATCAGGGGAGAAGAGGGGGCCCTGGTGGTGCATCCCGCGGTTGAATCCATCCCCGGAACAGAAGAAGAGAGAGAGGCGCTGAGAAGAGAGCTCAGGGACAACGACCTGGTCTTCGGCAGCGTGGTATCCGAGGATTTCACCCTGAGTGCCGTCATTGCTCTGCTCAAGACCGATGTGGATGACCGACATGTGGTGGGAGAAGTGAGAAAGATTCTGGAGGAGAACCCGGGAAAAGAAGAAGTCGGTCTCGGAGGCCTGCCCAACACCAGGCTGGAGCTGACAAGGAGCATCCAGAGCGATTTCCGGCGCCTGCTGCCCATCGCGCTGCTGGTCATGTTCATCTTCCTTTTTGTCTGTTTCAGGCAGATGCGCGGCGTTCTGCTGCCTTTTTCGGTTGTGGTCATGTCCATCATGGTCTCCATGGGACTCATTCCTCTTTTCGGATGGAAAATCCAGGTCATCACCGTCATCCTTCCCGTGTTCATCATTGCTGTGGCCAACGACTACGGCATCCATCTGATCGCCAAATACCAGGAATTGAATACAGAAGGAAATCCCAGCTCTGAAAAAGAGCTGGCCCGGTCGATCTTCCAGAGCCTCAGCCTTCCTGTTCTGCTGACCGGCTTGACCACCATCGCGGGTTTGCTCTGCCTGCTCGGCCATATCATCAGGCCGGCCCGCGAGCTGGGCATCCTGGCTTCGGCCGGGGCCGTGTTCGCGCTGGCCGCCAGCCTGTTTTACATTCCCGCTGTCATCTCCCTTCTTCCCAAAGCGAAGCCCGTCATCCGGGCCAGTAACAAGAGAAAGAAAAAACCCCCGCTCGAGCGCACGCTTCATTTCTTCGGGAATTTTATCTCGCGAAAGCCAGGGCTCATGGTTTCGGCCGCGCTGGCCTCCGCCGCCCTTCTTTCCATCGGAATATTCTTTGTCCGGGTGGATTCTGACCCGAATCGCTATTATGCCGAAGATCACCCTCTTGTCCGCACAGCACGCCTGATCAATGACCATCTGGGCGGTGCTCAGAGTGTGGCCATAGTCGTCGAAGGCGACATCAAGGACCCCGGGCTGATGAAAAAGATCGACCGCCTGGAGAGAATGATCGGAGAATTTCCCCAGGTCGGACATACCAATTCCATCGCCCGGGTTGTGCGGATGATGAGCCGGGCTTTGATGGATGAGGACGAACAATGGCATGACGCCATTCCCGACACCCGGGAGGCAATCGCCCAGTATTTCGAGCTCTACTCCATGAGCGGCGACCCGGAAGATTTCGAAAAGATGGTCGATTTTCCTTACCGGAACGCCCTGCTCACAGCGCGCATCAACACCGCCAGCACCCCCCAGCTGGGTGTGGTCAGAAAACAGTTGCAGGAAATCGTCAGGGGCGATGAGGACGTCAGGATGCTCGGCGGTTTCGCCTTGATTCTTTTCGACATCTCTCGCCTGGTGGTCAAGGGGCAGATGATCTCTCTCGGTCTGGCCATTGCCATCATCGGGATTCTGATCATGTTCCTTTTCCGCTCGGTGACTGCCGGGCTGATTTCAGCGGTCCCTCTCGGTCTGGCGGTGATCGTTCTCTTTGGACTGATGGGTGTCTTCCGCATCGAGTTGAACATGGCCACGGCCATGCTTTCCTCGATCATGATCGGGGTGGGGGTGGACTACACGATTCATTTCCTGTGGAGATACAGGGGAGAAAGGCGTGAAGGGCTGATGGCTCAGGAGGCGGTGAAAAAGACGCTGACCACCACGGGAAGGGGGGTTGTGTTCAACGCGTTCTCGGTCATGGTCGGTTTTGTTTTCCTCTGCACTTCGGGTTTTCTGCCCGTCCGCTTTTTCGGGTTCCTGATCGTGGTTTCTATATTTTCCTGTCTGGTGGGCGCGATGGTTTTCATTCCCTCTCTCTGCCTGGTTTTAAAACCGAGATTTCTCGAGCCGAAAACACGATGATCGCCGTGATTTTTTGCCAAAGGAGAAAACGATGAGAAATGTCAAAATTTTCCCAACGTTCGTCGCTCTGATCTTTTTCTTGCCCTGGCCTTCTTCGCCAGAGGAGCTCACCGCCAGAGAGATCATGGAGAGAGCCTTTGAAGTGACCAGGCTGGCCGGCTCAGAAGGGGTCTCCACCCTGACCATCATTGACAGCCAGGGAAGAGAGCGGGTGCGGCAGATCGCCATGGTCACCAAGCTCTCCGACAACGGTCAGACCGAAAAACGGCTTCTCCGCTTCCTGGCACCCGCAGACGTGAAGGGAACAGGGCTTCTCGTCTATGACTACGAGGACAGGGATGATGACCTGTGGCTGTTCATGCCCGCCCTGAGGAAGACGAGGAGGATTGTCTCCACCGAGAGGGCGAAGAGCTTCATGGGCTCTGAGTTTTCCTATGCGGACATGGCTCCTCCCATCCTGGATGAATTCATCTACAGAATTCTGGGAGAAAAGGAAACGGCTGGCACGCTCTGCTGGGAAGTCGAGATGGTTCCTGTGAATAATAAAGTGGCCGATGAGAACGGCTTTTCGAAAAGGATCGCTTTGATCGCCAAAAAAGACTTTGTGGTCAGAGGAGCGGTCTACTACGACCTTGACGGCGAACTCCACAAAGAGCTGGAGGTCAAGGAAGTCAAGGAAGTGGACCCGGCGAACCACCGTTACAGGCCCATGCACATGGTCATGGTCAACAGGCAGAACGGGAGAAAGTCCATCCTCAAGGTGGAGCAGATCCAGTTCAACTCCGAGGTCAAGGACGAATATTTCACCATCCGGTACCTGGAAAGGTTCTGAACAGGCCGTTCTCCGCTGAGGTAATACAAACGCAATA
>CAYZDV010000132.1:0-5304 GCA_964477275.1 uncultured Eubacteriales bacterium
CCGATCTTGCCGCATCTGCTTCGTTACAGGACACTTGCGGTGGACGGACCACAGCTTCGTGTCCTGTGCCTTGCATCTGCAGCAACCTAAGACTCGTGAATAATCCAGGCTAACAAGGATGATAGAGGATTCTCTCCAGCTTATCAATTTTTTCTCCATGCGGGAATGCGAGCAGCTAAAGGCCCAGGAACTGAACACTGACTCCGGAGATCAGAATCATCGCTCCGGCTATCCCATGAACATATCTTTCCAGGCGTCCGAGGCGAAGGAAGCGCACCCCCCAGGAAGAGACGGCGATGATGGTCAGCATGGTCAGGATGGTCACTCCGCCAAAAACCGAGGCCACCAGGATGACGCCGGGGATGTTGTGCTGGACTGCGGGGAACATGACCAGAGGGATGAGGGGCTCGCAGGGGCCGAAAACGAAAATGGTGAAGAGTATCCAAGGAGTTAAACTGGCTTCTTTCTTCTTGGTGTGGACGTGGGCGTGCTTTGCCTCGTGGGTATGGGAATGCTCATGCTCTATCCCTTCAGCATGCAGATGAAGGTGGCTGTGGGGCCTGTTTTTAATGGCCCGGTGCATTCCCCAGATGAAATAAGCAAACCCGAAGCCGATCAGCAGCCAGGCGGCGATGCCGCCCCGTATCGATTCCACTCCTTCCAGCCTGGTCACCGCCAGCCCCAGCGCGATTCCAACAAAGCCCAGGACGACAGAGCTCATCACATGGCCCAGTCCGCAGAAAAAAGAAACGAGCAGGGTCTTGGGAAGATGCCATTGTCTGGCCCGGCCGATGACGATAAACGGCAGATAATGGTCCGGCCCGAGAACGGTATGGACAAGACCCAGTGTCGCCGCGGTTCCGGCGATGACGAGTATTTCAGCGCTGATCATCTTCTCTGACAAGAAAATGGTGGACGGTAGGGGATTTGAACCCCCGACCTCGGCGTTGCGAACGCCGCGCTCTCCCAGCTGAGCTAACCGCCCACAGATAAAACAGATAATTGTTTTTGACGGATTCCGAGCTGTTAATCTACCATTTTTAGCGGATTTTTTCTACTTCTGCCTTGCCAAAGAACTTTTAGATGAAATCGTTGGCCGGTTATGATAAATTTGAACTCCTGTAAATTCAGGCACAGACTTTTTGCGCATTTCTGTGCCTCTGATAGACCATGAGTCGAAAGACTGTCATTCAAATTTTACTTCTCTTTCTCTTCCTTTATCTATTTATCCTCTCCATCCAGCTCATGGGTTGTTCCTTGAGAATGATGGGCAGGGGCTTTGCCGAAACCCTGATCAGAACCACTTCCAATCCGCTGGTCGGGCTGCTCATCGGGATTTTGACAACCAGCATCATCCAGAGTTCTTCGACCACCACCTCCATCACCGTCGGCTGTGTGGCCGGAGGAGTTCTCACCCTGCAGGGTGCGATACCGATTATCATGGGAGCCAATATCGGAACGACCATCACTAACATCCTTGTCTCCATCGCTCACGTGACCAGAAAGCAGGAATTCCAGAGAGCATTTGCCGCTGCGACCGTGCATGATATCTTCAATGTCCTGGCCGTGCTTGTCCTCTTTCCGATCGAGATCACCTTCCATCTGATCGAAAAAACGGCGGGCCTTCTCTCCAACGCTTTCGTCGGAGTTGGAGGCATCAAGTTTTTCAGCCCGCTCAAACTGATCACCGAGCCCATCGTGAATCTCGTCCAGAAAATCATCCCCAGTCCGATCATCATTCTGGTCGCAGCCCTGGCCTTACTTTTCTTCTCCCTTTTCAGGATGGTGAAGGGCATGCATTCTTTGATGATCTCCAGGATGGAAGTTTTTCTGGATAAATATCTCTTCAAGAACGATAGAAACGCCTTTCTGCTGGGTCTTATCTTGACCGCAACCATTCAAAGCAGCTCCATCACCACTTCCCTGGTCGTGCCTCTGGCTGCTGCACGGGTGCTAACGGTCAGAAAAATTTTTCCCTATGCTCTGGGAGCGAATCTCGGGACCACGGTCACGGCAATCATGGCGTCCCTCGTGACATTAAACCCCATAGCCGTCACAACAGCCTTCTCTCATCTCCTGTTCAATGCTCTCGGCATAACAATTTTTTTCCCTTTGAAGAAACTGCCGATCTGGCTGGCTGAAAGTCTGTCCAAAGTCACTTGCAAATCCAGAAAAAACTCCATCATCATTCTCTCCGCATACTTTTCACTGCATGTTATTCTCCTGGTTTATTTGCTGATTGTGAAATGACATAAAATGCATATCCATATATAATAAAGAGATAACAACGTGAAAAGGTGACCAGAAATGTTTCAGAATATATTCGCAATCTGGAAAAGAGACAGTCTTCTGAATCAAGCCCTCAAATGCACGGGGCGGATGTTCAAGCTGGCCTCGGGAAATTATGACCGGGCCACTGAGGAGCTCATAAAGCATATGGATATCAAGAGGGCCAACATCTATCTCACAGACCAGGAAATTAACAGATGCGAGATCGAAGTCCGCCGGAAAGTGCTCGAGCATCTGACCATCAACCCCCGCCAGGACCTCAGTTCATCGCTGATTTTGATCACGGTGGTCAAGGACCTGGAGAGAATTGGCGATTATGTGAAAAATATCGTGGAGCTCGCCTACCTTTATCCGAAAAAGCTCCCCAAAAACAGGTACACGGATGAACTGGTCGAGATCAGCAAGCGGATGAGCTCGGTGCTCAAGGACTCGCTCAGTGTGTTCATGGAGGCCGAAGTGGAAAAAGCAAAGGAATACTACAAATTCTACAGGGAAGTGACGGAAAAAACAGACAGCATAACCGTCCGCATCCTGGATGAGGAAAAAATCAACGTCCGGGAGGGTGTGGTTTATGCCCTCTTCGCGCGGTACCTGAAAAGAATCGCTGCCCACCTGGCCAACATTCTGACCACAGTGATCAACCCCTTCCATCTGGTCGGCTACGGCTACGAGCCCTCCAAGAGCGAGGAAATTGACTGACGGAAGAAAGTTGCGTTTCCCGTCCGGAGATAGTGACAACGGCGATAGTTAGCACTTCGACTGTATTGCCATCACAAATTCGCGATTGCTTCCACAGAGCTAAAAACGGGCGGGGAAGGAATTCAATCGGCAAAATAACCGAGGCGGTGGAGGACCCGGTAGTTTTTGTTTTTGACTCTGACCTTGATCTCTCGGAAGGTTCCGTCCCTGTCGATATTCTGAGGAGAATAATAGAGAAGGTAATAGCTGTCCGAAGCCTTCACCGCCTTCTGAAAAAGATAGGCGGAGTTGGAGGCGCTATCCGAGAACCCGCCGGTGGCCCTGGCCATCTCCCGGAAAGCGACAAAAATATCCTCGGAATGCTCTTCCATGTGCACACCGGGAATGTGGGCGGACGGTTTTGTAAAGTAGAGAAAATGGATGGCGATAGAAGAATCCGCGTAAGCCTGGCGAATTCCAGGAGCTTCTGCTCATCATTGTCTTTCCTGGCTCCTTCCCTGTGGGCCTTCTTTTATCTGCTTTCCCGGGATCAGATATTTCTGGGCGTTGACGTCCATGTCGATGAAATTGTCGGCTTCGTCGATCAGCTTCTGGGAACATGTCTTGCGGAAGGCAAAGATTTCCACATAACAGCCCAGGGCATGCTGGAGATGCTCGACCAGCGGAACGAAATCCCCGTCCCCACTGACCAGGACGATGGCATCCAGTTTGGAGGCCAGCTCGATGGTATCCATGGCGATTCCGATGTCCCAGTCTCCTTTCTTGGCCCCTCCGAGGAAAATCTGGAGGTCTTTGGCCTTGACTTCATAACCCAGGCTCTTCAAGGCCTCAAAGAAATTGGCTTCTTCCTTGACATCGGCCTTGATCACATAGGCGATGGCCCGGATGAGGCTTCGTCCCCTGACCGCTTCCTTGAGAAGGGTGTGAAAATTGACTTTGGCCTTGTAGATGTTCTTGGCCGAATAATACATGTTCTGGACGTCGACGAAAACTCCGACGCGTTGCTGTTCGTAAAGGTTGTGTGTTCCTTTTTTTCTCATTTTCTCCACTCTTTCCTTCAATTCAACTTTGATCTATCCCCACGCACTCCCTTCGCACACTTATAGCACAGGAGAAAAAGAAGTTAAAGACTTTACTTTCATAATCTGCCCTTGCTGCCGGACAGAATGAACCAGATAAAATGCGCCGGAAATGGTGTCGGATTCTGTCAAAACGAGGAATGTTCCAGGGGGGTTCAAACCGAGGAGCGGGCCTTAAAAATTTCCCGCTTCAGGGTCGCCTTTTTGATCCTCTTTTCCTGAGGAACAACACCGATTCCCGGAAGCTGAGGGACAGCGATCGTCCCGCCAGAACCGAGCTCAACAGGCGGGTCGATCAAATCCTCGGCATAGTATCGCTTGCTCGCCGAGAGGTCATTGTAAATGTAGAGAATTTGGTTTTGGGCTGCGTTAGCCGAGTGGATGCTCTTGACTCGATTTTCCTCTCAATCATCGTTGGGAAATATAAGTCGGGGAGCCAGAGCTTTAAGGGATTTGCCCTCCTCTTATTGCATTTTCCTCCTGAAAAACAAAGCAATAAAGACCGGAAGCCCGAAAATAAAGAGAGGCATAACGGCCGTGATGATCGGGCCAAAATGAAGGAGCGAATAGCTGAAAGCAGCCAGGGGGAGCAGGCTGGCCCGAACCACAGCTTTCAATGCTTTGTGCTTTGCGATTAAATCCGCCGCAAACGGCGAATATCTGTAGTAGAACTTAACCAGCGAACGGCCTGGCTTGCTGGGCATGAGGTATTTGTCCCTGAAATCACGAAGGACATCAACATGAGGGTGCAAAGCCGAGCCGTAGGCTGCTGTGGCGATGAAGCAGGGACCCGAGTCCTCATCACCTCCAGTATCTCCGCCGCCATCAGTTTTACTAAAATTGGCCGTTATGGATTTATTTGAATCCATGGTTATCGTTATCGGGTTAGTTGCGCCCGTCGCGCTTCCACTCCATCCGCTGAAATCATAGCCACTATTTGGCACTGCCGTTATGGTGACCTGAGTTCCGGAATCATGAGTATAAGTTCCAGGTGCAGGCGTGGTCGTTCCCCCAGTCTCTGCGGCTATGGTCAGTGTGTATTGGGGGATAGCACTGAAATTAGCGGTTATGGACCTATCCGAGTCCATGGTGATGGTTAAGGGATTGTCATTCTCATCACCCGAAGGCACATCTCCTGTCCAGCCGCTGAATCTATAACCACTATCCGGAAAGGCTGTTATCGTAACTTCTGCACCGTAGCCATAAGAATAAGTTCCAGTTTCAGGGTCTGTAGTTC
>CAYZDV010000133.1:0-5213 GCA_964477275.1 uncultured Eubacteriales bacterium
CCCTCCTGAAGGCCAGCTTGCTTTTTTCCCGGCCGGAAAGGCGCTAATCGCTGGGGGTGAGCCGCAGCCTCCGGCGGGGTCATCACAGCCTCCCGGAATATCACCCTGGATTTCATCCTCAAGGGCGATTGACGAAAAGCGGAAATCCGATATATTGACATTAGAACCCGTGAAGCCTGACTTGATGCCATTTCGAGATGGGAAAAAAGCGATGGAACGGATTGGACCCGCAGCCTCTTTAAGGATGAGCTAGTCGGCTGCTGTTGCACATCCGTCTGAAAATGAATACAATCGGTTACGATATGGGAAAAAACCAGAGTAGAGACTGCCTGCGGAGAGGCATCTTAGGGGCAGCCAGACTGGAGACAGAAGGGTGCCATCAGGGGATGAGGGGGAGATGTCTGGTTCTTTAAAGATTAAAGAGAGGGTCAAGATGAACTGCGTGAGAGAAGCACCTGGCAGGAAAAGGGTTTTTTTCACAAGCCGCATGGTTTCCCGGCAGAAAGGATTCACGCTCCTGGAGATTCTCGTTGCCGTGGGCATCATCGGGATTATCTCCCTCGCCTTTTATCCGAGCATCCTCAATACCCTGGAGACGAGAAAGCTGGAGAGCACGGCCAGGGGCATCATGACCAACCTGCAGAGGGCCAAGTTTCAGGCGGTGACGACGAGGCTGAACCACAGAGTCACGTTTGAATACGTCACGCAAGGCAGCACGGACACCTGGACGTTTACCATCGAAAGAGAGGACACTCCGGGAAACTGGAGCGTGATGCCCGGCTTCCTGCGGAAATCCATCCCCGCCGAGTTCGACGTGACGGTCAATGTTCCGGATCAGATGGTGGAATTTTCTTCTCTGGGATTTGTCTCCAACTACAGCACGACCCAGAACACGATCTCTGTCCGGAGCTCCAAGCTCAACTCTTATAATCAGCCGGACGAGAGGACTCTCTCCGTGTTTATCGGCGGTTCTATCCAATATGCCAAAGGCCAAAGTGGAGATTAGGAATGGTGACAAAAAAGAAAGTCCTGTTCTGCATCGCCAAAAAGAAAAAGAGGCTTTCCGGGGAGAGGTCAACAGGAGCCAGAAAGAAAAGAGGCTTTTCTCTGATAGAGACCACGATCGCCATTGCCCTGGTGGGAATCGCGCTTCTGGGACTGGTGCAGCTTTTTACCTACAGCGTCATGAACAATGCCCGTTCGGACCGGATAACCAGCGCCACTTTTCTCGCCCAGCAGCAGATTGACTTTCTCCGGAACCAGTCCGCGACGGACCTGAACATCCTGGCCCTGAGCCCGATCGACGAGCAGATCGACGTCAACAGCGACGGGGTTTTCGATTTTCGAAGACTAACCCACATTCAGGCCTCAGGGTTTTACTGGGAGGTCAGAGTCCGGGTCTTCCCGCCTTCCCAGTTTGGGACAGACATCGACGACCTCGTCAACGACCCCATCAGGCACAAGATCAGGGCGGACATGGTGACCATGATCGGCAGGTGAGGGGGACATCATGAGGAAAAAAGGCATGGATAGAATGAGAAAAGGATTCACCCTGGTCGAAGTCCTGGTGGGCGCGACGATCATGATGATGGTTGTCCTTGCCACCCTGACCCTCTACGTCAGCAGCAACAAGCTTTCGGTCGACCAGCTGCAGTTCGCCGACCTCCAGCACGATGTGCGCTCCGCCATGTTCTTCGCCTCCAGGGATGTCCGCTCGGCCGGAGTGGGGATAATCGCCGACCTCGCCGGGTATTACCTGGAAGGCATCGACGGGTTCAGCCCTTCTCCGGAAGCCGCTGACTCTATCAAACTGATGGGAAGTTTTGATTCGCCCCTGAATCTGGGAATCGAGAGCTACAGCGGAGGCGCCGGCGGCGGGGCAGCCACGGTCTTCCTCTATGATTGGGAGCTGGAAAACAATCCTTACACCACCGTTGAACAATATGTAGACAGAAGAATTTTGATCATGTCCACAATCTGCCCGGGCTGTTATGCCTTTCGCACCATCAGCCATATCTTCGGACTCGACGGGAGCGGCGCAGCCCATATGAATATGGTCCCCGGAGGGTATGCCCTCAATCCGCCGGGCGGTCTGGTGGACACCGGCTGCGACATCGCCTGCTGGCAGGATGCGGTGATCACCTGGGGCCAGATCAGGCAATACTGGCTGGATACGACAGGAAATCCCGCAGATTATCCGGGCATGAACCTCACCGTGGGCCAGGATGGCTACATGGGAATCCCCTATACCATGTATCTTTCGGGCATGGATGAGGAAGGAAATGCCGAGCATCTGGCCCTGGCCATGAACATCGAGAACCTCCAGTTCCAGTACATCGGCGACATGGATGGAGACGGCGTTCAGGATGACCCGGCCGACTGGGACAACAGCAACTGGACCATACTCCCATCGGACGATACCGCCACCCGCCAGACAAAGATGGAGCTGATCAGCCGCATCCGGATGGTCAGGATGTGGGTGCTGGGAAGGACGCCCGCACAGTATCAGAGCGTTTCCGGCAGCCCCTCGACCAGCATCCATCTCTACCGCCGGCCGGCCGTCGCCAACAGCCCGGCTGCCAGCTCTGATGACAGGCACCGGAGATTCCTGCTCGAATCGACGTCCAACATCAGGAATTTATCCCTCAATGTCTACAACACCGGGATTTCATAAAAAGGACAGATTGATGAACACAGGCAATCTTCGCACGGCGGGCAAAGACGCTTCTTCCCGCGAGACGGGAATGGCCCTGGTCATTGTCCTCCTGGTCCTGGCTTTTCTCCAGGTCATCGGGATTATTCTTCTCACCGTGACCAGCACAGGGACCAAGGTGGCGGGAAACATCCATTCCTACCAGCAGGCGTTTAACGCCGCTGACGCCGGGTTTGACGTGGCCTGGACTGCCATCGAAGAAAACTTCGCCAACGGAAACTGGGTCAGCTTTGACGGCAACTACCTCACGGAGCCGGCCGGGATCGATGACCCCGCCTCGGATAATTATTTCCGCAAGCTGACAGACATCGAGCTCCTCAACCTCATCGACCCCGACGGCGACGGAGTGCCGAACGTGAACCTCGTCATTTTCTTCAAGGAGCCCTATGTCCGGAATCCGGACGGGAGCTACGACCCGCGCTTCACCTACACGGCCTTCCTGATCGACGATGAGGCCGCCGGCGGGGCGCCTGACCCCTCGGATTGCCTTTTAGTCTGCATCGGAACCGCCGGAGCCGGCCGGGGGCTCACCACCTCGAGAATCGAGGCGGAGCTCGCCATCCAGCTTCCGGGAACGTAACGCACTGACCCACAAGGGAGGTCATAAAATGAGCAAAAAAAAGAAAATTATGTGGCTGTCTTTTCCTTTAGTCATAGCCCTCTCCATTCTCGGCCTGAGATTCTGGGCCCAGGAGCTGTGCGTCGAGTACACGGAGACGGTGGTGGAGAATTTCGACACGGACCTCTACAAAAACAAAGAGTATTCCTCGGTCGCCAACTGGCCCTCGGGGCCGATCACCCTGAACTGGCTGGGAGGGAGCCTGGAGGTTTCTTCCCCCGTGGGAATGGGCGCCAAGATTTACGTCTGCGATGCCGGCGACTTTGACGGCGACGGATACCCCGACCTCATCGGTCTGAACATCAGCGTCCCGGGTGGCGAGCTGGTCCTCATCAGAAACCGGTTCAACGACGCAGACGGCGACGGGGTGGACGATGACGGGATTATCTTCGATGTCGACCCCTTTCCCTACGACTGGAACGTCCACGTGGGGGAAGGACCGGCTTCGATCACTGTCGGGGATTTCAACGGCGACGGCCTGCTCGACTTCTTTTACTACAGGAACCGCCGGGACTCCACCATATACGATGGTTTCCTGGCCGTCATGTACATTAACGTTGGAACCGCCGCAGACCCCCATTTCAACCGGTATTTCCAGGCTCCGAACCTGAATTTTACCGATCGATTCATGAATGAGGGGATTTACTGCCTGTGGGCCGCCAATCATCTCCATGCGGTGGACATCGACAAGGACGGAGACGTGGACCTTTTGGTGGTGAGCCAGGACAAGATTTTCCTTGTCCGGAACCCCGGCTCTGCCAATTTCGCCCTCGACAATTTCACCATCACCGAGCTCAACTACGACCGGCGAACGGGCTATACCGAAGACATGGGAGGTTCGGCCATCACTGCCGGCGACTTCGACAATGACGGAGACATCGACATCGTTTGCGGCTCTGTCTACTCATACGACTATCTGGTCTTCTATGAGAATGATGGAACCGGCTTCTTCACGCGCCACGATATTCCGATCCCTGATCCCGAATGCACCGGTCCCGTCGCCATCCTCGCGGGTGATTTTGACGGCGACGGACGGCTCGACGTGGTCGTCGCCACCGACAGATGGCGCTCCAACACCCTGGCCCGGTTCTACATGTACAAGAATAACGGCCTCATCGAAGGAGGAAGCCCTCCGGTGGATTTCAGCTTCAAGTGCTTCAACAACTGTGAGCCCATCATCCCTCTCGACTATGATGTGGATATGGGTGTGGCGCTCGATTATGACAGGGATGGCGACCTTGATGTCATCCTGGCCGACGCCAACCATTCCGGGGATTATTATTTAGCCCAGAATAACCTGGCCAATGTCTATTCCATTTACGGGGAGGCGCGCTCCCTGAACCTCATCCCCGCCCTCGACTCCGCGCGATTTGCGGTGACCAAGGCAATGATTTCAAAGATCAAGATGGGGACGCGGGGAACCTCAAAGGCCGGCCTGAAGGTCGAGCTCTACCTTTCCAACAACGGCGAGGACTGGGAGTTCTTCCAGGCCTGGGAGGAAGAGGAAATCCGTAACTACGTTAACCTTCCTGTCCACACGTTCAAGCATTTCGGCTCCAAGCTCCTCTGGAAGGCGGTCCTCTCCGCGCCCGAAGACCCGATGGAGGAATATGAAGGGGCTTCTTTCGACACGCCGTTCATCGATGAGATCGAGTTCGAGTTCACCCACGTCGAGCGCAGGGAATACTCCCGGACTTCTGTGGCGGCCACGGTGATGACCGAAGAAGGACGGCAGAGAAGGCTGATCATCGGCAGCACGTTCTACTATCCGGGCTGGCAGGGCCATCTGAGGGCCTACGATGTGTCCTCGGTCACGCCCACCGATACCACCTATTCGGTCCTGAAGACCATCACCCGGCCGGACTCCTCTGCTCCACAGGG
>CAYZDV010000134.1:0-5156 GCA_964477275.1 uncultured Eubacteriales bacterium
AGAGGAGCGAAGCCATCCCTCAAACACTCGACCCTCCCCTTCATAACGGATTGGAAAATGCTTTTTCCAGCCTCTAACTCCTTGACTTTGTTCCAACCTTAACGATAAATATATCCTTAATTCATCATGAAGGATATCAAAATCGGCGTCGACACGGGCGGAACGTTCACCGATTTTGTGATCTGCGTCGACGGCCGGATCGTGATAAAAAAACTCCCTTCCACACCGGAAAACCCATCGCTGTCCATCCTGGAAGGAATCCAGGAATTCCTAAAAAACGCCGTTCCTCTTGTGATCCACGGCACCACGGTCGCCACCAATTCCCTCCTGGAAAGAAAGGGAGGCCGGATGGCACTGCTCACCACCAGGGGGTTCGAGGATATCCTCCTCATCGGACGCCAGGCGAGACGCAATCTGTACAGCCTCAAAGGGGAAGAGCGGATTCCCCTCCTTCCTCGACGTTTCTGTTTCGGCCTGGAGGAGAGAGTTTCCGCCTCTGGAAAAATGGAAAAAAAGGTCTCGCTGCCTGAACTCCAGAATCTCATCGAAAAAATGAAGAAGCTCAACGTGGAAGCAGTGGCGGTCTCGCTGATTAACTCCTATGCAAACCCTGCCAACGAGCGGATAATTTCCCGGGAGCTGGCCAGGCATCCCTTCCTTTTTTCAGCCTCCACCGACATCCTTCCCGAGTACCGGGAGTACGAGAGAACGGCGACCACAGCGGTCAACGCCTATCTCATGCCGGTTATCAGCCGTTACCTGGCCGAGCTGGAGAAGAAGACGAAAAAGGCGGAGCTGCGCATCATGCAGTCCAACGAAGGATACATATCGCCTGCCAAAGCCAAAAACGAGCCCATCCGCACCGCTCTCTCCGGCCCGGCTGGAGGAGTGGTGGGAGCTTTTCAACTGGCCAGGGCAGCGGGATTCTCCCGGATCATCTCCTTTGACATGGGTGGGACCTCTTCAGATGCTTCCCTGATCGACGGCCAGATCCGCCGGACCACAGAGAGCGTCGTCGGCGACTTTCCGCTGCGAATCCCGATTATCGACATCCACACCGTGGGAGCCGGAGGAGGCTCCATCGCCCGCATCGATAAAGGAGGCACTCTGCGGGTGGGCCCTCAGAGTGCCGGTGCGGTCCCGGGCCCGGCCTGTTACGGCCGCGGAAACCTTCCCACGGTCACTGACGCCAACCTGGTTCTGGGCCGGCTCGTGCCCGAGTTTTTCCTCGGAGGCCGGATGAAGCTCTATCCGGAGAAAAGCCGCAAGGCCCTGGAGCATCTGGCCGGAAAAATCAGAAAGTCGCTCCAGGATACAGCCTCGGGCATCATCGCCATCGCCAACGCCAGCATGGAGAAGGCCATCCGGGTGATCTCCATCGAAAGGGGCTTCGACCCCAGAAACTTTGCGCTCTTTTCCTTCGGAGGAGCAGGCGGCATGCATGCGGCCGAGATCGCTTCGAGCCTCAAAATCCCCAGAGTGATCGTCCCCAAAAACGCCGGAGTGCTCTCGGCTCTGGGGCTTCTGCTCACAGACTCCATCAAGGATTACTCCCTCTCCATCCTCAGGACAGCAGACAAGATCAGTAAGACGGAACTCAACAGCCTTTTTGAGAAACTGCGGATAAAAGGTCTCCGGGACATGAAAGAGGACGGCTTCGACCGGAAAGAGGTCAGCGTCAACTGTTTCCTCGACCTCCGCTATTTTGGACAGTCGTATGAAATCACCATTCCTTACAGGAAAGACGCGGCCTCCCTCCGGTCCGTCATCTCCGACTTCCACCGGGCGCACCAGAGGCTCTATTCCTACCATCACCAACAGAAAGCAGTGGAGATCGTCAACATCCGGATCAAGGCCGCGGGCAGCGGAAAGAAGATTCGCCTCAAAAAGCTTCCGCTCGGCGGCGCTGATCCTCAAGCTGCCTTCATCAGGAGCCAAGCCCTCCATTACAGAGGGAAGGATTATCAGGCATCGGTTTTCGACCGGGCCCGACTTTCGGCCGGAAACAGAGTGAAAGGCCCGGCCCTGATTGCTGACGCCGAATCAACGACTTTCCTCCCGCCTTCCCATATCCTGGAGGTGGACAGGCTCCTGAACCTCATCATCGAGAGAAAAGAGGAGGCAAATGACTGAATTTGACCCGATCGAACTCGAGCTCTTCAAAAACACGTTCATCTCCATCTCTGAAGAGATGGGCGCCGTGCTGGGCCGCACCTCTTTCTCTCCCAACATCAAGGAACGGAAGGATTTCTCCTGTGCCCTCTTCAACCATAAAGGAGAGACTTTCGCCCAGGGATCCCATATTCCCGTTCACCTCGGCGCCATGCCCCTCTCGGTCCAGGCGGCAATCAAAGCACTTCCCCTGGAGGAGGAAGACCTGGTCATCCTCAACGACCCTTACCGGGGAGGAACCCATCTTCCTGATATCACCTGCATCTCGCCCGTTTTCGAGCGGAAAAGACTGGCCTTTTTCGTGGCCAACCGGGCCCATCACTCTGACGTGGGAGGAATGACTCCCGGTTCCATGCCCCTGGCCACAGAAATCTTCCAGGAAGGAATAATCATCCCCCCTTTGAAGCTGGTTCAGAAAGGCAGGTTGAATTCCGGTGTTCTCGACCTGATCCTGGCCAATGTCCGGACTCCGGAAGAACGACTGGGCGACCTCATGGCCCAGATCGCGGCTAACGAAAAAGGAAAGCAGAGACTGGCAGAAATCCTCAAAAAATACGGCCTTCGGAAAATCCTGCGCTACACCCACCTCATCCAGCTCTACACAGAGAAAATCCTCAGAGAGACCATCAGGGCTATTCCGGACGGGACTTATACCTTCAGCGATTATCTGGACAACGACGGCATCAGGGATGAGCCGGTGCTCATCAGCGTCCGGCTCACCATCAAAGACGACCAGGCATTGGTCGACTTCAGTCCCTCATCCCCCCAGGTCGAGGGCAGCGTGAACGCCAACCTTGCCGTCACTGTCTCCGCTGTTCTTTATGTTTTCCGCTCTCTGATCGAGGAAGACATTCCCTTCAACACGGGATTGATGAGGCCGCTCAAAATCATGGTGCCTCAGGGCTCTGTCCTCAACGCCCGCTATCCGGCTGCCACCGCAGGGGGCAACGTGGAGACTTCCCAGCGGATCGTCGATGTCCTCCTCGGCGCACTCTCCCAGGCCGTCCCAGAAAAAATCCCGGCTGCCAGCGCCGGAACCATGAACAACATCGCTATCGGCGGCTTCGACCCGCTCCGGAAAAGACGTTTTGCCTACTACGAAACCATCGGAGGGGGGATGGGCGCCAGCTTCTCCCTGCCAGGGCTCAGCGGCGTTCACACCCACATGACCAACTCCCTCAACACCCCCCTGGAAGCCCTGGAGAATTATCTGCCGCTCCGGATCAGAAGATACGGCTTGAGAAAAGGCTCGGCTGGAGCTGGCCGTCACAGGGGAGGCGAAGGAATCATTCGTGAGTACGAATTTTTCGCACCTGCCCAGGTGACCATCATCTCCGACCGGCGGAAATTCGAGCCTTACGGTCTCCAGGGAGGAGAAAACGGAAAGCGGGGACGGAACACCCTCATCTCCCGCGGGAAAAAAATTCCACTCCAGTCCAAGGTTAACCTTAAAGTCCATGCAGGCGATGTGCTGCGCATGGAAACGCCAGGCGGAGGGGCTTATGGCCGGAAAAAATAGAAGATCCTCCTTTGGCCCCGGCTTCCTGGTGACAGCGGCCTTCATCGGCCCCGGCACAGTGACCACCTGCTCCATGGCCGGAGCACGATTCGGCTATTCGCTTCTCTTTACCCTGGTCTTTGCCACGGTCACCACGCTCATCCTCCAGGAGATGACCGGCCGGCTGGCCCTCGGCTCCAAGCGGGATCTTGCCCAGTCCCTGCGGGAATTCCCGCAGAGCAGCATCACCAGAGCCCTTTTTGCCGTCCTCACCCTTTCTTCGATCACTTTCGGCTGCGCCGCTTACGAAGCCGGAAACATAATCGGAGGCTCACTCGGCCTGGAAACAATCACCGCCATCCCCCAGAAGTACTGGGTGGGAGCAATCACTCTGGCCGCGATCATAATCCTCAGCGCTGGCAGGTACAGGTTCATAGAAAAATTCTTGATTTTTCTGGTCTTTCTGATGAGCGTCTCTTTTCTGACCACCGTGGTCATCATCAAACCCGATGTGCTCTCCATCCTCAAAGGCACAATCCCCTCTTTCCCGGCAGGATCACTCTATCTCGTGCTGGCCCTGGTAGGAACCACCGTGGTCCCTTACAACCTCTTCCTCCACTCCGCCGCTGTCCGGGAGAAATGGCGCTCGCCATCCGACCTGAGAGAAATGAAGAAGGACCTTCTGGTCTCCATCGGCCTGGGCGGAATCATCTCTGCTGCAATCGTGGTCACCTCAGCAGCAGCCTTCTTTGCCCAGGGTCTCGCTCCCCAGGACGGGGCCCAGCTGGCCGAACAGCTCAGACCCCTTTTCGGACCGCTCACCAATCTCCTGTTCGGGGTGGGTTTTTTTGCCGCCGGGATGAGCTCAGCCCTGACCGCGCCCTACGCAGCGGCCTTTGCCTCCTCGGGCATCCTGGGCTGGCCAGGAGGACAGCAATCCAGGAGGTTCAAAGCGGTCTGGCTCAGCGTTATTCTCGCCGGGTTCGTCATCTCCAGCCTGGGCATCAGGCCGCTTGCGGTCATCGTCTTTGCCCAGGCCGCCAACGGCCTCGTGCTTCCCGTGGCTTCCATCTTCCTCCTGGTGGTGCTCAACAACCGCCAAAAAATGGGAGAGCTGGCCAACCGCATCCAGCAGAATATCGTGGGAATCCTGATCATCCTCATCGTCTCCAGCCTGGGCGTGTGGAACATCCTGAAGCTGTTTTTGAAATAAGATAAGGTGATTCTCTTCCAGCTTAGTGTGGGTAAAATACACGGCGATGGAAGAAGCGACCTTGAAGATTTAGCCTTCCTGAACCGTCTCCCGAGGGAAGCCGATGAAATCGGCCGCTCAGATGCAACGGATTTCAACGGGTCCAGTGAGAGGATTGAATATGTTGAACAGGAATAAATTTTGATGTACGTTGTAGTAAAGAAAGAGGGTTCATCGCAAAAATGAGTATCTGGGATGAAAAGAAGATGATTCAAAGAGGATGGGTGGCGCGGT
>CAYZDV010000135.1:0-5146 GCA_964477275.1 uncultured Eubacteriales bacterium
AACCATGCGCTGGAAACACTGGTCCAGGTCAGGGGAGTCAGCCGGAAATTCGAGGGTCCCATTTTCAACGAGTTCGTTCTCCATTTCGAGAAAAATATCGCTGCGGTGGAGAACTCACTGCGCAGCCGGGGAATCATCGGAGGCTTGAGCCTCGCTGAGATGTATCCCGAGCTCACTGACTGCGCCCTTTTCTGTGTCACGGAGCTGCACAGGACAGAGGATATCGACAGGCTGGCGTCTGCTTTGAAAGAAGCCGTTGAGGGAGGGACAGAATGATCCGGGAGCCTTTGATTTTTGAGATCAGCGGCAGGGGAAAAAGAGCTTTTTCACTGCCTGGCCTCGATGTGCCCGAGAGAAAGGACGTCCTTCAAAATCTTCCGCTCAGGAAAGAAATCGAGGGCTTCCCTCAGGTTTCCGAGGCGGAAATCGTCAGGCACTTCACCCGGCTCTCCAGGACAAACTACTCGGTGGATGAGGGATTTTATCCTCTGGGCTCCTGCACCATGAAGTTCAACCCCAAGGTCAACGAAAAAGTGGCGTCCCTCTCTGGCTTCACCGCCGCCCATCCCTTTGCGCCTCAGGACCTCGTCCAGGGAAACCTCGAGGTCCTCAAAACGGCAGAAGAGCTGCTGATGGAAATCACGGGAATGGACGCGTTCAGTCTCCAGCCTGCTGCAGGCGCTCAGGGGGAGCTTCTGGGTATGATGCTCATCCGGGCCTGCCTGGAAGAAAGGGGCGACCCCAGAAAGATCGTCCTCATTCCTGACTCTGCCCACGGCACAAATCCTTCCAGCGCCCATATCTGCGGGTATCGGGTTGAGGAAATCAAATCCAACGAGAGAGGAACCATCGAGCTTGAAGACCTGGCTCGGCACATGACAGAAGATGTGGCGGCGCTGATGATTACCAACCCGAACACCCTGGGAGTGTTTGAGACGGACATTCAAAAAATAGCGGAAATCGTCCATTCCAAAGGCGGCTTCCTCTACATGGATGGAGCCAACATGAACGCTCTGGTCGGCCTCTGCCGGCCGGGAGATATGGGCGTGGATGTCATCCATCTCAACCTGCACAAGACATTTTCCACACCTCATGGAGGCGGAGGGCCTGGAGCAGGCCCGGTGGGGATGGCGAAGGAGCTCGAGCCCTTTTCTCCGATTCCCGTCATCGAAAAAAGTGGCGAGAAATACATCCTCAATTTTGAGCGGCCAAAAAGTATTGGCCGGGTGCACAGCTTCTACGGAAACTTCCTGGTGGTGGTCAAGGCTCTGGCCTACATTCTCTCCCTCGGCTCAAAAGGACTGCGGGAGGTAGCGGAGATTGCCGTCCTGAATTCCAACTATATCCGCAAGAGCCTGGAGAAGCATTATCATCTCAAGTACGCAACTCCCACCCTTCATGAGTGTGTTTTTTCGGATAAATACCAGAGGGAGCATGGTGTGCATAACATTGATATCGCCAAACGGCTGATCGATTATGGGCTCCACCCGCCGACCATGTCTTTCCCCCTGATTGTGGCCGGCGCGCTGATGACCGAGCCCACTGAAACTGAAAGCAAGAGGGACCTTGACCTCTTTATCGAGGCCATGAGGCAGATTGCCGGGGAGGCCAGAGAGAACCCGGAGATTCTCACGGATGCCCCCCACGTCTCCTACGTGCGGCGTCTGGATGAGACAGCCGCGGCCCGCAATCCGGTGCTGAGATGGGTTGAAGAAGAAAAGACTGACCGGGGAGAGTGAACGGATAAGGGGAACTCACTGTTCCATGGATGAAAAATGAGCGTGCAGAGCTTGATCATGAACCTCGAGAAGTTCTGGGCTGACCAGGGATGCTACCTTGCTCAACCGTATGACCTGGAGGTGGGTGCCGGGACCATGACTCCGGATACATTCTTTCGGGTCCTCGACAAACGCCCGTGGAAAGTGGCCTATGTCCAGCCTTCCCGGCGGCCCACAGACGGACGCTACGGAGAGAATCCCCACAGGGTCCAGAAGCACTTTCAGTACCAGGTGATCGTCAAGCCCTCTCCGGAGGACATCCAGCAGGTTTATCTCAAGAGCCTGACCAGCCTGGGAATCAACATTCAGGAGCATGACATCCGTTTCGATGAGGACGACTGGGAGGCGCCCTCCATCGGAGCCTGGGGAGTGGGCTGGCAGGTGCTTCTGGATGGTCTGGAGATCACCCAGTTCACCTATTTCCAGCAGGCCGGCGGGATCGACCTCATTCCGGTTCCGGTGGAAATCACCTACGGCCTGGAACGGCTGGAGATGTTTTTGGAGGAGAAGGACAACATCTATGACCTGAACTGGTCTGACGATGTCACCTACCGTGACCTGAGGTTCGAGGAAGAAAAGGAGTTTTCCGAATACAACTTCAGCCGGGCCAACATCAGAAACCTCAGGCAGTTTTTCATCCTGAGCGAAAAAGAGGCCCAGAAGCTGATCGATCACGAGCTGCTCCTGCCGGCCTATGATTTATGCCTGAGATGTTCCCATCTCTTCAACCTGCTGGACTCGAGGAGAGCGATCAGTGTGACCGAGAGAGTCAAGATGATTGCCCAGATCCGAAACCTGGTCAGTCAGATTGCCCGGAAATACGTGGCCAGGAGGAATGGAGCCTGATGGATTTCCTGCTCGAGATCCACACCGAGGAGATGCCTCCTTCTCACGTCAAGGCCGGCCTCTCCCAGCTCGAGGAGAAAATAAGGGAAGAGCTCGTCTCCCAGAATGTGGAAGTGGGGAAGGTGGAGACGCTGGGAACCTGCCGCCGCCTGGTCGTGGAGGGGGATTTTGCCGCTGGCCAGAGAGACAGGGAAGAAGAAGTCCTCGGCCCGCCCAGAGCCGTGGCCTTCAATCCCGATGGTTCGCCCTCTCCTGCGGCCACAGGCTTTGCCAGTGCTCAGCGCGTTGATTACAAGGAGCTTGCGGTAATTAAGACCGAACGGGGCGAATACCTGGGTATCAGGAAACTTATCAAGGGCAGGCCGACCAGGGAAATCCTTACCGAAATCCTGCCTTCACTCATCTCATCCCTCTCTTTCCCCAAGATGATGCGGTGGAGGACGAACGGCTTCCGCTTCTCCAGGCCGATAAAGAATATTCTCTGCCTCTTTGAGGAAAAGCCGCTTTCCTTTTCTGTGGCCGGGGTCGAGTCCGGAAATTCAACCATCGGGCACAAGATTCACAGTCCCAGGAAAATCCGGGTCAAAAATCTATCCGAATACAGAGAAATGCTGGGCGAGGCGGGAGTGATCGTCGACCCTCAAGAAAGGCGGAAGATGATTCTCAAGCAGATGGAGCAGAAACTGGGTCCTCTCAAGGCCGCCTGGCATCCCGACGAAGACCTTCTGGAAGGGCTTGTCTATGATGTGGAGCATCCCCTTGTCTTCCTCGGGGCCTTTCCCCAGGAGTATCTCTCCCTGCCCCTCGAGGTTTTGAGCACGGCCATGCGAGAGGGGCAGAAGCTTTTTTCCGTGGTCAGAGATAAAAAACAGCTTCCTCTTTTTATCGGAGTGGCTGACTCCCCTCAGGACCCGAGGGAACTCATCAAGAAGGGGAACGAAAGAGTGCTCAGGGCCAGACTGGAGGATGCCCGCTTTTTCTGGAAGCAAGACCGGAAAACAGAGCTGAAGGAAAGGGTTAAGGATTTGAAAAACATCATGTTCCAGGAGAAGCTGGGAAGCTATGAGGAGAAGGCGCAGAGAGTGAAGAAAATCGCTTCTTACATGGCCGACAAGCTGGATGCAAAAAAGGTCAAGAAAAACGTCCTCCAGGCAGCTGAGCTGGCCAAGGTTGACCTGCTCACGGAAATGGTCCGGGAGTTTCCCTCCCTGCAGGGGAAGATGGGTGGACTCTACAGCAGGGAAGAGGGCTATCCGGCTTTGGTCTGGAGAGCCATTTACGAGCATTACCAGCCGGTGAGCCTTGATGACGAGTCGCCATCTTCTCAAGCCGGAGCCATTCTTTCCATCGCTGACAAAATCGACTCCATCGTCGGAGTGGTCGGAATCGGTATCCGGGTCACGGGCTCCAGCGACCCCTTCGGTCTGCGCCGGAATGCTCAAGGCGTATGCAAGACCATCATCGAGAAGAAGCTCAGTTTCTCATTCCCGCGGCTGCTGGATAAAGTTTTAACTATCTTTGGAACAACACTTCAGAACCCCAGAGAAGAGGTCAGGAATTCCTGTCTGGATTTTTTCACCGGGAGGCTTCGCTACATTTTTGAAAGACAGGGATTCCGCTACGACCTGGTCAACGCTGCCCTCGGTGCGGGTATTGATAATATTTACTATTCCTATCTCAGGGTCAGAGCGCTGGACGCTCTGAAAGACAGCCCGAATTTTGAGCCTTTGATCCTCATTGCCAAGAGGGTCAACAACATCCTCCGCGGCCAGCCCGCTTGCAAGGTCAACACAGATCTTCTGGCGGAGAAGGAGGAAAGAGAGCTTTTCACCACTTTTTCCATCGTCAAGGACAACGTGATCCCCCTGATCAAGAAGGGTGATTTTTCCCAGGTCCAGAAGATCATTTTCCGGATCCGGTCGACCATCAACAAGTTTTTTGACAATGTCCTGGTCATGGCGGAGGAGAAAAAGCTCAGGGAGAACCGCCTGGCCCTCCTCCAGGCCGTCAGCAAGCTGTTGAATCAGGTGGCCGATTACTCCCAGGTTGTCATCGAAGGGGAGAATCGCGAAAAGGGATAAACTCCGGAAAGTTCGCTGAAATAGGAACGCCCCTCAGGAATCGATTTCGTATTTCCCGATGTCCGGCTCCTCCGGTGAGCTGTATTTTTGCTCGAGCGCCAGCAGCTTGACCATCAATCCAGGATAGTTCTGGAATTCTTTCTCTCCGTAAGGGGAGAACTGAACACCCACCTGGCAGTCTTCCCGGTTTTCCTCGGTGGACAACCAGCGAACCTCCCCTTTGAGCGCAAGCGGAGTTTTTTCCCCGGGGACAGAGACCCTGACCAGAATTTTGGAATTGATCATCAGCGGTTTCTTGCAGCGGAATTTGATTCCGCCGCAGCTGAGGTTCAAAACAGGGCAGAACTCCTCATCCCATTTTTCTGTTTCTTCTTCTTTTTTTGCTTCGGAGGCTGTTTCTTTCAGACGGTAGCTGAGGGTAGCGCCCGGGACTTTGAATCG
>CAYZDV010000136.1:0-5114 GCA_964477275.1 uncultured Eubacteriales bacterium
GGTGAGGGAATGGCGTTAAAAATCTGAAGGGAGCGAAGCCATTTCCGTGTATTTTACCCATTAGATTGCCAATACAAAATGGAAGAGAGCCAAGAAAGGATTCTTTTTTCACGACTCCAATAAACACGTTGACAAAGTCCGGATACGTATCGTAAAATTATATTCAGATAAAAAACCGACGAGGAGGTTAGCATGGCGTCAAAAGCTGAACCCAATGTGGTCCCTTTGTGTGATGTTCTCCTGGTTCTGCTCATTATTTTCATGGTGATCGCCCCCAGCGTTCAAAGAGGCATGGATGTGAAGCTCCCGGAAACAACGGCCGATACATCTGCGACTCCTGCAGGTGTTATTGTGATGACGCTGCATAAAAGCGGAAAAGTGGACATCAACCAGAACTATTATGAGCTTGACCTTCTTCCCAGTGAACTCCAGCGCATTTATGCTCCTCGCCAGGATAAAACGATATTCATCAGAGCCGAAGCCAGTATTCCCTTCAATAAGGTTGTTGAAATCATTGATATTGCCAGAGGAGCCGGAGTCGAAATTCTGGGAATTGTGCCCGAATACATTGAGGAAGGCGAAATTTAATCAGTCTATCCCCTTTCTTCCCCGTTGAACAGTGAAAAAATCACTCCTTTTAATTCTTGGTTCAAGCTTCCTTCTCCTCTGGCTCGCCTCTGCCCAGGTAGAACTGGTCGGCGTCTTGAGCCAGGAAGAAATCCTGAGCCATTTCCCTGACTGGCAGGAGGAGATGGCTTCTTACATGCCTGACCCTGCCGCCATCGAAAAGTTGAAATCCCTGGCCACTGAGGTCCGGATTGAGGTTGTGCTCGGGACGTGGTGCCCGGACAGCAAAAGGAATGTCAGCGCATTTTTCAAAATTATGGAAATGGTCGACAACTCTCAAATCATGACATTCTATATCGGAATCCCCCGGGACAAGGAGGCCCGTCAGCCTTACATCCAAGGCAAAAACATCGTTCGCGTCCCCACCTTTATCGTCACCATCAACGGTCAAGAGAAAGGCCGAATCATCGAAAATCCGGCAAATTCGGTCGAGACGGACCTGTTAGAAATTATTGAAAAAAAAGCCCCTTAGAAAGGCACGGGCAGGTTTTTTCTCCAGCTTCACCACGCTCTTTATCCGATTATCAGGGATGGTCGCCATGCGGGGAATCAAAAGAGAGGACTGGACTGTCGAGTCCCGGGGAAAAGTTCTGTGCGCCTCTTTACGACGCCTTGATCGGGCCAATCTCCTCGCGGGAGATGATCAGGCGCTGAATCTCATTCGTCCCTTCATAAATCTGTAGAAGCTTGGCATCTCTCATCAGCTTTTCCAGAGGATAGTCCCTCATGTATCCGTAGCCGCCTAAAATCTGGACACATTCTGTGGTCACTTTCATGGCCACATCCGAGCCAAAGGCTTTAGCCATGGCCGACTCCTTGCCGCAGGGCTTTCCCTCTTTCAAGAGCCAGGCCGCATTCCAGACCAGAAAACGCGCAGCGTTAATCTCCATCGCCATCTGGGCGATTTTGAAGGCCGTGTTCTGAAAAAGCGCAATCGGTTTGCCGAACTGAACTCTGTTTTTCGCATATTCGATGGCATATTCGAGAGCAGCCCTCGCCACTCCGACTCCGGCCGCCCCGACCGGAGCTCTCGTCTCATCCAGAGTCTTCATGGCGATAATGAACCCTGTTCCCTCTTTGCCCAGAAGGTTTTCCTGAGGGACTTTCACATCTTCAAAAGTGAGCTCCACCGTATTCGAAGCCCGGTGTCCCATCTTGTCTTCCTCTTTGCCGATGATGATGCCAGGGGTTTCCCGCGGAACGATGAAAGCGCTGATTCCCCTCGCCCCTTTTTCCGGGTCGGTCTTGGCAAAAACCACGTAGAAGCTGGCAATGCCTCCATTGGATATGAAGCATTTGGAGCCATTGATGATGTATTCGGAGCCGACTTTCTCCGCTCGGGTCTTCAACGCACCGGCATCCGAACCCGCTTCTCTTTCGGTCAAACAAAAGGAGGCGAAAGACATTTTTTCCGTCTGGGGCGTCAGGAACTTTTTCTTCTGTTCGTCAGTTCCAAAAAGAAGGATCGGGGTATAGGCGAGGGCGTTGACCATCATCGTGGTGTACATACCCGCACAGCCAGCAGCGAGCTCTTCGCTGATGATGACCGTATCAAGGTCGCCCAAGCCGCCTCCTCCAAATTCCTTGGGGATGGTGCAGGTCAGGAACCCAACCTCGAAAGCTTTCTTCATGATGTCTTCAGGGAAAATATCTCCCTTGTCATATTTGGCCGCGTTGGGCTTCAACTCCTTCTCGGCAAATTCGCGAGCCATTTTCTGGAGAGCTTCCTGCTCTTCCGTCAAGCTGAAACTGATCACTCTCTCCTCCTTGTGTTTTGTCCTTGAATCATGAAATCATGGATAAATTCCAGGAGTTTTATACCGGAAACCCGCCGGGATGTCAATTTTTACTCGCTGTGAACACGATTTTCTCTCTGGCCATGAAGAAAGCGGCATTCTTCATCTGAATAGCGTTCTCGACGATCTTGGAGGCGCTGACATTCTTCCCGGGCGAATGGAGAATATGGAGAAAAAGCTTTTCTTCCTTCCTGTTGATAGAAATTTTGCGGACCATTTCGTTCCTGCTTGTCGAGAGGAAGTCGCGGACGAGACGTTCGAGGCACTGGAAGACGCCTGATGAGTGAAACTTTTTTCTGGTGCAGAGGGCTTCAGCGGCCTCTCTGACTTCTTCTCTTTTCAGGTCAACGGAATATACCAATGCCTCAATCTCTTCGTTTAAAGACGGCTTGTGACCATCCATTCTTTTCAGCCTCAGTATTCGGACTCCCTCGGGAAGCGAAGCATTTAACCGGGATCTGAACTCCCTTTCCTGAAAAAGATGGCGGGACTTGAACTCGAAACACTCGGCTTTTCCTTCCATCCCCAGGGGAAGGGCGGCAGGATGGGAAATTATCATCTTGGGATGGAAACCCTCTGAATAGGCCACGGGAATCCCGGCTCTTCGGAAAGCTCTCTGGAGAATATTGTTCAAATCCATATGAGAGAGAAACCGTGCCTGTCCGAGCTTGGAGTAAAACACCCGATAGCGAACAATGCTTCCGGTCTCCTTCCCCAGAGAAAAATCAGGAAGATCGGGTATCTGAATCGCCTCTGAGAATTTCCTTTCCAACAAAGCGGGAAACTGACATCCCCGGCACTCCTCACAGCGGCTCTCCCAGCAGGAAGGCGTCGTCTTTTCTCGCATCGCTCTTGCCAGCTCCTTGAGAAGATAAGACTTTTTCACTCCCGTATCGATATGGTCCCAGGGAAGTGGAGCGTCTCTGTCCAGGGAAGAGAGATAACAATGATAATCAAGGCGTTCTCTCTCGAAGCTCTCCTGCCAGAGGTCAAAACGGAACTGATCGGTCCAGCTGTCAAATCGTGCACCACGGCTCCAGGCCTGATGCAAAACTCGATTAAGCCTCCGGTCGCCACGGGAGAAAACCGCCTCCAGGAGAGCGCTCTTGACAGGATGTTTTTTAAGCCTGACAAAAGGGTATTTCTTCAGGCGAAAGCGCAGGTAGCGATGTTTTTCCCTCAACACATCTTCCTCTTCCATCTTCAGCCACTGGAAAGGCGTATGGGGTTTGGGGATGAAGGAGGCAACACTGAGGTTGATCTGAGGCGGCGAACGAAGTGTCCTGTATCCGACCCGGATGACCTCCTCCACCAGCCTGACGATTCCTTCCAGGTCTTCCTCTCTTTCGGCGGGGAGTCCGACCATGAAGTAAAGCTTGAGCAGATTCCATCCCTGAGAAAAGGCATTCCGGGCCGCCTCGAAAATCTCATCGTCATCGAGCTTCTTGTTGATTATCCGTCGCAGCCTTTCTGTTCCTGCTTCCGGAACAATGGTAAATCCCGTCTTTCTGACCTTTATGATCTCGCTGGCCACTTTTGAGGATAAGCCCTTTGGCCTCAAAGACGGCAGGGAAAGGGAAATCCTGCGCCTGGCGAGCTCCTCCATGAGAATCCTCACTGTCCGCTCAAGATAGGGGTAATCGCTGATGGAAAGAGAGGCCAGGGAAGTATCCTCATAGCCTGTCAGCCTCAAGCTGTTCAGGATGGTCTTCAGGACAGAAGAGGGGCTTTTGACCCTGGGCGGGAAATAGATAAACCCGGCCTGGCAAAAGCGGCATTTCTGGTCGCATCCCCTGGCTACTTCCACCGCAACCCGGTCGAAAATGACTTTGATGCTGGGGACAACAATCGCCTCCGGGAAAGGCGCTTCATGGAAAGGAAAAAGAGTTCTTTTCTCGATTTTCTCTGGAGCACCTTTCTTCGGCCTCACCGCGAAGGGAAACGACCCAGGAGGCTGAACAGTCTCGTAAAGGGAAGGCACATAGACCCCTTTGATCTTGGCCAGCTCCTTTAAAATATCAGATTTTCGGGTCAGATGCTCCTTGAGTGCGACATATTTCTCTATGATTTCAAGGAAAGCCTCTTCTCCGTCTCCGATCAGGAAAAGGTCGAAAAATTCGGCCACCGGTTCAGGGTTAAAGGCCGCCGGACCTCCGGCAATGACCATGGGATGGCCTGAATCCCTTTCCGAGGAAAAAAGAGGAATCCGACCCAAGTCCAGGATGGTCAGGATGTTGCTGAAGTTGAGCTCGTGGAGAAGAGAAAACCCCAGGATATCCAGCTTTCCGAGCGGAATCCTGTTTTCAAGAGAATAGAGCGGCCGTCCGGCCTCGCGCAGCTTGTGCTCAAAGTCCAGCCAGGGCGCGTAAACCCGTTCCGCCAAAATGTGCGGATGATCATTCAGGAGGGAATACAGAATTTTCTGGCCAAGATAGGACATCCCGACCTCATAAAGGTCGGGAAAGACGAGGCCGACCTTTGCCCTCACCCTGCTCGGGTCTTTCTTTTTCTCGTTCCACTCTCCTCCGATGTAGCGGCCGGGCTTTTCCACATCCTCGAGAAGATGCTCAAGCTCCGTTATTTCTGATTTTCGTCTTTCCCTGATCATGTCTGTTTGCAGCACTTCTCATTCTATTTGGACAGGGCGGATTATTCAATCGGTAATAAGGAAACGTAAGCATCTTTTTTTCC
>CAYZDV010000137.1:0-5109 GCA_964477275.1 uncultured Eubacteriales bacterium
GCGAGGACGGACGGGGGACACCCCATGACAGGACCCATCCTAAAAAAATATTAGCCTCCCCGGAAAAAAAGATGCTTCCGAGAGAAACGAAATTGTCAGCCGGCGATGAGAATGGATCCTGGTGCGGTGTCCCCGGGTCAGGCATCGCCAGGCACCGAAGTTTCTCTCGTTCTGTTGGCTATCAGGGGTTCCCGCGGCAAACCCAACGGGACTTTTAGCGAACGGTCCCCCGCTTTGCTCTCTATTTCTTTTTGACTCTTCCGCCGGAGGCTGATCCCTGGCCTGAAGAGCTCCGGACCGAAGATGAAGAGGTCTTCGCACCGGTCGAGGACGGGGTTCTGGAAGAGGAAATCCCGGACCGGACGGCTGAAGAAGGCCTCGAAGAAATCCGGGAAGGAGAGGATGAAAGGGCCTGCCCGGGAGTATTGCGGCTTATGGATGGCCTCTCGACTGAATGTCGGAAGCTGCCGCTCTGACTTCTGGAGAGGGAGCTCCTGCTATTTGTTGGGGGAGGCGAGACGGCATTGCGGGGAGGAAAAGTCTGCATCCGGGGAGAATAGGTCCTCACCTCTCTCTCCGGGGACAGCCGCCTCTGAACCTGCGTTCCGGTGGCGAGGCTTTGAGCCTCAGTCCTGGAAGAGAGCCGGGATTTGGAAAGGGAATGCGTTTCTGTGCGGGTTGAAGGCCGGATGTGTCTTGAAGGGTATATCTGAATTCCGGGATCAGTGCCCTCGCTTCTCGAAGGCCGGCTGGAAATCCGTTGCGAAGCCTCAGGCTTTATCAAGCCGGACGCTGACAGCGACCTTTTGACATCCGGTGCGGCGGCCTCCGGCCGGGAGACCGGACCGGGGTCTCTGAGAGTGCCCGGTCTCGCGTTCGCCGCGTCATTTCTGTAAACGGCACCTGATGCTTGCCGGCTCAGACCGGAGCGCAGGCTGGACAGGGACAGCGTCCTGTCCGGAACGTAGTTTTTCCGGATATCCCGCAGATGGGACCTCGAGAGGACCCTAACAGCCGTAAGCTTGCTTGCTTCGATCCGGCCGATGCTCACTGCCCTGTCGGGCTGTCGCTCCGAGAGAGATATCTTCTCCAGACGAGAGACCTTTTCCTGGCTGAGTGCGAGCCGGGAAAGATGAGGATTCTGGAGCTGGTTCTTGTGGACAACCACCAGAGCCCGCGAATGGGCCGGGTAATAGCGGTCTGTATAGCGGCCATAGAAGTAATTGTCGATGATGAGCGCAGGATAGCCCCAGTAGCTCAACGGGCACCACCCGATATAATCAAACCCGCTATACCAGTGAACCCAGGCAGGACCCCAGATGCGGGTCGGGATCCAGTACCAGCCGAGGCCGAGCGTCCAGTGCCATCGACCGTAGCGGGAGACAACCCATCCCCAGGGATCGTAAGAGACCCATGTCCAGCCGATGATGGGGTACCAGACCCATCTTCCGTACCAGTAAGGCCTCCAGTCGACATGAACGACATAGGGAATCCAGACATAGCCGTAAGGTCGTTCATAAACCCAGTGGCCGTTCGCGGCCAGCTCCCCTTCATACTCGGAAAGTTCTTCAGGAAGATAGTGGGCGGCCGCCGGCCGTGCATGGAGAGCATCTCTCTCCTTGCTCCATCGGGCAAAGCTGTCATCGAAACGCGGGTAAAAGGAAGCGGGAGCAGAGGTGAAATACCCGTTGGAGACGGTCAATCTCTCTTCGCTCTCCACCAGGAGCGAGCCTTCCTCTCCGGCCGCTTCCATTGTTCCTTCATAGACGAAAAGCTCGGTTTCCCTGTTTTCCCTCACATCGACACGGTAAAGCCCTTCCTCCAGGATATAGAAGGATACATCGGGAGTATGAATTTCAAAGCTCTTCTCCTTTTCCAGGAAGCGAATCCTCAAAAAGAGGCTTCCGGAAAGAAGATTGAGCATGACACTGTCGTCGCCTCGGACGGGGAGTTCGACAAAATCGAGCTGGCTATGGCTGTCGATACGGAGATAGTTCCTCCTTCCGAAATGAACTTCTGCCCGGCCTTCGCGTGTCCCCAGCTTATCACCTTCGACCACTGCCAGGTTAACAACGCCCTCTTCGTATCCCAAATCTCCGGTCCTCTGGAGAAATACGTCGCCCTTGACATAGCTCAGCCGCGCGTAACTGTAGCTGTAAGCTTCCTCCCCGGAAGAAAAGGCTAAGGAAAAAGAGAAAGCTAAGCATCCAAAAAAAGCCAGTGCCTTTTTCATCTTGTCTCCTCTCTACCCTCTCATCAAGCAAAAATTATGCCAAATTCTTTACCTGGGGGAAGAAGGGAAAGAAACTCTTTCTGTCCTGGATTCAGGACAGATGACAACTGAGGGTGTCAGGTCAGGGGAGACGAAAAAAAAGAGCCCCTCAGGGCTCTTTTCCCTCGACTGTTCTGCCATCTCCGCTTGTCAATCGCCTTTAGGAAAATTCGGCACTCAGCGAGCGGTTTTTTTCACCACCACCATCCGGGCATGAATGGACGGTGCTGAAAATGCCTTGTTTTCATCCAGAGAAAGCATCTTCCCTGATGCGGAAAAACACCCCGCATGCCTGCTCCTCTTCGACCTGGAAAGCGGTCTTTCATCAGCTCGCTTCTCCCGGCCATTCTGCTCCTGAATTTTCCCAGCTTCTCCAGCTGTTCCGGGGTGAAAATTTTTCTGACCTCTTTCCGCTGCTCCAGAGACCTGGAGAACTGCTCGGCGCGCATCCCGGAGATCTTCCCATAAAGGCTTTTGATCTCTTTTTCATTGGCATCCGGGTCAGCCATCAGCTCCCTCATCTTCAGCTGCAGTTTCCACATTTCCTCCATATGGCCGCGGCTGGCTTCTCGATGCGCGGCCCTGAGCTCCCTCAGCTTTTCCATCTGCTCAGGGGTCAGGTCGAGAATGGCCGATCTCCCCCACGGGAATCTGCCCAGAACATCCTCCTCAGGCCTTTCAGAAGGCTGGGCCAAGATCAACGAAGGGAGAAGCAGAAAGCTGAAGGCGACGACGAACACAGTGGCGAAATGTTTTGTCCTTACCATTTTGAACCTCCTGTTCAGTTTCTCAGATAAGTTAGACACGAAAAAACATGAATCCTTGGAAAAAAATTCCATTCCAGAGTTTCTTTCTCAAC
This sequence comes from uncultured Eubacteriales bacterium, assembly GCA_964477275.1. Classification (GTDB taxonomy): domain Bacteria; phylum Acidobacteriota; class Aminicenantia; order Aminicenantales; family Aminicenantaceae; genus CAYZDV01. Next base: position 3,132 of record CAYZDV010000137.1, read on the forward strand.
GCCGCATCTGATGGCAACAGCCGGGAACGGACGAACTCCTGCGATGAGCCGCATGGGAGGAAGTGAAGCCAATAAGAAGAGAAACGTGTTTGGAGAGGCTTTCCCCTCAAAGAAAGGAGGCGCCCTCCTTTCCGGAGGCACACTCTCCTTTTTTCAGGGAATTTGGCTTTTCGCGCCAACCCAGAGAAAAAATTATGCCTTTTTCAGGATGGGCATCCCGGTTCTTTGGGTCTCAACGGCCTTGTAGCCTGGTGGAACCGAATCCAGGGCCCCGGACCTGACATCTCGAGCAAAATAATAAATCCTCTGTTTTCGTCCCCCTTTGAGGTTGACGTCCTTGTAGTGAAGATAGTACTTGACCCCTTTTGAATTTGTGAATTGATAAGCCATTAATCTTACCTCCGTAGTGAATTTTATTGGCTAAAAAGCAAACCCGATGCTGAGCCCGATGAGGTGAGCCGTTGTGGCGTAGGTGCCCTCGCCGAGGTTGACTCCAGGAACCGGGTAATCCAGGTAAATATCTCTGTTCGGACTTGTCCTCTCCAGGAATTTCTCAAACTGATAGGCCACATCGATCTTCAATTTGCCGGCCTGATAGCCGAAACCAGCGGTAATCGCCCAGCGGTCTGCATCGGGAAGAATGGGGTCCATGGTCTCCACGGGCTGAGGAGTCTGGTCATAGAGAAAACCAGCCCTCAAGGAAAAGTTTGCGTTGACCATGTATTGCAAACCGCCGCGGAAGACAAACGAGTCTTTCCAGTTTTCATCCACAACCAGATCCTCAAAGCCGGCGATGTCGATCTCCACCGTGAATTCATCATAACAGCTCCAGAGCACATAGTGCACATCAGCAGTGAAGAGCAGTTTGTCGGTCAGGTTGAACGCCGCTCCGATGCCCAGGACATGGGGAAGGTTGAACGCAGTCGAGGCTGTGCCCGTGTTCGGAATCGGGATCGGAATCTCCGATGTATCCAGGTCAACATCGCCCTCAAAATCAACGCTGAACCCGCCCCGCCAGTTAAAGCCAAAGGAAAATTTTTCTCCCCTGTACAGGGCGCCCGCATTCAATCCCCAGGCACTGCCGGTGGCGTCAAAGGTAGCCGGAGCTTCATAAACACCGAGACCATAGCCGGTCAGGTCAACAATCTGAACAAGCTCAAAGTGAATGTCAGCATAGATATAAGAAACTCCGACGCCCAGGGACAGATTGTCGTTAAGCTTGAAGGCAAGTGTGGGATTGAAGAAGAAGGTCTTCAGGTCGTCCTTGGTGGAGATGAATCGTAAAGGATAATCCTCCGGCCACTGGGCACCCAGACCATAAGGAGAAAAGAAGCCGAATCCTGCGGCCCACCGGTCGCTCAACTTGTGGGTGATGTAGAGCGTGGAAGGATAGAAGACCTGACTGACCTGCTCGACGGTCTGGAAGTTCGGGTCAGGCCAGTTGTCCAGGGTGAGCGTGGACTTCGGGATGATCAGAGTTGACCCGACCGATACCTGCGTTCCATCCAGGAAGGCGATGCCCGCAGGATTATGAAATATCGCTGAGGCATCATTGGCCAGCCCGACGAACGCGCCGCCCATGGCCATGGCTGCAGCCCCGTGTTCATAAATGAGAAAACCCGCGCCATGAGATAAGGGACTGAAGGAGAAAACCGCCACGCCAGCCAGAGCCAACAATGCAATCCTCTTTTTCATACGAGCCTCCAAATGTGATTTGACCTTCGTTAAAGGGTCCTTAATTTGAGTTTGGCTTTCTCAATTCCTTAGCCTTGTTCAAGTATTTATAGGAAACAGAGGCTAATGTCAAGACATATTTGATAAAAAAATTGCTCGGTTTTCTCTGGAAAACGCGGATAAAGAAAAGGCCCGGTCCCGTATGAACGAGGGCCCGGAGCATGAGAATTCGGTGCACTCCGTTTATTATTTTTGGTCTGGCTCATCGCAAAAATGAGTACCTGGTACGAAGAATGCGGAACAA
>CAYZDV010000138.1:0-5048 GCA_964477275.1 uncultured Eubacteriales bacterium
TCGGAATCCTTCTTTTCAGTCATTTTGGCATTCGAGAGGAGAGTGATGATGGACAGATGGGAATGCACCGCCTGCGGATACATCTACGACCCGGAGTCAGGCGACCCTGACCACGGGATAAGCCCGGGAACGCCGTTCGAGGACCTTCCCGGCGACTGGGTCTGTCCTCAATGCGGGGTGGGAAAAGAATTTTTCCAGAAGATAGCGTGACCATTCGATAATCCGGGATTCCGGTCTTTCCGATGAGAGTGATCATTGTTGGCAACGGCTTAGCGGGCACCATTGCTGCCAAAACGCTCCGCGAGCAGAGCAAAAGCGTTGAGGTCGATGTCTTTGCCGAGGAAAAATATCGCTATTACCCCCGTCCCAACCTGATCGAATTCTTAGCCGGCAGCCTCCCTTACCAGAAGCTGTTCGCCTTTCCCGAGAGATGGTATGAAGAGCAGAATATCCGCGTCCATCTGGCCCGGCCCGTCCAGAAAATTTTACCGGAGGCCAGGGAGGTCGAGCTCCAGGGAGGAAAAAAAGAAGCCTATGACGCCCTCCTTCTGGCCGGCGGCTCCCGTTCCTTCCTCCCCCCTCTCCAGGGAGTGAACAGGCGGGGCGTGTTCACGCTGCGGACTCTCGACGATGCCTTGAACCTCATTGAAGAGCTGAAAAACCGGCGCAGGGTGGTGGTCATCGGCGGCGGTCTGCTGGGGCTTGAAACAGCCAGGGCGTTGAAGAAAAGAGGGGCGGAAGTGGAAGTGGTGGAGTTCTTCGACCGGCTGCTGCCCCGCCAGCTGGACGTTCAGGCCGCCTCCCTTCTCAAGAATCGGATCGAAAAGATCGGCATCAGAGTCCATCTCGGCCTGACGACCCAGGAAATCCTCGGTGAGGATGGAGTCGCTGGCCTCAGGTTGAAAGACGGCCGGGAACTCAAAGCGGAAATGGCGGTGGTGGCAGCGGGCGTCAGGCCAGAGTTGAAACTCGCCCGTCAGGCCGGGCTTGCAACCGACCGGGGTCTTGTCGTCGACGATTTCCTCCAGACAAGCATCCCGGGGATCTTCGCTGCGGGCGATATCGTCGAGCACAGGGGAAGCGTCTACGGGATCATCCCTGCTTCCTTCAACCAGGCCCGGATTGCGGCTTCGAACATCCTCGATGAGAAAAAAAGCTACGAAGGGACCATCCCCTGGAATACCTTGAAGGTGGTGGGCATTGACCTGACCTCGGTCGGGCTGGTCAACCCCGAAGGGGAAGGCTACGAGGAGTTCCGGAAGGAAAAAAGCGAAGAGGGAATCTACAAGAAAGTCGTCATCCAGGCCGGTCTGGTCGTGGGCGCGATCTGGATGGGGACGAAAAAGGGAATCTCTGAAATCGAACGCCTCATCACACAGAAGATCAACGTGGAGAAGTGGAAACGCTCCCTCCTCGAAGATGATTTTGACTTTTCGGTCTTTTGAATCATGAACAAAAAAACAGTGTTCTTTATGCTGCTCTTCGCCTCTTGCCTGACCGCTCTCCAGGCAAGGATCAATGGTTATCTTTCCTTTGCCTATCTCAAAGGGCAAGAGCAAACAGATGTTTCCCGGGGCAGCTTTGAAAGCGGCCAGGCTGGTCTTGTGTTCAGCGGGGAGCTGGCCGCCGGCTTCGAGTATCTGGCCGAGTTCAACCTCAGCCCGGAGGCCGGCTTCGAGTTCGACCAGGCGCTGGCCGTCTTCAAGCCTTCGGAATCCTTCAGCCTGAAAGCGGGCCTTTATCGTGTTCCCTTCGGGCGGTACAATTCCGCAAACCGTCCCCACCAGACACTCCTGGTCAAAAGCCCCCTGAATATCGAAACGACGTTTCCCCTGCGCTGGAGAGATGTCGGAGTTCTTGTCGAGGGGAGGACGCGGAGCTTTTTCTACTCCGTTTTTCTCGGGAACGGTCTCGCCGAGGAAGAAAGCCTGAGTCAGGGCCAGCAGTTCAAAGATAGAAACAGGGACAAAGGAAAGGGTGGAAGGTTTGGCCTTGTCCTCGGTCAGGCCTTTGAAGTCGCCTACTCCCATTTCAGGGGCAAATATGACGAGGGGAATGCGCGCCTTCTTGTCCTCCAGGCCGTGGATCTCGCCTGGGCCTTGGAAGGGATCACGATCTTCTCAGAATACACGAGGGCCCGTCTGGACCTCCCCGATGGCCAGGGGCATGCGGAGGGATTTTACGTGATGGCCTCCTTCGAGATGGACAGGCTCCGGCCTGTGGCAAGCTTCCAGAGGATAAAATATGAGGATGGCTTTCACGGTCCAGGGTTCTTGAGCCCGGATGCGGCCGGAGAGGGAATTTCCGAGAACCTGAAACGCTGGACGGTCGGTTTTGTCTATTCCCTTGCGGAGAATCTTCTCCTGAAATTTGAATATGATTTCAACCGTGAGAAGGACATTGAAATCAAGAACAACTCCTTTTCCATCCAGGCTGCGCTGAGTTTTTAACATTGTCTCGAAATGTGACTTCTGTTACAATTCGCTTTCGGCACGTTTTCCGTTTATCATACCAGGCATCAGGTTCTTGAAGGAGTTTTATGGCCAATTTGCTCGTCGTTGGCACCCAGTGGGGAGACGAAGGCAAGGGCAAGATCATCGACCTCCTCACGCCCGGCTTCGACATCGTCGCCCGCTACCAGGGCGGTCATAATGCCGGGCACACCGTGTCTGTCAGAGGGAAAAAAATCATCCTCCATCTCGTGCCCTCGGGAATTCTTCATGCCGGAACGCTCTGTGTCATCGGCAACGGCGTTGTCCTCGACCCGAAAGCCTTCCTGGATGAAATCGGGGAGCTGAAGAACTTTGGCGTGGAGGTCGACGATAACCTGGTTGTCTCCAAGAACGCTCATCTCATCCTTCCCTACCACTCCCTCGTCGAAAAAATCAGCGAGGAGAAGCGGGGCGAGAAGAAGATCGGCACCACCTGCCGGGGAATCGGTCCCTGTTACGAAGACAAAGCGTCCCGGCGGGGAATCCGGGTTGGCGACCTTCTCGACCTTTCCCTGCTCAAGGACAGGATAGAGGAAAACGTCAGAGAGAAGAACATCTATTTCGCCCATCATCGGCATCCCCTTGTGGACGCCGGGAAAATCTACCGGGAATATGTTTCCTACGCCTCCCGGCTGAAGAAATACATCAGGGACGTTTCCCTTCTTCTGGAGGAGAGAATCAAGGAGGGTAAATCCGTTCTTTTCGAGGGAGCTCAGGGCACCCTGCTGGATATCGACCACGGCACGTTTCCTTATGTCACATCCTCCAGCTCCACAGCCGGAGGAGTCTGCACCGGGCTGGGCATCGGGCCGCAGCGGGTCGATGCCGTCCTGGGTGTGACAAAAGCCTACACCACCCGTGTCGGCGGAGGGCCTTTTCCCACAGAGTTATTCGATGAGACCGGAAGATACCTTCTCCAGAGGGGGAACGAGTTCGGGGCGACCACCGGCCGGCCCCGGCGCTGCGGCTGGTTTGATGCCGTTGCGGTCTCCTATTCCTGCCGGCTGAACGGCATTCAGCGGATTGCGTTGACAAAACCCGATGTTCTCGATGAGCTGGAGGAGATTCAGGTCTGCGTGGGATATCAATACGCGGGGGAGCTCCTCCCCGGCTTTCCCACCGAAAGCTGGATTCTGGACAAGGTCACTCCTCAGTACAAGAAGGTCCGCGGCTGGAAGAGGCAGATCCGGAAAGTCAGGGATTTTTCCTCCCTTCCGGCTGGCCTTACCGATTACCTCAAGCTCATCGAAGATTGCATCCAGGCCGAGGTCGCCCTCATTTCCACCGGAATGGAAAGAGAGGAGACAATCCTGGTCGAAGACAGGCTGAGCGGAGTCGTTGACCTGGAAAAAATCAGGCGCGAGCTCTCCTCCTTTTAGGCCCGTGTTCACTCCTGTGATGAAGAGGCTTTTGCAGTGGGTCGAGGTCGACAGCTCAGCCCTTATTCACAACATCCGGCAATTCCGCGCTCTGATCGGAGAAAAACGAAAACTCCTGGCCGTGGTCAAGGCCAATGCTTACGGGCACGGCATTGTCGAGGTCTCGAGAATCGCCGCCGCTTCCGGTGCGGATTGGCTCGGTGTCCATTCTCCGCAGGAAGGAGCTCTTCTCCGTCAGCAGGGGCTGACCTGTCCGGTTCTGGTCCTGGGCTATACCCCGCTCGACGAATTGAGGGATGCGCTTGCCATCGACCTGCGGCTGACCGTTTACAATTCCGAGACGCTCAGCCGTCTGGCTGAGGCCTGCCGCTCGCTGCGAAAAAAGGCTTTTGTCCATGTCAAGGTGGAGACAGGAACCTATCGTCAGGGCGTGAGCGAGAGAGATTTCCTTGCTTTTGTGCGCAGAGCGCAGGAGTTCCCGGAGCTTGTGGTCGAAGGAATCTCCTCCCACTTTGCCAACATCGAAGACACCACTGACCACAGCTATGCCCAGCTCCAGCTCGAAAATTTCCAGCGATTCCTGCGGCTTCTCGGGAAAAGCGGGCTGGCCATTCCCCTCAAGCACATGTCCTGCACGGCCGCCGCGATTCTTTTCCCCGAGACCTATTTCGACCTGGTTCGGGTGGGAATCGGACTCTACGGGCTCTGGCCCTCCAGGGAAACGCTTCTCTCCTGCCGGCTTCAGAATAGAAAACCCCTTCTCCTGAAACCTGTTCTTTCCTGGAAGACAAGAGTCGCTCAGCTCAAGAAAGCCCCGCCAGGGGCATTTATTGGCTACGGCTGCACTTACAGGACAGGCCGCCAGACCCGGCTGGCTGTGCTTCCCGTCGGCTATTATGACGGCTACAGCCGCCGTCTGTCGAATTCTTCCTATGTCCTCATCAGAGGCCGGAGAGCGCCCCTCCGGGGCAGGGTGGCAATGGATTTCATCGCGGTCGACACAACGGATATTCCCGGGGTCGAGATTGAGGACGAGGCTGTCCTCATCGGCAGGGATGGAGAGGAGCGGGTCACCGCTGAAGACCTCGCTGTCCTGGAGGGCACGATCAACTATGAAATCGTGACCCGCATCCACCCCGGCATCCCCAGAATTGTCGTGTGAAGAGAAAAGAGGGTC
>CAYZDV010000139.1:0-5011 GCA_964477275.1 uncultured Eubacteriales bacterium
TCGGTCATCCCCATCCGGCCGGCAGCGTTGATCCTCGGCCCGATGCGAAAACCGACATCTCCAACAGAGACTCTTTTGCCTTTGAGGCCGCAAAGGTCGATCAGGCTTGACAACCCGATGTCGGAAACATCATCCAGCGCTTCCAGTCCGAACCTGACCAGAAGCCTGTTCTCTCCTCTGAGATCGGCCACATCGGCAACCGTGCCAATGGAAACAAGCCTTAAATACTCGGAGAGCACCGAGGAGTCGCCCTCCTCCCCGAAAAGAGCCTGGATCAGCTTGAAGACCACCCCGATGCCGGCCAATCCTTTATCCGGATAGCGGGAGCCGCTGAGGTTGGGATTGAGGACCGCCGTTGCCTGCGGAAGGACATTTCCGGGCAGGTGGTGGTCGGTGATGATGAGATCGACTCCTTTTTCCTTCGCCCTCTGGGCAAAGCGAGTCGCCTTGATGCCGCAGTCGACGCTCATCACCAGGCTGGCTTTTTTCTCGACAGCGATCTCGATGAATTCCTCTTTTATCCCGTAGCCGTATTTCAGCCTCTCGGGGATGAAATAATCGACATCCGCTCCCAGAGACCTCAAAGCCCTGGTCAGGGCCACCACCGACAGGATGCCGTCCACGTCATAATCGCCGAAGATCAGAATTCTCTCTTTCCGCAAGATCGCCTGCCTGATTCTGAAGACCGCCTCCCGCATTCCTTCCATGAGATGCGGGTCATGGAGGCTCTTGAGGCTGCCGTGAAGAAATCGGTGCGCGGCCTCGACATCGCTGATGTTCCTGTTGACAAGGATTTGAGCGATGAGCTCTGGAATTCCCAGCTCGGCTGACAGCACGTTCGCTTCTTGCCGTGAAGGGAACAAAACCCAGCGTGTCTCGCTCATGGTCCTCTTCAATGTAACACAATCTTCCGCTCTCAACAACCGGGGCTTCGCTGTTTCTCTTTCCATTTTCGTGATGGTTTTCCATCAAGAAAAAAAAGTGGCCCAGCGGCGGGCTCGGGACAGGACCCGTTCTTTTTAAACCTTTTCATCACGGCAACAGCGATTTTTCCGGTTTCGTTGACTTCGAACAGAGTGAAAAATATAATGGTTGTATCATGTTCGGCCAGCTCAAAGAAAAATTGGTGAGAACGCGAGAGGCTCTCACGGGAAGGTTCGACGAGCTCCTTCGCAGCAGCGAATCCCGTGAAAACATCCTTGAGCAGCTCGCGGAGTCACTGGTTGCGGCCGACGTGGGTCTGACTTCCACAGAGAAAATCATCGAGTCGATCAGGGAAAAGTCTAAAAAAACCGACTCCTTCCCAACCATCAAGTCCCTGCTCGAGGACGAATTGATCCGAATCCTGTCTCAATTCCCCTCTGATTCCAACCTCGACCACTCCCCATCGGTGGTGATGATGGTCGGCGTCAACGGCGGCGGAAAGACCACTTCCCTGGCAAAGCTGGCCAGCCATTTCCAGCAGACGGGCAAAAGCATCCTGATGGTGGCCGCCGACACCTTCAGGGCCGCGGCCCAGGAACAGCTTGTTCTGTGGGGGAAAAAGCTGAATATTCCGGTCGTCAAAGGCCAGTACGGCGCCGACCCGGCGGCGGTCGTTTTCGATGCCATTCAGTCTTTCAAAACCCACTCCTACCAGCTTCTTCTGGTGGACACGGCCGGCCGAATCCACACCAACACCAACCTCATGAACGAGCTGGAGAAGATCAAGAGGGTCATCGCCAGGCAGGTTGAGGGAGCCCCCCACGAAGTCCTGCTCGTCCTGGATGCCAGCATCGGACAGAATGCCCTGGTTCAGGCCCGGGAATTCGTGAAATTTTCGGGCTTGACAGGGATTTTTCTCTCCAAGCTGGATGGAACAGCCAGAGGAGGCAGCGTCATCAGCATCGTTGACGAGCTCAAGCTCCCCATCAAATTCATCGGCATCGGAGAGGAGGAAAAGGACCTGCTTCATTTCTCTCCTCCGGAATTTGTCAGGGCACTTCTTTCATGAGCAGCCTCAATGACATTTTCTACCTCCAGATGGCCTATTCTCTGGCGGAAAGGGCCATTGGCTGGACAAGCCCCAATCCCTGCGTCGGCGCGGTCATTGTCAGTCGCGGTGTCGTCGTCGGCCATGGCTACCATGAACGAGCCGGTGAGCCTCACGCGGAAATCCTCGCCCTGCGCAAAGCAGGCTCCCTCGCCCGAAACTCCACGGTTTACATCACCCTCGAGCCCTGCGTGCTCCGGGGAAAGACGCCTCCCTGTGTGGGACCTCTTCTTCAGGCTGGCCCTAAGAGAGTGGTCATCTCCTCTCTCGACCCCAACCCCCTCATCCATAAAAAGGGATTCAAAATCCTGAAGCAGGCCGGAATCGAAGTCTCGGTCGGGCTTCTGGAGGAGAGGAATCGGCGCCTGAACGAAGCTTACGAAAAGTTTATCACCCGCAAAATTCCTTTTTGTGCCGCCAAGGCCGCCCTGAGTCTCGACGGAAAAATGGCCACCCGAACATTCTCCTCCCGCTGGATCTCCTCTAAGGAAACAAGACAGTACACCCATCTTCTCAGAGGAGAGTTTGACGCGTTGATGGTCGGGGTCAACACCCTGATCAACGACGACCCCCTGCTGACTGTCCGCCATCCCAACTGGAAGGGAAAACGGATAACCCGGGTCATCCTCGACTCCCGTCTCCGCTTCCCTCTCCAGGCCAGGATTCTCTCTACCCTTTCCCGGGGAAAAATCATCGTCTTCGCCCCGGAGAAGGCTTCGCCCCGAAAAGCGGATGCCCTCCGGAAAAAGGGCGCGGAGGTCATTGCCCTCCCTTCATCCCGGGTCGATGTCGAGGACGTTCTCAGCTGGCTGGGCCAACACGAGGTCTCCAGCGTGCTTGCCGAAGGGGGAAGCCGCCTGATGACCTCGATTCTGGAGAGGAGGCTGGCCGATAAACTCTTCCTCACCCTTTCACCGAAGTTGATCGGCGGCCGGAAGGCGCCCTCTCTTTTCCAGGGAGAAGGAGTGGAGAGGGTCAAGGATTCCCTTCAGTTGAAAAGAACTCATTCTTTTCAAATCGGTGAAGACATCATCATGGAAGGATATTTGTGATGTTCACTGGAATCATCCGTCATACGGGCCGGTTCAAGGGTTACCGCCGGGGAAAGCAGGAAATGGCTGTCGAAGCGCCTCCAGAGCTCAGCCGACTGGAAACCGGAGAGAGTCTGGCCGTGAACGGCGTCTGCTTGAGCCTGATCGGACGTGAAAAAGACATCGTCTCCTTCAACCTCTCCCGGGAAACCATCCAGAAGACGACCCTGGGCTCGCTCCGGCCAGGAGATCGCCTGAATCTTGAACCGCCTCTCACCCTATCTGCGGCCTTGAGCGGTCATCTGGTCACCGGCCATATCGACGGTCGGGGAAAAATCCTCAGAATCACCGAAAGGCCGGACGGACGAAGGCTGGCCATTTCTTTCCCGCCGGAGCTTCGTCCCTACCTCATTCCTAAGGGGTCGATCGCCGTCAACGGCGTCAGCCTGACCATCGCCGAGCTGAAGCCTTCCTCTTTCGACATCGAGCTCATCCCCGTCACTCTCAAAAGCTCCAACCTCGGTGACCTCAGAAGGGCAGAGGAGGTCAATATAGAGTGTGACATGATCGGCAAATATGTGTATAATTGGATGATCCAGCAGAAACGAAACGGGAGATGACAGAGAGAGGAACCCGACCAAAAATGAGACCGAAAACTGCAGCCGTCCAGCAGGCCATCGAGGCCGTCAAAACCGGGAAGATGATCATCATCGTCGATGATGAAGACAGAGAAAACGAAGGCGACCTGATGGTGGCCGCAGAAAAGGTCACCCCTGAAGTCATCAATTTTATGACCAAATATGGCCGGGGCCTGATCTGCATGCCCCTGACCAAAGAAAGACTCAAGGAACTCCATCTCCGCTTGATGGTCCGGGACAACACCGCTCCCTTCAAGACGGCCTTTACCGTCTCCATAGATGCCAGAGAGGGGGTCACGACTGGCATCTCCGCCCATGACAGAGCCCGGACTATTCAGGTCGCCATCGATCCCAAAACACGGCCCTCTGACCTGGCCCGGCCCGGTCATATCTTTCCCCTGGAAGCAAAGGAAGGCGGGGTCCTGGAAAGGGCCGGCCAGACAGAAGCGGCTGTGGACATGGCCCGGCTGGCCGGGTTGAAACTGGCTGGTGTCATCTGCGAGATCATGAACGAAGACGGGACCATGGCCCGGATTCCCCAGCTGGAAGAGTTCAGCCGGGTCCACGGCATTCCCATCCTGACCATCGCCGACCTTATCAAGCACCGGATGAAGACCGAATGCCTGGTAAAAAAAATCGACGAAGCGAATTTGCCCACAAAATTCGGACAATTCAAAATCTTGGTCTTCGAGGATGTCATTTACAAGGAGCAGCATCTGGCGCTGGTCAAAGGAGAGCTCAGGAAGGGTGAGCCGACACTTGTCCGGGCTCATTCTCAATGTCTGACCGGAGACACCTTCGGCTCGGTCCGCTGCGACTGCGGCGATCAGCTTCACCGGGCGATGGAGATGATCGAAAAAGAAGGAAAAGGCGTCATTCTCTACATGCTCAACCAGGAGGGCCGGGGCATCGGCATCACCAACAAAATCAGAGCCTATGCCTTCCAGGACCAGGGACTGGACACTGTGGAAGCCAACCAGAAGCTGGGCTTCCGGCCCGACCAGAGGGATTATGGAATCGGAGCTCAGATCCTGGTTTCCCTCGGGGCAATCAAACTCCGCCTGATTACCAACAACCCGAGAAAATTCGTCGGGCTTTCAGGATACGGGCTGGAAATCGTCGAACGCGTGCCGATCGAAGTCCTCCCCAACAAGACCAACCTCAAGTATTTAAAAACGAAAAAAGAAAAAATGGGCCATATCCTGGATATGGTCTGAACCCGGGGATAACGACCTCGATTCTCTTCCCGATAATGTGGATCAAAAACACGGAAATGGCATCGCTCCCTTCAGATTTTTAACGCCATTCCC
>CAYZDV010000140.1:0-4997 GCA_964477275.1 uncultured Eubacteriales bacterium
TACAGCAAGATCGTCAAAATCTGTGATTTCTTCGATTCTGTGACTACCGAAAGGCCTTACAGAGAGCATGTTTTTACTCGTGAGAAAGCCTTGAATTTGATGCAGGAGAAAAGCGGAACGGAATTTGATCCTGTCCTGATCAATGTTTTTTCCACCATGCTGGGTGTTTATCCGGCCGGAACACTCGTCGCGCTCGATACCAATGAGCTGGCCATCGTCACCGAATCCAATCCGGATGCCACTCTCATGCTCCGTCCCAAAGTCAAACTCATCACCGACGCTTCGGGCAGAAAGATCGATGGGGAGCTCGTCGAACTGACGGAGATGGATTCTCATCGAGGAACCTACAAAAGGACGATCGTCAAATCCCTGAACCCCGCCGAATACGATGTCCGAGTCTCAGACTATTTTCTGGCTCTTGACTGAGACGGACTCTTCTTGACTTCCGTCGAAAAATCATATAAAGAGGTTCTCTTCCATTCTGTGTGGGTAATTGAATGACGAAAATACACGGAAATGGCATCGCTCCCTTCAGATTTTAGTTTTCGGTAAGGAGCCGGTCCGAATTTCCGTGAGTCGGCTTGATGGGCGGAAAAGCTGCAGCTTCGATGCTGGACAAGAGGGGTTGATCAACGACAGACAGTTTTTGCTGACCAGACGATGAATCTCCAGCAAAAAGCAAAATCCGTCAGGAACAGGAGGTCGCATCGTGAGATACGAAAGGAAAAAAGATCCTTTTGAATATACGGGGCCTGAACGCCGCTCCGGCGGCGATCGGCGCCGCCTGATCGACCGCCGGAAGGGAGACCGAAGAAAAGGAGAGAGACGGAAAGCCTGGCCGCGATAATCGTTTTAAACCTCTTCCAGGTTTTCCCGGTGACTTATTCTCCGATCCGCACCAGCAGTCCTTTTCTCTTGACGATGTCGAAATTCCAGCGGAAAAAGAGGAAAGCAAAAATGATGTAGAAGGCGTTGAGGCCGGAGGAGCGGAGAAGGTCGCCGAGGGGAAAGCCTCCGTTGGAAATAACCGCCCTCATCCCCTCAAAAACGTAAGAGGCCGGGACAAACCGCGCGATCACCTGAAGAAAAGAGGGAAGCACGGAGACGGGATAGAACACGGCTGAGACCGGCATGAACAGAAAGCCCAGAGCCCAGGCCAGGACTTCCGCTTCCTGGCCGAACCTCAAAATCAGGGCTGTGGTCAGGATGCCAATGGCCCAGCCCATGATGACCAGGTTGAGAACAAAGGGAATGAGGGAAACTCCCAGCAAGAAAATATTGAAGGAATAGATGGCCCAGGCCAGGAGGGTCAAGACAGTGGCCACGGCGATGAGCTTGAACACGCTGACCATCATCAGGGAAAGAATATACTCAGCCGTAGTCAGGGGACTGGCAAAGAGGTTCAAAAGGTTTTTTGCCCAGACGTCCTCCAGAAAGGAGACCGAAATCCCCTGCTGGGACCTGAAGAGGATATCCCAGAGGATCAGGGCGCCGATGAAGAAGGTGACAAAATCGGGCAGCGCTTCCCTGAACTGGGCCAGGTAGATGGTGATAAAACCCCAGACAAGGAGGTCCAGAAGCGGCCAGTAAAAAATCTCCAGAAGACGCGGAAGGCTCCTCTTGTAGAGAAAGACATGTCTCATGAACAGAGCAATCAGCCGGTGCGGCCTCACCGCCATTTCTCCCTGGCGACTTTCAAGAAAGCCTCCTCCAGGTTTTTCCTCCCGAAACCCCGGATCACATCCCCGGGACTGCCCTCGGCCAGAATTTTTCCTCTGTGAAGAAAGAGAATCCGGTCGGACATCTCCTCCATCTCCTTCATGTTGTGCGAGGTGTAGAGGATGGAGATGTTTTGCTCCTTTTTTATGCGCTTGAGAAGGCTTCTTGTCTTGTCGGCAATGTCCGGGTCAAGGCTGGCTGTGGGCTCATCGAGAAGAATAACTCTGGGATTATTGATGAGCGCCTTGGCCAGGTTCAGCCGGGTTTGCTGGCCGGAGGAGAGATGCCGGACCAGTTTATCCTTGATATTCTCGATTTCGAAGGCGCTGAGGAGTTCGGCAATCCTTTGATTTCTGTTCGGAACATTGTACAGCCAGGCAAATACCCTCATGCTCTCCCAAACCTTCAGGGAATTGGGCATGGAAACGTAGGAAGATGAGAAGTTGACCTTCTGGATGACGTGCTCCCTGTTCGTTCTTATGTCGAGGCCGAAGATTCTGATCTCTCCAGCGGTGGGAGTGGTCAATCCCAGAAGCATATGAATAATGGTTGTTTTGCCCGCGCCGTTAGGACCGAGCAGCCCGAGAATTTCCCCGGGAAAAATGCAAAAAGAGACCTCATCCACAGCTCTGAGGGACTTGAAGGCTTTGCTCAGCCCTTTGACTTCAACCACGGCTTCACGCATTCCCTCAAGATAATCAAAACTTATGCGAAAGACAAGGATTTCTCCCCATGATGGAAAATCATCGCGAAAATGCGATATTTTATCCTGCTGAACAAAACTTTTTTATTCCAGGCGTCCAAGTGGTAGAATATCTCCCACGGTGAGCTTCAGATGAATGAGCTGGTGAAACTTTTTCTCCTGTTTGGGGTGGGCTCAATCGCCGGTCTGCTCAACGTCATGGCTGGCGGCGGCTCGACTCTCTCCCTCCCCTTTCTCATTTTCCTGGGGCTCGATCCCTCCCTGGCCAACGGAACAAACAGGATAGGAATCATCGCCCAGACCCTCTCTGCGGTGGTCTCCTTCCGCCGGGAAAAATACCACGCCTTCCGAACAAGCCTCAAGCTGACCGCCTTCACCCTGCCGGGGGCAGTGGCCGGCGCTGTGCTCGCCACCAGAATCTCCGATGCGCTCTTTCAGAAGATCCTGGCCTATGTGCTGATGGCCATCATCGTTTCCATGCTGTTCAAGAAATCCAACCAGAAAAAACTTCAAGAGGAGAATCCCCGGAGAAGCTCCTGGTTGATTTACCCGGCGATGGCCGGAATTGGATTCTACGGAGGGTTCATCCAGGTCGGGGTGGGATTCCTGTTCATGGCTTCCCTCTACCATTTGATGGAGCTGGATCTTGTCCGGGTCAACATGCACAAAGTCTTTATCATCTTCATCTACACCATTCCAGCCCTGTTGGTCTTCTTCCTGACCGGAAACGTGGAATGGAAGCTGGGTCTGTCCCTGGCCGCAGGAATGGGCTTTGGAGGCTGGTGGGCAGCCAAGATCTCAGTGAAAAAAGGGGAGGGAGTGATTCGCATCATCCTGATCATTGCCATCTTTCTGATGGCCCTCCGGCTCCTCAATGTATTCTAACCCGGACTGTTGCCGCACGGCTTCGGAGATTCTCTCTGGAGTGGTGGGAAGCCTCTCCAAATCCGTGATGGCAAAATGAGCGAAAAAAATGATTCAGCTAAAAATTGACTTGGGAAAGACAAGTGGATATCATGGGGTTTCACTGCCCAGGATTCGATGGGCAAATCCTGAAAGGTGCCGCTTGAAATGCCGAAACGATTCCGGCTGAAGGACATCAAGCTCCATACCTGGATTTTTATCGGCCTCATCCTGGGTGTCGTGGCCGGACTTGCTTTCGGCGAGAGAGCGACGGTCATCGAACCCATCGGGACCATCTTTCTGCGCCTGATCACCATGATCGTGGTTCCTCTGGTGCTCGTCTCCCTCATTCTTGGCACGGCCAGCCTGGGCGACATCCGCAAGCTGGGCCGGATCGGCCTCAAGACCATCGTGTATTTCATCATCACGACCGCCATCGCCATTTCCATCGGGCTCACGCTGGCAAACACCGTCAAGCCCGGCATCGGGCTGAACGAGGAAGTGAGAGCCGAACTCTACAAAAGCTACGAATCCAGAGCCCATGCGGGAATAGAGAAGATGGCGGAAAAACCATCGCTCAAGGATATTCTCGTTGACATCGTTCCCACCAACCCCTTTCGCTCCCTTATTGAAGCGAACATGCTCCAGGTGATCTTCCTCGGACTTCTCTTCGGCATCATCCTCTCCCTTATCAAAAAAGAAAAATCCGAAATGCTGATCAAGATCCTGGACGGCGCGAATGACGCCATCATCCAGGTGGTCCACATCGCGATGAGGCTTGCACCTCTGGGCGTACTGGCCTTGATCGCCACCGTTATCGGCCAGTACGGCGTCGCCATCATGGTCACTTTGCTCAAGTATTCGCTGGTGGTCGTGGGAGGCCTTTTCCTCTACACCTTTTCCATCAACAGCCTGAGCGTGAGCCTGCTCGGCAGGACAAACCCTCTCCATTTTTTCAAGGCTGTCAAGGAAGCCATGATCATCGCTTTCAGCACCTCCAGTTCCAATGCCGCTCTGCCGGTGAGCATGGAATGCGTGGAGCACATCGGGGTCTCCCGGGAATATTCGAGTTTTGTCATCCCCCTCGGAGCCACCATCAACATGGACGGAACCGCCCTTTATCAGGGAGCGGCCGCCGTGTTCATCGCCCAGATTTACGGCATTCCCCTGAACTTAACGGATCAGGTCACCATCGTCCTCATGGCCACCCTCGCATCGGTTGGAGCAGCGGGTGTGCCTGCTGCAGGAATCATCACCCTTGCCATGGTCCTCAAACAAATCGGGATTCCCCTCGAAGGAATCGCCCTGATTCTGGGCGTAGACCGCTTCCTGGACATGTGCCGGACAACCACCAACATCATCGGGGACATGGCCTGTTCGGTGGTCATCAAAGAGTCGGAAACCCGGGGAAACGGAAAAGTGAAGTGACCAGAAGGACAAAGAGAAAAGCATTAGGTCAGCACTTTCTGAAAAAAAGCCCGCTCCTGGACCGGATTGTCCGCAGCATCGCTCCAAAAAAACAGGACCTCGTCATCGAAATCGGAGCCGGCAAGGGAATCCTGACCTTTGCCCTGGCCGAGAAGGCAGGCCGGGTCATCGCCATCGAGAAAGACCCGGCTTTTATCCCCTTTCTTCAAAGAAAAACAACAGCCAATCTGAAGGTTCTGGAAAA
>CAYZDV010000141.1:0-4995 GCA_964477275.1 uncultured Eubacteriales bacterium
AGAGGCTCCTTCCCTGGCTCAACGCCAACTGGGGTCCTACCTCTGAGGCCTACGATTTCGACGGCGACGGGGTGGTGACCGAGGCGGAGCTGAGGCAGGCCACCTTTACCGATCTCAACGAGCACGGGTTGAACTTCTGGCGAATCATAGACGATAAAAGGGGGGTCAATAAAGTCAGAGCTCAACGCTACATCGGCTACCTCATGGATGACTGGAAGATCAACGACTACTTCACCATTAACGCAGGATTAAGGTTTGAAAAGCATGACTACTATGACTCCGAGGGCATTGTCATCCTGAAGATGCCTGTTCGGCTGCTTCCCAGGGCTGGCTTGGTCTGGAACATCGGCGGCCGGGGCACACAGAAGCTAACCCTCTTCTACGGACAATTCTCCGACCCCACGCCCTTCGGCATGATCCACTTCGGCGGAAACATCTCCGGCCGAATCACCCACGAGCAGATCTGGCTCAATAACGACTGGTACACCTACCGCATCCGCGGCTCTGCAGAATACAGGGATTGCTCCTGGACTCCCAATACGAGGGACAATTACGCCCACGAAGCTTCTCTCACCCACGAGATTGACTTTGGGAATGGCTTCGTCCTTTCCAACCAGGTGTATTATCGCGGCGACCGAAGGATCATTGAGGATTACGACCTTTATACTTATGTTGAGGCTTATAAAGACCATCCGATCTGGGGACAATACGCTCTTACCTACCAGGATTTCGGCTATGGAGCTGAAGGCCCGACTGGTCCGGCAAACTACTACCTCTCCAACCTCATCGGCGCCAAGAGAGACATCTACGGTTATGACTTCGAGCTCTCCAAACGGTTTGAAAACGGCTCCTTTATCGTCACCCAGTACTCCTTCAAACATTCCCTCGGAAACAGCCAGTCCGACGGAAACGCCGACCTTCAGGGCGATTTCATCGAGATCGACCCCAGAGCCCCCTGGATGTGGGGGCCAACCCCGGGCACCATTCCTCACAAGATCAAAATCTTCGGCACCTACAGAACTCCCTTCGGCCTGGACATCGGAGCTCTTTTCTACTGGAACTCCGGAATGTACTTCACCGAATCCTACAACTTCCTGCCCCTCCGCTATGGAATTTACCTCAATTGGCCGCTAAACCCTGAGTGGACTGAGCTGGTAAAAACAGGACAGGAGAAAACCCCCGGCTATTACCAGATCGACCTCAAATTCAACTACGGCCTCAGGGCCTATGGAAGTGTCCTTCTCGATCTTTTCTGTGATATCTACAACGTCACCAATAACCAGGCAGCTATCGATATCGCCTATGCCCGCAATGACCCACAATGGGATTACAAGGAGACAACAGAGATCCTTCTGCCCATGAGATTCTACGTCGGAGCCAGAGTCAGATTCTAAGCTGAAGCCGAAGCAA
This sequence comes from uncultured Eubacteriales bacterium, assembly GCA_964477275.1. Lineage (GTDB taxonomy): Bacteria > Acidobacteriota > Aminicenantia > Aminicenantales > Aminicenantaceae > CAYZDV01. The sequence continues at coordinate 1,411 of CAYZDV010000141.1, forward strand.
AAAGGGGCTGGCACCTTTTAGCCGGTGTCAGCCCCTTTTTTATGCTCTGCTCCCCTATTATGCTATAATATTGGGGCAAAGCAGGCGGATTCACAAACACCAGGGAAAATGCGCGGCTTTAATATCTTAATAGATCGTCCCTGAAGAATGCTCAAAATGCAAAAAATCCGCTCCCCGTGACTGACCGCAAATCTTTTCATAACCTCCCATTATAAGGAGTGTAAGAAAATGAAAGCGAAAAATCTGATTTTTCTTATGACTCTCAGCATTCTTCTGTCAGGACATACTGCTCTAACCCAGGAACCCAGGAAAAAACCATCGCCGCAGGAAGAACAAATACCCCGACCCGCCTATGAAGTCGAGGTCATCGTGACCAACATCGATGTCGTGGTCACAGACAAAAAAGGAAACAGGGTCACCGGTCTCAAGCCCGAAAACTTTAAAATCTACGAAGACGGCCTGCTCCAGAAGTTGACCAATTTTTATGAAGTCCAGGGAATGGAGGTCCACATTTCATCCCCGGATGAGAAGATGGAAAAACTCGTGGCTTCTCCCCAGCCGGTAACCAAAAAATCCCCTGAATTCCGGAATAAAATTATCTTCTATTTCGACAACTGGCACCTCCATCCTCTAAACAGGAACTGGAGCATCAAAAAACTGGAGTCTTTCATCCGCAACAATTTCTCTCTTGAGCACGATATCAACCAGGGCCTGGTCGCCTGTCTCGATCAAAAGCTCGAGATTGTTCAGGATTTCACCTCAAACCCTTACATGCTTCTTCAAGCCCTCGCCGCAGTCAAGGAGCGTTCCGGGCAGGCTCTTTTGCGTCAGAGGACAAGGGAAGACCTGAGAAAAGAGCTCAACAGCATAGTCTCCAACATGCAGCGGGAAAAAAGATTCGAGACCTATGAACGGGCCCTGGGAATGGCAAGAAACTATGTGGAGGCTGAACGGGGAGACCTTCTCTTCTCTCTCAAATCGATAAATGCTTTTCTCGACTATCTGACCGGAATCGAAGGAAAAAAGCTTCTGATCTATGTCAGCGACGGATTGGCTTTAAACCCCAGTGAGGAGGTGTTCTCTTTTATTGACCAGACCTTCCCCTTTGGAAGTGCTCGCAGCGAAGCTTTAACCTATGATGAAACCCGGCTTTTCAAAGAATTGACAGCAAGATGCAACGCGAATGAAATCTCCCTCTACCCCATCAATGCTGAGGGACTGGAGAGCATGATCCTTTCCGCAGACAAAGCCGAAGGATGGAAGACCTATTCCCGGGGCTCGGGCATGGTGAGAGCAGGGTCTCGATATCACAACGACGCCCTTAAGCTGATGGCCAACGATACTGGCGGCATCGCTGTTTTGAACACCAACGACATCGAATCCGGATTGCGGAGAATCGAGAATGACCTTCAGTTTTACTATTCCCTGGGTTATGTTTCCCCCCACAGAGAAGACGGCAGGTATCATTCCCTGGAAGTCAAACTTGTGGACGTCGATGAGAAATACAGCATTCGGGTCAGAGAAGGCTACACCCGCATCTCTCAGGAGGACAAGATAAGAGAGGGCGTCTTCTCACGTCTCTACCTCCATCGCCAGTACAATCCCCTGAACATTATGGTCCAGCTCATGCCCGTAGAACCGATGCCGGCTTCCAGTAAACTTCGCCTCACTCTGAAGCTTCTGCTGCCCATAAGTCATTTAACCCTCCTTCCCCAGGAGAATGACTATCGCGGACAGATCAAGGTTTACATCGCCCTGCTGGACTCCAAAGGCCTGGTATCAGGTTGTCATGAGTTGACCGAACAGATCATAATCCCCGCTCAAGACTACCAGGTGGCCCTCAAAAGCAGCTATCCTTACCTCGCAGAGATGTATGTCGACCCCGGCCACTACACCATCTCCCTGGCAGTGAAAGACGTCCCCGGTGGTCTGGTCAATTACATCCAGCTTGAAAAAACAATAGCCAAGCAGTAGAGAAAGGTTTTTTTCTCTTCTTCAGGATACTATTCTCAACTTTCTGGTTAAGACGATAAAACTTCTTCTTTTACTTCTTCTTTTACTTCGAACTCCAGATGCTTGGTGGCGCTGTTTCCAGAGATTTTATCTTTGATATCTATTACTAAAATGTAATTTCCAGGTTCAAGGTCTCTTGTTTCCCTTCTTTCTTCACCAGTTTCAGATGTAATAAGCATCGTCTGCTTCATAGGCAGCGGCTGGCTGATCAGGGGAGTGTCATAAGCTTGTGGTTCATACCGGATAGTCAGTTCATCATTCTTTTTCACTTCATACGATATTTCAATGTGGAATCTCTGGTCGGCTCCAGGGACAGTCCCATATATGAAAAAGAAAACATCCAGCTTCTCCCCGGGAGCAAAAACATTTTCAAAATTGGGAAATATCCTGAGAATGGAATAGGTGAAATATCCCCTGTGAACTTCGGTCCTGATTTCAGTAGATGGCATCTGCTCAATATCTTCGACACAAAAGATCGGAGTTGTATCCAGTTTATCGGTGAAAGAGCGCACATCAGGGTTGGTAAATTCAAGATAAAAGGTGCCGATTCTTTCCAGGTCTAAAGAGGTGATGGCCATGGCCATGAGATAATTTCCTGGAGGAAGAGGATATCCGGTGGAGTAAAACTCATATTTTTCCGGGTCATATTCAGGACCTTCTATCTCGATAGTGGCGGGAATGTAAACTTCTCTGGCAACCTCGGCCGGCTGGTTGTTCTTGAGGTGCAGGAATTCAAGGAAGATATTGAAACTTGCCCGGTAAGCCTCGGGTGTTTCCGGTTCTTCTACCTGCTCTTCTCCTTTTTCTTCATCGGTCCTGGGAGAGACAGTTAAAGGTTTGAACTCCAGGTCTTTGTTTATTACCTTGAATAGAAAAATATTGTGGATATTGTCCTGGGCTGGAAGATAGAGATGCTTAAAAACGGTAAAGGGAATATCCTGACGTCCTTCCCTGGCTTCAATTCCTGCATCCAGCTCGGATTTAACTTCCCTGGGAATGTAGACTTTTTCTTCAGCCGGAACCTTTATTTTGCCCTTTGCTTTTTGTTTCTGGGGATTCTTCTGGGAATAAGCGAAGTCTGGAGCTGAAATTGGGCTGAAGAGAAATCCAAGCAGGAGAGCAGGGACTATGATGTTTTTGATCTTCATGTTTCCTCCTCGATGACCATGCACTTGGGCTTTTATTATGAACGCAATATTACTGGCATCAGTAATTTGAATTTTCAATATATCAAAAAAAAAGAGACCAGGCAAACCCCTCCCGTCTCTGGCAAGCATCTTTTTTCAGTAAAAAAATTGGGGACAGTCCCCAATTTATGTCAATGATATCTTGAATTTTTCGGCCAACAAAGCTAATCTAATAATAGATATCGAAAGAAAAACAACTCGAGGATACTCGATATAAGGAGTCAGGGGTGAGACACAAATTCATCTTCATTTCATGTATTCTTGCTGCTTACTTTTTAGCAGGAGATGTATTTTCCCAGAAAGTCAAACTTCCCGAAACCTACCGCAAGTGGCTGGAGGAAGAGGTCGTTTACATCATAGCGCCCATGGAAAGAGAAGTTTTTTT
>CAYZDV010000142.1:0-4964 GCA_964477275.1 uncultured Eubacteriales bacterium
GAGGGATGGGACTTTGACCGACGAGGAGGAACCGTTCAACTGGCCGCCGAACTTCCATTATATGGTCTCCAAACACGAAGGCCAGAGCATCGTGGAAGAGGCGATTCAAGCCCGGGGGCTGAAGGCGGTCATCCTCAACCCGGCCTCCGTCATGGGACCTGGTGACCCGAACCCGCAAACACCCCACAATCAACTCTATTCCAGAATTTACGGGAAAAAACTTTTCGCATGTTTTTCCGGCGGCCTTTCGGTCGTCGATGTCCGTGACCTTGTCCAGCTCATCATCAAAGCATTGAACTCAGACATGGACGGCCGAAAATATTTCGTCGTTGGGGCGAATGCAGAATATTCCCGCATTGTCAGGCTCATTGGCCGGCAGGCAAAGAAAAGAGTCTATCCCTTTCTCATCCCCTCATTCTTTCTGACGATCGCTGGCGGCATGCTCGAGCGGATCGGCCAGATCACGAAAAGAAAGCCTGTGCTGACCTCCGCTTACGGACGGCTGAGCGGCTGGAAGGTCTATCATTCCAGCGAAAAAAGCAGAAAAGATTTCAACCATCAGTACATTCCTCTGGAGAAAACGATCGAAGACGGCTGCCGCTACTTTGAAGAGAAATTTCTCTGAGCCTCGAGCAGGTCCAGGGCCTTGATGGCCAATTCGAAGAGATGTTTATGGGCCCGGTGCCCGTTGGTCAGGATGGCAAAGCCCGTTTTCTTGTCCAGATTTCCGGCAAGAAAGGCGGTATAGCCCGGCACGCTGCCGCTGTGCGCAAAGTAGGTCTCGCCCTTCCTCCGGGAAATCCACCAGGTCAAGCCGTAGCCGGTTGTCTCGTTCAACCAGCCATCGCTGAGCGGGCCGGCGAACCTGTCATACTGACGCCGCATGAGTTCCCTGAATGTTTCCTCGCTGATCAGCCGGTGCTCCTTGTAAATCCCACCGTTGAGAATGGCGATCAACCAGCGGGCCTGGTCGATAACTGTGCCGTAGACGATTCCCGCTGGCCAGACGTTGGCCTTGAGCCGGATGGCGGGCGTCTGGCCGCCCGTTTTGCGGTCGAAAACATAGGGAATGGCCAGCCGTTCTTCGATGTTTCCTCCGGGCATGAAGACCGTGTCCGTCATCTCGAGCGGCTCAAAGATATTCTTCTCGATGTACTGCTTGAAGGGAACTCCCGAAAAGCTCTCCACGATATAGGCGATGAGAGTATACGCCATGTTGGAGTAGACGACTTTGGTCAGGGGCGGCTGCGTGACCTTGAGAAAACCGGCCAGATAGTCCTTGAGCGGAAGAGGAGCGGTGTCTCCCCAGACAGGATGAGGCCCGAAATCGGCCGGAAGGCCTGAGGTGTGGGTGAGGAGATGACGAAAGGTCACCGGGTGGGCCGGGTCTTCTCCCTGGATTTTGAATTCGGTCAGGCAGGAATTGACCGGGTCATCCAGCTTGAATTTCCCTTTTTCCATCTGCTGCAGCAGCGCAACTGTGGACATGGTCTTGAAGGTGGACCCGATCAGGTAGACGGTGCTGGGAACGGCCGGAGTCCGGGCCCATAAGTTGGCATAGCCGAATGCTCCTGTCCAGACAACGCGATCTCCGGAGACCAGCGCGATCGCGGCCGATGGGATGCTGCCCTCCAGCATCATCTTTCTGACCTCGGGCTCAAGCTGAAGAGTCAGGCCGTCGCATTCTATCTGCTGGGCAGAGAACCCTTTCACGGACAACAGGACAAAGGCCAGAAGCCAGATCAACCAATGGATTTTGATGCCGCGTGTTTTTTTCATGCCGACGTCCTCCTGCTCAAATCGATGAAACCCCGTCTCCCGCTCTTCCCCGCATCCATCAATTCTCTTTCCCGGGAAAAACCATTAATGCCATAATTTCAAATTCAGGTCAAATCTTTCCCGCCTCTGCCACTGCAGATGAAACGCTTGCAGAGGCTCCGATAATCAGTAAAATGAAGAGGTTGCTGCCTGAGCCCCGTCCGACTTCTCACTGGGAATCCCAGGGCGGCTGGACAAACATGAACGCACAGCAGAGACAATCTCCTCTCGATAAACTTCAGGGACTGGCCCTCAACGGTTACCGGCTGCATCTCGGCGAGGTCAAGCCGCTCCGGCTGAGCAGCTGGACAGGCTTTAAACTCTATCTTCAGAGTCCCGAGCAGCTCCTCAGCCTTTCTCCTGTGATCAAGGGGATTTACAGCGCGGGAGCCAAGGATGGAGTCAAGCCCTGGCTGGACGTGGAATATTGGGAAGAGCTTGAATTTCACGGTCAGAGCGAGAGCGGGAAAAAACTCTCCTTGAGCCGTGAGCAGTATGACCGAGCGCTCTTTCGCCATCTGAGCGGGCTCGTTCCGGCCGGCGGCCATCTCATGGTCTCTTACGAAGGCAATGAGCGGATCCACGTCGAGACAAGACGCGCATTGAGCTTGAGAGTCCCGGCCGCCGCCACTCCGCTCGGCTACCTGATTTTCCAGGCCGGGTTCCAGTACATCAAAGACTGGTATCTCTCCGAAGGCGGGTTCGAGGGCCCGCGGAAACTCTGGGGAGAAAAAGCGCCTGACCGCAAATGGATGAAGACCTTTTATGAGAAAACAGCCCGGCAGATGCAGAAGCTCATGGCAAAAAAATTCGAACCCGGGCACGAAGAGATCATCAGGCCCGCACTTCAGAAGGCACGGGACATCCTGGAGGCCATCAAAAAAGACAGCGCTCATTGACCTTTGACCTCTTTTCTGATAAAAATCCCGTCTGAAGTTCCGTGAGCAAAGAAAAAGAACGTCTTTTCCGCCTCGTCGATGGGTTCAGCCGGAAAAAAATCGCCATCTGGGGCGATTTCATCCTCGATGAATACCTCTACGGAATCACCAGGCGCATATCAAGGGAAGCTCCTGTCCTCATCATTTCCTACCAGGGCAATGAATTCTCACTCGGCGGCGCCGGCAATTCCGTCCTCAACCTCAAAGCGCTGGGCGCAGAGCCCCTGCCAATCGGCGTGGTCGGCACGGACGCTCCCGGGAAAAAAATCCTCCAGATGCTGAAACAGAAGGGCATCCCTACCGACTATCTGATCCGGGAAAAAAGCCATCAGACTCCGATCAAGACCAGAATCCTGGCCGGTGAGGCCAGCGCCAGAAAACAGCAGATCTTAAGGATCGACCGGGAAGGCAGAGTCCCGGAGAGGAGGGATCTGAAGGAGAGGATGCAGAATCTCCTCCGCAGCCTCCAGCGCACCGCGGACGCCATTCTCATCTCGGACTACCACTATTTGACGGTCACGGAGGATATCTTCAACCTCATCCTGCCCTCTCTCAGGAAAACGGACATTCCACTGACCCTGGACTCCCGCTTCCGCCTCCTCCGCTTCAAGGGCGTGACAGCCTCCACTCCCAACGAACCCGAGGTTGAAGGAGCCCTGGGAGTGGAAATCGCGGACAACGAAAAGCTCCTCCGGGAGGCCGGGGCCGAGCTGCTGAGAAAAACAGGAGCCGCAGCGGTTCTGGTCACCAGAGGGCCCAAAGGAATGGTCCTCTTCGAAAAAAATAAGCCGCCATTTTCCATCCCCATCCACGGCTCAACCGATATCGTGGACGTGACCGGAGCCGGGGATACGGTGATCAGCGTCTTCACCCTGGCTCTGACCTGCGGCGCCACCTTCAAAGAGGCGGCCCGGCTGGCCAACTTCGCGGCCAGCGTGGTGGTCATGAAAAAAGGAACGGCCACGCTGGGCCCTGAAGAACTCAGGGAGGCCATCGTTTCCAGAAATTGAAAAAGCTGTATTCCCTTCCCGAGCTGACAAAAATTATCCAGGAATACAAGCGGCAGGGACAGAAAATCGTGCTGGCGAACGGCTGCTTTGACCTTATCCACATCGGCCACATCCGGTACCTGAGAGACTCCAGAGCCAGGGGAGACATCCTGGTCGTCGCCCTGAACAGCGACTCCTCGGTGCAAAAGCTCAAAGGCAAGGGCAGGCCCCTTCTCGACCAGAAGCACCGGGCAGACATCATTTCCTCTTTTTCCTTCGTCGATTATGTCACCTTCTTCGATGAGCCGAACGTCAAAAAAGTTCTCCTCGCCCTTAAGCCCGACATTCATGCCAAGGGCACAGATTACACCAGGGACACGGTTCCTGAAAAAGAGACGGTCATAGGCTATGGAGGGGAGATTGCCATCACCGGAGGGCCAAAAGTCAAATCCACCTCGCAGCTCATCGAAGAGATCGCCCGAAAAATAAAAAGGACTGAATAAAGCCGGGGGTCTGGAGAAAGATGCGCCGTTTTCTCATCATCCGCCTCAGCTCACTCGGTGACATCATCCACACCCTTCCGGCCTTCTCTGCGCTGAGAAAAAAACATCCTGATGCTTCCATCTCCTGGGTCGTCGAAGAAAAGGGAAAAGACATCCTGGATTGTGTCCCCGGAATCGACAACGTCATCGTCGTCCGGGTGAAGGGATGGCATCCCTTCCGGAGAGGATTCCGGGCGGATTTTTCGCGTCTTAAAAAAGAGCTCAGAAACGAAGACCGGATCGCCCTCGATTTTCAGGGGCTTGTCAAATCCGCCGTTCTGGCGTTTCTCTCGGACTCCAGCACAAGAATCGGCTTCGCGCGGAGAAACCTGAGAGAGCCCCTGGCCGGAATGTTTTACACGGAGAGAGTCCGGGAAATCCCGGAAACGCTCCATGTCATCGAGAAAAACCTGAGGCTGCTCACAGCGCTGGGAATCGACGAGAACACATACGATTTTCCACTCCTCCTGCCCGATGAAACCGCGGCCAGGGTTCGAGGCAAGCTCAGGGAGCTGGGATACGATAAGCGGAAAAAATTGATCGTCTACAATGTCGGGGCTGCCTGGAGGACAAAGAGATGGTTTCCGGAAAAATGGGCGGCTCTCGCTGAACTGATGAAAAGAGAGGAATTCTTCCCCCTCCTTCTCTGGGGAAACGAAGAGGAGAAGGCGCTGGCG
>CAYZDV010000143.1:0-4949 GCA_964477275.1 uncultured Eubacteriales bacterium
ATGATCCGCCTCCTGCACGGCAAGGACGTGCCCCATCTTTTCAAGCTCGTCAGCAACGAACGGTTCCCCCTTTACTGAGCGATTCCCCGGTGAAACAGCTGTTCTTAAGCCGCCGGGATGCTTCTCCGCTCAGAATGTTCCCTTTTTTCGATTCTTTTTCAGCTTCTCATTCATATGCAGACCCAGAAAATAGGGTTTCTGGGAAGCAAAGGCTTTGGCCTGAGCCAGCAAAGCTTCTTGCACGTATTGTGCGCTGTAGCGCCATGTCTCGTAATTGAAGGTCACCGAGCGGGCAAAATAGAGAGGCTTCAAAGCCTCGATGATGTCTTTTTTTGTTTTCGATGAGCCTTTTCCATAAGAGAAGAGAAGCTGATAGACCACCTGGGTCCACATGAGAATATCGATATGATATGAATCCTGCTCGAACATTTTGAGCAGGATCGAGCTCGCATAATCGCTGAGAAGCCTCCGGAGGAGCGCTTGTCTTTGATAATATTCCTGTCTGAGCTTTTCTTTTAAATCCCGCATGTCCACTTTGATTTCCTGGGGCATCCCGAGTTCTTTCAGGCCGAAGCGGGCCTTCTGTTTTGGCCGGATCACCGGAGTGCCAATCCAGATGGGTTCGTGGGAGAGAAGGATGTCGAACAGCGTGGTGATCACCTGGGTGAACATGGGGCCGAGCTTTGGAGAACTGGCCTTGTGGACCTTTGTTCCCAGCCCCACTTCACAGATTTTGAACTCGCTGAACAAGGTATGGAGGGTCATGAAAACATCGATCCCGTATTGCCGGGTATCGGAATTCCATTTTTGTTTCAGCCAGTGCTTGATCAGCCGCGGAGAAAAGCCGAATTCGCCGCCGATCGGCTGACGAAGGTCCTTGCCCAGCAGACCATAAATCAGGGGATAACAGATGTGATTGGTGATGGTTCCGTCGAACTGGTGCCGGGCGTAGAGGGGCAGAGCGTAATCGTAACCTTTTCGGATGGGTTGAACAAGGTCCCTGATCCATTCCGGAACAATCGAACGGAGGTCAGCATCCACCACCACCGCGGCCTGAAGAGAACTCAGGTGCTGGCCGGCGAATTTGAACAGATTGAGCAGGTTGTTTCCCTTGCCTTTTACACCTTTGGGGGTGGTGATGTAGAGCTTTGGCGTTTTTGTGGGAGTGGAGAGAAAAGCTTCCTTGGTTCCATCCTCGCTGTGGTTGTCGATGTTGACAATGACCGCCTTGAGACGGGGGAAGTATTCGGTGAGACCGCGGTCAACCTGCGAGGTGACAAAAGAGATGGTATCGGCTTCAAGGTAGGAGGGAATTCCTGCTATCAGCTCGATACCGGACATGGCCTCACGCACGGGATTCTCTTCTTCCCTCGTTTGTGGCTGATGCCGTCATTGGAAAAACGAATTATAGGAATCGAATTATAACCAAATTCCAGATGAAAAGAAAAGCAGAAAATTTTCATAAATCTTGACTTGATTTGATTTTCATTTTCGTTTATATATGGGATTTGCGAGATGGCCCTGCTTCATCGAGGGTCGGTTTTGCTCTGGAGGATGGCTCCTTTGTCAGAGTAACGACCTGAGGCTCGGGACCATGATTTCAATCTTTAAGGAGGTCAATACTTTGGCCAAAGGAACAGTCAAGTGGTTCAATCAAAAAAAGGGTTACGGTTTCATCAAGCAAGAAGAGGGTCCGGATATTTTCGTCCATTACTCTTCGATCGGCATGTCGGGTTTCAAGACCCTCAATGAGGGCGAAGAAGTTGTGTTTGATATTGAGGAAGGCAGCAGAGGCCCGGTGGCAAAGAACGTCAGAAAGCCTCAAGAATAATAAAGCAACTAAAGCCAGAAAACTCCGTTCCCATCTCACTGGGTGCCTCAAAACGCCGCGTCGCGCGGCCGGGTTAACGCCTGCTCATTTTTAGCTCCAGTGAGAATCAATCCCTGTTCCCCAGTTAAGTCTGGGGTGCACCTTTCCGGGACATCCTCTGAGGACAAAGTCTGAATCCAGCCTGATTTTTGCCGGGACGGCATCATGCGCATCATCTGGCCTGCAACGGAAGTGAATGCTCTGTCGAAGGGGCGATATTTTTTGATTTGTCTCCCGCGTTGTGGTATTAATGCAAACTCGTTGAATGCCATCACATTGTCATTGCGAGCGGTGGATTGTCTTATATGAGATCGCCGCGCCGTTTTGCTCCTCGTGGTGACAATTTTATTAATGCGTTCGTATTATGTTATTATTTTAACTCCGATGGCCCGAACTGTGGAAAAGAGAAAAAAAGAGATGTTGAGACGTGCGGTTTTTCTTCTCCTTTCAACCGCCGCGGCGGCTTTTCTCTTGGATTCTCCATGCTTCTCCGCAACTCGAGTGCGGGAATTCGACATCAACGAGCTGAAAAGGGATGCGCCCAGGGTCTTTGTCGACTGCGGCCGATGCGACATTGACTACATCCGGACAGAGATTCCTTATGTCAATTATGTCTGGGACAGAAAGGAAGCGGATATCCATCTGCTGGTAACGACCGAGAGAACAGGAGGCGGCGGGACCGAATACACGATGGCGTTCATCGGACAGAAAGATTTTTCCCGGATTCGAGACACCCTGAAGTACGTCTCCCAGAGGATGGATTCGAGGGATGAGACCCGCAAAGGAATGGTCAGGGTGATCAAACTCGGGCTGATTCCTTTTCTGGTTAAAACTCCTCTGGCCGATTTCATCTCCATTATTTTCGAGGAGAAAATGATGCCCACCGCGGTCGATGACAGGTGGGATTTCTGGATTTTCCATGTCAGCCTTAACGGTTCCTTCAGCGGGGAAAAATCGAGGGATTCGGCTTCCCTGAGAGGCAATCTCTCCGCCAACAGGGTTACGCCCCACTCGAAGCTGCGGCTGGGCATTTCCGCCAATTTCGACCGGAGCAATTTCAGAACCGAAGAATACGACATCTCAAGCTACTCGGACCGGAAAAGCTTCGGAAGCCTCTATGTCAAGAGCATTGACGAGCACTGGTCAGCCGGCGCATGGTTTTCCGTCTATTCGTCCACCTACAGCAATATCGATCTGGCCATCAACCCGGCCCCGGCGGTCGAGTACAATCTTTTTCCCTATTCTCAATCGACCAGAAGAGAGCTGCGCGTTCTTTACCGGATCGGATACACGTTCCGCAACTACCGCGAAGAGACGATTTATGACAAAACCCGGGAAAGCCTGCTGGGAGAGTCGCTCTCCGTCACTTTTTCCATGCAGGAACCCTGGGGCAGCATGAGCGCTACCCTGGAAGGCTCTCACTACTTTCATGATTTCAAGAAGAACCGCCTGGAGCTCCGCAGCAACCTTTCCCTCCGTCTGTTCAAGGGTTTTTCGCTGGGCGTGAATAGCGGTTTTTCAGTCATCCATGACCAGCTCTCCTTACCCAAAGGGGAAGCATCGCTGGACGAGATATTGCTGCGCCGGACGGAACTGGCCACGAGCTACAACTACTGGGTTTCGATCGGATTCAGCTATACCTTTGGCTCCGTTTATAGCAATGTCGTCAACCCGCGCTTCGGCAGTTGATCTTGGTCGCTGCGGCCTCGTTTCTTCCTGAAAACAAAACCGGCCGGACATCGGCTGCTGCTTTCCATTCCGTTCTCCTGGGCCGGGAGAGCGCCTCATCTTATTTCACTTTGATAAAATAATCGTGTGGAAAACAGGGAGGAGGTCCCGGCAAATCTGGGAACGGGAGATAAAAAGAAACCGCTGACAGTAAACGGTCTGGAATAAGAAATGCACCGCTGGACATGGACCAGGAATCTCCCGAAAATTCTGTTACTCGATTGGCGGGAGGATGATTCCTTCCGGTTCAAAAATAACGCAGCGCTCTCCTTTTTCCACCTGCCCAATGTCGAGAAGGTCGTATCCCGCTTCTTTCCCGGTTTCGATTGTCCGGCCCGCTTCCTCTTCAGCCACAAACACATAGAACCCGATTCCCCAGTTGAACGTGGTGAGGCAGTCCTTCAGGGTGACGCCCATTTTCCGCATGAACAGGAAAAGCGGGGGAACTTCCTCCACCCATCTTTTGACTCTGTAAGTGAAGGGTCTCTTGTCGTAAGCAATTTTTGAAACTCCTCCCCCTGTGCCGGCAAGCAATGAGTGAATCTCAATATTTTTCTCCAGCAAAGCCTCGACAAGCGCCACGTAAGAACGGGTGGGAATGAGGGCCTCCTCGCCCAGAGTCTTTCCATTCGGAAGGGGATGGAGGAACTTGTCCTTGAGGCTCATCGCCCGCTTGATCACCAGGGAAATTCCGTTGGAGTGGAGCCCGGAAGATGTCGCGGCGACGATGTGGTCTCCAGCGCGCAGCTTTTCTCCCGTCACTTTTCTTCGAGAAGGAGCGATGATTCCCGTTATGCACCCTGACAGGGAAGGGGCGCTTGTCACCGGCGGTTCGGCTTTGATCAAATAGCGGAGCGCAGGAGATTCGCCCGCCGGCAAGGCCATCCCGCACATTTCGCAGGCTTTATAGAAACTTTCGGCCAGGTCATTGCTGCGTTTCTCATCCATGAACCATTCGCTGTCTCCGGCCGCGACTTCATCCGTATAGATCACAGGAAGGGCTCCCTGGCAGATCACGTCATTGGCCGCCATCAAGGCCGTATCAATCCCGATGCCTTCGTAATAGGTTCTTCCGGTCCCTGCGTGCTGATACATCCATTCGGCAATCCAGTTTTTGTTTCCCAGGCCTTCCTGAGTCTTGCACCAGAGGTGAGGCCCGGTTCCCCTGTATTCGAAAACGACTCCGTGTTTTCCCAGGCTTTCTTCCTCGATATAAACATCTCTTTTATTCGGGAACGACAGCGTTTTCCTCCCGGCGCGGACGATGGCCATTTTGAACGGTTCGATCTTGGCGTAATCCACGCCGGCCCTGGCATACTCGGATTTCGGCTGTTCTCCGGCCATGTCAGGC
>CAYZDV010000144.1:0-4728 GCA_964477275.1 uncultured Eubacteriales bacterium
CTGTTTGATTATAATGTTTATCTTTTGAGCCTGTCCCAAAATGACATGATTCGTTGTCACGGGAAAAAAATTGGGGCCAGGCCCCAATTTTAAACAATTTTAAAAATGGGATTCATTGTCATTTTTTTTGAAGGAGGTCGAGGGTGAGGAAGTCTCTCAGTATTCTGCTTATCGTTTTCTTTCTGCTTGTGCCTGCCTCTGCCAGGGACAAGAAAGTTATTTTTGACGGGCAGGCAGCCTGGAGCTATGTAAGGGACCTGGCCGCGGATGAGATGGAAGGCCGGCGGAGCGGGCAGCCGGGCGCAGTGAGAGCAGAAGAATACATCGCTTCCAGGTTCAAGGAGTGGGGCCTCGAGCCGGCCGGTGACGACGGCACCTGGTTTCAGAATTTTACCATCGAGCACCGCCATATCGAAGAAGGCGTCGTGTTCGAGATTATCACCGAGAAAGGAAGAAGAGATTTTTATTACGGTGAAGATTGGCGGGTGCAGGGGTATTCCGGCTCCGCTCGCGCGGCCGCAGAGATCGTGTTTGTGGGATACGGGATTCATGCACCTGAAAAGGAATATGACGAATATGCGGGAGTCGATGTCCGGGGAAAATTTATCCTGGTGACCACCGACACACCAAAAAAGCTGGCCAAAAAGCTTGAGGAAGAGGCCAGGATGGAGAGCCGGATCAGGGCAGCCCAGGAGCACGGCGCCCTGGGAATCATCGCGTTCAGGCCTTCCTCGATCACAGGACGGTATTCCGGAATGGCCGCCAGGAAGGAGCTCTACAAGCCGGACTTTGTGATCCTCTCCATTGAAGATAAAATCTTGAATTTCATCTTCAAGGAGCTTCCCACCGACACCCGGCTCCTCTTTCAGAAGATTGAAAGAGAGGCCAAGCCGCAGTCCTTTGCCACAGGGGTCAAAGCCTTCGTTTCCGTCAATTCGATCTTCGACGAGAAAAGGCCGACCCGGAATGTTCTGGCGAAAATCACCGGAAGCGACAGCAAGCTCAAGGAGGAAACGATCGTCATCGGCGCCCATATGGACCATCTCGGCGTGGGCCCGATGAGCGATATCTATAACGGCGCCAACGACAACGCCTCGGGAACAGCGGTGGTCATGGAGCTGGCCCGGGTGATGAAGCTCAGCCGGGCCAGGCCAGGAAGAACCGTGATCTTCGCGCTCTGGGCCGGGGAAGAGCAGGGCCTGCTGGGGTCGAGATACTACGTCGACAATCCCACCTCGCCCATCGAAAAGACTGTCGCCAACATCAACCTGGACATGGTGGGCATCGGAAGCGGCAAGTTCAACTACGGCGGTGTCTACTACGGCCCTCAAATCTGGAAACTGTGGGAGGAGAAGCTTCCCGAGAGGCTTCTCGAGCCTATCCGGCCCAGCCGGGGCGGGCCCGGCGGCTCTGACCATACGCCGTTTCTCATGAAGGGAATTCCGGCCTTTTTCGCCATCGCCGAGGAGTCCTTCCTGAAGTATCACCAGCCGCGGGATGAGGCGGACCTCATTCAGCCTGAGCTTCTGAAGAGCATCGGGGATTTCCTTTATGCCGCCGTTGAAGTCCTGGCTTCAGAGCCTGCGGATTTCATCCTGCCCATGAGGGAAGAGCACTTTCAATTCAAGTATCAAAACCTGGTCAATTTCAGGTTCCAGCCGCTCGGGCACGTCATCGAAACCCATGCTGAAGCCAAAGACTCTCATGTCGACCTCCAGATGGCGGTGATCGAGGAAAAGGAAGGCCTCAGCGGCGACACGCTGAGAGTGGACATCGTCAACTCCCTCTTCGATGTTCCCGAAAAATTGAAGAAGACCAAGCTGGCCCTCTATTCCTCACCGGGTTCGGTTTCGGCGAACACGCGCCTGGGAAAAACCACAGTCGTGCCGGGCCTCAAAGGAACCAATGCCCTCCGCGATAACCCTCGCTGGGCAAAAGTTCTGGCCGGGCAGGGCGCCTACTTCGTGGTGATGGACGAGCCGGCATCTCTTTTCGGCGAACAGGGATTGGGCGAGGAAGGAAAGACCTTCATCAAGGAGTTGAGCTCCAGCGAGCTGTTGGTCTTTGTCAGAGGGGCGGACTCTGCCCAGACCAGAGTTCTTCTCGAAGAGAGCAAAAAACCGATGGTCTTTTTCCAGAGCGAACTTCCGGATAAAGAGATTCTTGACTTGATCAAGAATAAAGAGGCGGCCCTGGGCCTCGTTATGGGAAAGGATGAAGACCCGGCCGCGTATTTCCAGAAGCTCCAGCAGGCCAGGGAGGCCATCGGAACCCAGCATCTGATGATAGTCAACGAGCAGTGTCTGTGGGGGGCCAAAGCCCAGGACCAGATGCTCAAGTTGATCTCCGAGATGATCAAAGAGAAATATGAGAGGACGGATTTTTCGAACCTCTTCTCCGCGACTCTGCTGAGAGTAATGAGAGCGGTCAGGCCTGAAGGGCCGGCCGGCCCCGTGCCCTATATTCCGTTCTGAAATTTTGGTGAAAAACGGCCTGGCCGGACTCAACACCCATTTCTGGATTAAAAGAAGAAAAGGAGAAGGCCGACGAGAGAGCTTGTCTTAGCGGGGGGATGCCTGGCGTCTTTTCTGCTCTATCTCCTTGCCGAGCGCATCTGGCTGAAAAGAAAATCGCAGGCCGTTCCCGTCCGCATCTGCGTCACCGGCACGAGGGGGAAATCCAGCCTCACCCGGTTGATCGCTTCCTCGTTGAGAGAGGCCGGCTTCACGGTTCTGGCCAAGACGACCGGGTCAAAACCGGTGGTCATCTTCCCTGACGGCAAAGAGAGGGAAATCCGCCGCCGGGGACTGCCCTCTGTTCTTGAAGAAAAAAAGATTCTCCGCCTGGCCGTCCGGCAGAAGGTCAAGGCCCTGGTCGTGGAGCTGATGAGCATCCATCCGGAGTGCCTGTATGCGGAATCAGCCTTGCTCCTCCAGCCGCAAATCCTGGCCGTGACCAATGTCCGGCTCGACCACATGGCGGAGATGGGCTCCGCAAGGGAAGAAATTGCCCGCAGCCTTGCCCGGGCCTTCCCTGAAAAAGGGACGGTTATTGTGCCCGGGGAAGAGCTTTTTCCTGTCTTCAAGGAGAAGGCCGAACGATCAGGCTTAGAGCTTGTGCCAGTCAGCAGGGAGTCGTGGAAGATGCCTTCGAAGACGGCGAACAATACTGACTTTGAGTTTGAGGAGAACATCCGGCTCGCTCTGGCCGTCGTCCGCTTTCTGGGAGTCGATGAGGAAACCGCACTCCGGGGAATGGGGAAGTCCAGCCCTGATTTTGGCCGGCTCAGGGTCTGGAGTGTGCGTCCGGGTTTTCCCGCACGAGGCTGGCTTCTGGTCAGCGCCTTTGCCGCCAACGACCCTGTATCGACAGGGCTCATCCTGAACAAAATTCAGGAGAGCGGGCTTTTCAAAGGCAGGGAGAAAGTCGGGCTCCTCAACCTCAGGCCGGACAGGGGAGACAGGACCCTTCAATGGTTGAGGGCCATCCAGGAGGGACAGTTTTCCGGGTTCCGAAAACTCTTCCTGCTCGGTGACCATGCTTCTGCTTTCAAGAAAAAATTAAAACGCCTGGAGGGAACAGAGCTTCATATCCTGAGTCCGCAAGCGCCGCAGAAAATCATGGAGACAATTGCAGGCGTCGTCCATGGTGAAGCGGCCCTTGTCGGAATGGTGAACATGGGCGGATACGGGAAGAGGCTCGTGGACTACTGGGAGACGATAGGGAAAGTCTATGACGCATGAAACTCTTCTCGTCGGACTTCTCGTGGCCATCCTCTATGTCGAGATCATGGACATCTATCCTGGCGGAATCATCGTCCCTGCCTACATTGCCCTCTACCTGGACGAGCCGCTGAGAGTGCTGATGACAGTCCTCATTGCCTTATTGAGCCTTTACTGCTATAAGCTCCTGAGCCGCTTTTTTATCCTCTTCGGCCGGCGGAGGTTCGTGATGCTCATCCTTCTCGGTGCGATCTGGGCCCAGCTCTGGTTTTTTCTTCTGCCTCAGATTTTCGCAGATCCGCTGGGCCTGAGAGCCATCGGCTGGCTGATCCCCGGCCTGCTGGCCAATAACCTGGAAAAGCAGAAGTTCCTTCCAACCTTGGCCTCCATGATCATCGTTTCCACCGTTACCTATTTTCTGGTCAGGATTCTCTTCCGGGTGTGAGGCCGGAAAATGTCGGGACGAGGCTTGCTGAAAGAGAACCGGACAAAACAGACAGGAACAATCCTCATCCTTTTCTTCCTGAGCCTTGTCTTTTATGCAGGATCCAGGTTCATTCCTCCGGGTCGGGAATCGGAAGCCATGGAAAATATGTCCCGGGCCTCAAAAATCATGGCACAGGCAAGCGCGGCGATCCGGGAGTGCCAGAAAACGAGAGGTCTTGACCCGGACAGGAAAACCGACCCGAACATGACCGGGCTCATTGGGCTCGATTTTTCAGCCATCACCACTTCCCTGGGAAACCTCGAGGCCAAACGGACAGCCACCAACCCGGATTTTGCGGCGCTGGTCGTTTATCTGCTCAGGCAAGCCGGGGTCCGGAGAGGGAGCACCATCGCCGTGGGAGCCTCGAGCTCTTTTCCCGGCCTGATTGTCGCTGTCCTCTCGGCGGCGAAGGCCATGGACCTCAACCCTCTTCTGATTTCTTCGCTGGGCGCCTCGCAGTGGGGAGCGAACAACCCGGATTTCCACTGGCTGGATATGGAGGAGTGTCTCCGCCAGCGG
>CAYZDV010000145.1:0-4575 GCA_964477275.1 uncultured Eubacteriales bacterium
GCGTTATCCTGGCCGCTGCCGGCCGCAGGCCAATCGGCTCAGTGGAGAGAGTGATCTTGCCCAGTTTCTGGATGGACTCCTGGCTCAGAGCTACCCTGGAGACATCCCGTGCCGTGAGCTGGTTCTTGTGAATTACCGTCAGAGCGCGGGAATGCGGAGGATAATCTGAGCGGTCATAGCGGACATAATAAATGTTGTTGATGAACACACCAGGATAACCGTAATAAGTCAGCGGTGCCCAGCCGAAATAATCATAGCCCCAGTACCAGCTGACCCAGGCTGGCCCCCAGATGGTGGTCGGTATCCAGTACCAGCCCAGTCCATACCTCCAGTGCCATCTCCCGTAATGGAAGGTGACCCAGCCCCAGGGTTCGTAGGGAATCCAGGTCCAGCCGCAGAGCGGAAGCCATGTCCACCGGCCGTAGTAATAGGGGCGCCAGGAGGCATCCATCCCTCCGGGAACCCAGACATAGCCGTAGGGTGGGATGTAGACCCAGTGGCCGTAACGAGCCAGCTCGTGCTCAAAGTCTTCCAGTTCTTCGGGCAAGTACGCCCTGGCCAGACGTTTGCGGGTCTGAGAATCCCTTTGCTCGCTCCAGCGGTCAAAGGTGTCCCCGCCGAGGGCGTAGAATCGCGTGGGGTGAGAGGTGAAGCGGCCGCTGGAGACTTCCAGACGCTGTTCGTCCTTGATCAGGACAGAGCCGTCTTCGCCAGACGCTTCGGCCATTCCTTTGTAGACGAAGATCTCCGTTTCCCTGTCCCTGCGGACATCGATTCTGTAGATTCCCCTTTCGAGGAGATAGATGGAAACATCAGAAGTGTGGACTTCGATCGCCTTCTCTTCTTCGAGGGATTTTATGCTGAGATAAACGTTTCCTGTCCAGACCTGCATCCGGACAAAAACCTGACCCTTTCTCGGGAGGTTGAGAAAATCCATTTTCGTCTCTTTATCCAGGCGGACATAGTTTCCTTTTCCCAGGTAGACCTCGGCCCGGCCGTCGGTCGTTCCCAGCCTGTCTCCTTCGGAAATGGGCATGTTGACCACGCCTTCCTCATAAGCAAGGTCGACGGCCCTCTGGATATAAGTATTTCCTGTGATGTAGCTCAAACGCGGAAAAGAATTACCGGTGTATTCGGTCTCTTCAGCAAAGAGAGGCGGAACAAAGAGCAGGGCAACGGTTAAAAAGCCTGCCATTTTATTCATTGTTGTTCTCCTTCTCATCTATGTGATGGTAAATGGGATTCGACATCCACACGTAACGTTAAATTGACAGCAAATACCATGCCAACCTGTCTTCCTTAGAAATCATGATATCCCGGGAAATACTGTCCTTGAAAGATGACGCATGTTAAGAATTGGGGTCAAAGGAGACATTTTCCACCCGGATTTGACTCGGAGGAGTCACTTGACGGCAGAGCCTGACTCCGATTCCCCTTCGCAGCAAGGTTTGACCCGCATTCTCCGCTGCGGCTCATAGCTTCCAGTGCCGTCTCTGTGTTTTGAAGACGGGCGCCAGCTCGTTCTCCGTCACCGGGGAGGCCCTGTCCTCCACCTCTGGTTTTTCTGCCTGACTGGCGCACTGGAGCAGGACCTGCCTGGTGCCTTCCCGCAGGCCCTGGAGGTCATATCCTCCCTCGAGTGTAAAAAGGATTCTGTCTCCGGAGAAGTCTCTCGCCAGGGAAAGGAGCTCGGCAGTGAGGGCGGCGAACCCTGTCTCGCTGATTCTCATCCCTCCCAGAGGATCCGCCCAGTAGATGTCGAAGCCGGCAGAGACAAGGATGAATTGCGGCTGATATTGAGAGGCGATGGGAGAGAGAATTTTTCGGAAGATGAAGAGATAGTCCTGGTCTGTTTTTCCAGCGGCCAGGGGGACGTTGACCGTGAATCCCGCGCCTTTTCCCTCGCCGGTTTCATCCCAGTATCCGCTCCCCGGGTAGTGGGGAAATTGATGGGTGGAGAAATAGAGGACATCCTCCCGGCTGGAGAAGGAGTGCTGGGTGCCGTTTCCGTGATGGAGATCCCAGTCGACGATCAGGATTCTCTCCAGGCCGTATTTTCTGACCAGGTATTCGGCGGCGATGGCCACGTTGTTGAACAGGCAGAAGCCCATTGCCCGCGAGGCCTCGGCGTGGTGTCCGGGCGGCCTGACCAGAGCGAAGCCATTCTGTATCTTTCCCTCCATGACCATGTCCACTGCCTGGAGGAGGCCTCCGGAAGCGAGAAGAGCAACCTCGCAGGAGCGGGATGAGGTTGATGTGTCAGGGTCGAGAAAGACTTTCTCCTTGCCGGATGTCTCTTTGATGAGGCGGACATAAGAGGGAGAATGGACCATCCGGACCTCTTCCTCGGTGGCTGGCCGGGGCTCTATGGTCACAAGGGGAAAGAAGATGTCCTCTTCCACCATCTTGTAGATGGCCTCTATGCGTTTCGGGCTTTCCACATGGAAAGCTCCCATATCATGTTCCGTGTAGCGCCAGTCCTTGACGATTCCGGTCTTCAATCGGGCCTCCTATTTTTTGAAGAATGCCTGCCATTTCTCAGGAGCAGGCCTGGGAGTCAGAAGGCTGACCACGACGAGAAGCGTCAGCGAGCAGAGCAAGGCCGGGTAGACGGCGGGGACGTCGAGGGGAGGATGGCCCTGGATTTTGTTGGCGATCTCCCACGCGACGGTTGTCACCAGCCCGCCAAGGATGGAGAAAACACCGGCCGGGACAGTGGCCCTTTTCCAGAAAAAGACCGCCACCAGGGCCGGCGTGATTCCGGCGCCGTAGACTGTGTAGGCCGCATAGGCGGCGTCAAGAATGCGGGGAAAGAAAGAAATGAGGGAATAGGAGACAATACCCAGGGCGATGACGGCCAGCCGGGAGTAGAGGATCATCATTTTATCGGGCAGGCCGGGGTTGATGAACCGCTGGTAGATATCCCTGATGACATTGGTGGCCGGAACGAGGAGAAAGCTGTTGGCCGTGGAGATGATGACGGCCATGATCGCGACCAGGAGGAAACACCCGACAGCCACAGGCACTCCCTTATGGGCCGCGAGAAGGATGATCTTTCCTGCCTCTTTCGCCTCAAGCCCTTTGAAATAGCTGCTTCCGATGACAGCCAGGCTCTGCAGGGCAATCCCGAGGACCACAACCCCCAGGACCCAGCCGACCACGGATTTTCTGGCTTCTTTTTCATCCCGGGCTGAGAAAAAACGCTGGTACATGTTTCCATTTCCCAGGGCGAGGAGGAGCGTGGGGACAAAATAGCCAACAGCCTGCACCCAGCTCATGTTGCCGAGAAAAGAATGGTCCCGGGGAGTGACATTGGCCGCGATAACCTCCAGCCCGCCTGCCTCGTGGATGAAAAAGGGAATGGCCAGGAAGATACCGGAGATCATGACCAGGCCGTTGAAGATGTCCAGGTAGGCGACCGAGATCATTCCCGCCAGCAGGGTGTAGACGATGACAAAAACGGCCACGATGATGATTCCGGTCCGGATGGAGATTCTCCCCTCGGTGATGATGTTCAGCACCCAGCCTCCGCCGCGGAACTGATAGCTGACGATGGTCACATAAGCGATGATGGTGGCAAGCGTACCCAGGATTCTGGCCCACATGTTGTACCTGGCTTCCAGGATATCAGGGACGGTGAACTGCCCGAAGCGGCGGACTCTTCCCGCGATGAAAAAGACGATGATGATGCCCAGCCACCCGCCGCTGCTGCCGATGAGAGAGGAGTAACCGTGGTTGTAGCTGAGGTCGGAGACGCTGAAGATGTCGCCCGAGCCGATCCAGCTCGCCAGGAGGGTTCCCACCAGAACCGGCGCCGTCAGTGTCCGGCCGGCAACAAGAAAATCGTCTTCTTTTTTCAGCCTCCGGGTTAAGCGGAGGCCGAAGACAAGGAGAACCAGAAGATAGGCAACGATGGTGACCAGGTAGATCATGAGAGGGCCTGGGTCTCTCGTTTATTTTTCCCGGGGAAGAATTTCTCGAGTTCCTCTGGCGCTGGTTTTTTGGTCAGCAGGCTGACGACAATCAGCGTGCCCAGGGAGATGACAAGAGCCGGATAAATGAGAGGAATCCCCCAGGGGTCGCCTTCAGGGGCCTTGTCCGGCGGGAGAACCTCGGCTATGACTTTAAGAAGGATACAGGCCGCGGTTCCAGAGATGATCGAGGCCAGGCCGCCGGCTCTGGTGGCTCTTTTCCAGGCAAGGGCTGCGATAAGGGCAGGTGTTATGGCCACGCCATAAATGGTGTAAGCGAAATAGGCCATCCCCAGCACCGAGGTCAGCCTCATGGCCAGAAAGAAGGCGATGACTCCGATTACGACCACGAACACTTTCTGGAGGGCGACCATCGCGCTCTGAGCGGGCTCTTTTTTCGAGAACCGCTGATAGATGTCCCGCATGATGGTCGTGGTGGGGGAGAGGAGGTAGTTCATTCCGGTGGAGATGACCACCGCACACGCTGCGCCGAGCAGGAGGATGCCCACCGGAGCAGGAACGAGGCTTTTGGCGGCCATGAGCACGACTTTCCCGCCCTCTTTGGGAATGGACAGGTCAAGCTGGTCCTTGAACTTGCTGAAGG
>CAYZDV010000146.1:0-4542 GCA_964477275.1 uncultured Eubacteriales bacterium
AGAATCCGTTCCTGTTCTCTACTACATCAGCCCGACTGTGTGGGCATGGAGACCCGGCCGGCTGAAAATTATGAAAAGGTCAGTGACAAAAACGATGCTGATTTTTCCCTTTGAAGAACAGATCTACCGGCGGCAGGGGATTCCGGCGGCATACATCGGGCATCCCCTCCGAGAACGGATTGCGGTGAATCTGCCCAAAGGAGCCTTCCTGAAAAAATACGGCTTAAACCCTCGAAAGAAGCTTATCGCCCTTCTGCCCGGGAGCAGGAGGGGAGAACTGAAGAGGCATATGCCCGTCCTGATCAGAGCGCTGCCTGGAATCCAGAAGGAATTTGACGTTCATTTTGTTCTTCTCGCCGCCGAAAGCCTGGCGAGCCCCCTTCTCTCCGCTTTCACGCCCCATTTCCCCCGGGAACTGCATCTCCTGAGCGAAGACCATTATGACGCCATCTCCGCCAGCGACCTGGCCCTCTCCGCCTGCGGGACAGCCAACCTGGAAGCAGCCCTCCTGGAAACTCCACTCATCTCTTTTTACCGCATTTCTGCCCTGACCTATTTTCTGGGACATTTCATGCCGCCCAGGGTGAAAAATTTCAGCATTGTCAACATCCTCGCCGGCCAGCGGGTTGTTCCCGAATTGATCCAGCACAATTTCTCCCCTGAAAACATCTTGAAAGAAACAAGCGCGCTTCTCGGCTCTGAGAAGAAAAGACAGGAAATGCTCCGCCATTTCCGGAAGATTAAAGAGCTTCTCGGAAAAAAGAGCGCTTCTCAAACCGCGGCGGAAGAGCTGGAACATCTGGTTTATGGGGATATTCCCCCGCTGTGAACCGGCGAAGTTCTGAGGGCAGGATGAAATCGACCGTGTCATAAAGCTTCAGCCTGTAGGACTCCACGCTGCCAGCCTTTAGCTCCAGGACAAACCTGGCTGGCAATCCTGGCGCCAAGGAAGGACAGGGCTCCTTTTTGCAGGGCGGGACCTCCCGTTCGATATGGACGATCCTTTTTTCCCTGTCCAGCCAGAGAATATCAAGGGAGACCCTCATGTTTTTCATCCAGAAGGCATGGTAGCTCTCATCCTGAAAAACAAACAGCATCCCCTCTTCAGGGTCAATCCGCTCCCTGAACATCAGGCCGATCTGCCGCTCCTCATCCGTAGCGGCCAGCTCGGCTGTGACTGAAAAACCGCCGGGAAAAAAGATCTGGACAAATTTTTTTTCTCTCTTTTCCGTCGGAGAGAGAAGCATGACGAAAACCAGAAAGAAAACAAAAAAATGAGAAGGGTTTTTGACGTCATGAAGTGCTGAGTGTGTTTTTTTCACCATGACTGTCTACCGATGAGCCATTCAGTGGGTGGAGATGAGCGGAACAAAGCGCACAGGCAGAAGCTTCTTTCTCTTGAACTTTTTTTTCTCTCTGATGACCAGGACGAGCTCTTGGAAAGCAAAGCCCACAGGAATCACCATCCTTCCTTTGGCCTTTACCTGCTCTTCGAGCGCTCTGGGCACTTTTACCGGCGCGGCAGTCACCATGATCGCATCGTAAGGGGCGAATTCCTCCCAGCCAAGAGTTCCGTCTCCTATTTTAAAGGAGATGTTGGAGTAGTTCAAATTCTTCAACACCTGCTGGGCTTTCAAAGAAAGCGATTCCACGATTTCCACCGAGAAGACCTCTCTGGCCAGCTCGGCCAGGATGGCTGTCTGATAGCCGGACCCGGTTCCCACCTCAAGAACCCGTTCGTTACCTTTGAGCTCCAGGACTTCGGTCATGTATGCCACAATATAAGGCTGGGAGATGGTCTGCCCTTCTCCGATCGGAACCGGCTCATCATGATAAGCATAGCCCATCATGTTCTCCGGAACAAAGAGATGGCGAGGGATTCTTCTCATCGCGGTTAAGACTCTTTGATCCTTGATTCCTCTGGCCTCGATCTGGTTTTTGACCATCTGCTCCCGTTCTTCCTGGAAATTCTTTCCCTTCTTGAGCAAAACCGATTCCCCTTCTGGAACGCCTCAACGCTTTCGCTGCAGAATCCTATGCCAGAGTTATGATGGTGGAATACGGCGCCTTTCCTTCAAAATGATCAATAGGCCCTGGCAAAATAAACCAGATTCCGAGCAGGCTTCTGGCATAAGATGCAGCTCCCCTTCTCCTCTTCCCTGTCTTTATCCAGAACGATGACCCGGATAGTGGCCATGGTCTCTGTCTTGATTTTTTCCTCACAGGCCGGCTCACCGCACCAGAACGTTTTTATGAAACCCCGTTTCTCCTCCATGACCGCTCTGAACTCCTCGTAGTCTTTCACCCGCCGGGTGTTCTCACGCTGAAACTTCAAGGCCATATCCAACATCGTTTTCTGGATGTCGCTCAGGATTTGAGGCACTTCCTCCTTCAAAGACGAGCGGGGAACAGTCACTTTCTGTCCCGTATCCCTTCGAACAGCCACGAGCTGTTTTTTTTGGACATCTTTCGGCCCTACCTCAATCCTCAGGGGAACGCCTCTCATCTCCCATTCCGAAAACTTCCAGCCCGGCGTGTATTCCTCCCGCCGATCCAGCTTCACTCTCAATCCCATCTGCTTCAATTCCTGCTCGAAATTTTGCGCCTCGGGAAGAACGTTTTCTTTCCAGTTGCCGAGTGCAATAGGCACGATGACCACCTGCAAAGGGGCTACATGGGGGGGGAATTTCAGCCCCGAATCATCGCCGTGGGACATGACCAGAGCGCCGACCAGCCGGGTGGAGACACCCCAGGATGTCTGCCAGGCGTACTCAAGCTTCTGGTTGCGGTCCTCGAACCGGATGTTGAAAACCCGGGAAAACTGTTGTCCGAGATGATGGGAGGTCCCCATCTGAAGAGCTTTCCCATCCGACATCAAGGCTTCAATGGCATAAGTCTCGAGGGCGCCAGCAAATTTCTCTTTCTCGGATTTTCTGCCGGCCAGCACCGGAATGGCCAGTTCGGTCTCCACAAACTCTTTGTACAGGGAAAGGATCTTCAATGTTTCTTCTTCAGCTTCCTCCCTGGTTTCATGTGCCGTATGACCCTCCTGCCAGAGAAATTCCGTCGTCCTTAAAAAAGGCCGGGTGACCTTTTCCCAGCGAACGATGTTGGCCCACTGGTTGATGAGCACCGGCAAATCTCTCCACGATTTGATCCATTTGGCGAACATGATGCCGATGATGGCCTCAGAGGTTGGCCGCACGGCCAGCCTCTCCTCCAGCTCATCCTTCCCTCCATGGGTGACCCAGGCCACTTCAGGAGCAAACCCTTCCAGATGCTCGGCCTCTTTCCGGAGGAAACTCTCGGGAATGAAGAGAGGGAAATAGGCGTTGGAATGGCCTGCGTCTTTTATCCGCTTATCCAGAAGGCTCTGGATGTGTTCCCATGCAGCGTAGCCGTAAGGACGGATGACCATCATCCCTTTCATCGGCGCGTAGTCGGCCATCTCCGCTTTCTGGATGACTTCCAAATACCATCGGGAGAAGTCCTCGCTTTTAGGAGTTATCTGTTTGACAAATCGCTCCTCTTTGTTCACCTTCTTCTCTGATCGTTGGATTCTCGGTCATTCTATCCACAGCTCTGTTTTTTGTCAAGGAAGGCAGGGTCCAGAATCTCATTCCCGTCAGGCTTGAACAGGGCGATGAATAATGCAACGTTTCCTCTTATTCTCAGGTTCTCTCATGCCATTCAGAGAGAGACCTCAGGGAGAATTAGCCGCCGGGATAACCCCTCCCGGTGAGAAAAAGCGAAAAAAAATCACCCAACAAATCATCCTTAGAAGCGATTGATTGACTTTCCTGACTATGGAAAAATGAATATCAAAAATGAACCACAAAGCTTCGTTTCATAAACCCTCCTTCCAAAGCGCCGTCGAAGCTGGGAAGAGAGAGCGGACATTCGAGCTCTCTCTTCCCAGTCTGGTCTCCGGTATCGATGCCGTGGGGAGTGATTTTCAAGAGCCCACAGAGCTCATTTCCATCAGCTCCCAGGAAGCAATGTTCGGGCTCGACTCCAAAGTGCTCATCGGCTCCAGACTGAACCTCTCTCTGGATGTGCCCAAAACGTTATTCCTGGAAAACCATCTCAGGCTGGAAATTTCGGGAACTGTCCGCTACGCCAAAGCCGACCAGAAAAGCACCAAAAACCAGCTGCTCATTCTGCGTCTGGATAAAAACTACAAGATCAAATCCTATCCATTGAGAAAAAATTAATTTTTTTCTCTTCCTTCCCCCCCTCCCCCATGGAACCATTTCCAAATCCGTGATGGCAAAAAAGATCGAAATTCCCCCCATTCATTCCTTGACATTGCGCCGGTATTTGTATAACATATCTCAACAAAATAACGAGTATGAAAATCAGCAAAGCAACCAAAAAGGCAGCGAAGAGGCAGTCTGGAGCAAAGAAGGAATCCCGCCCAGCCGTTGAAGGAAAAAAAATCAGCACCCTCATCTACTGCACCTCAGACCTCATTCTCTCGGGAATCTTGCGCTCTCTGGACAGAGCTTCTGATATCGAAGTGGTCAACATTGAAAAGAGCAC
>CAYZDV010000147.1:0-4330 GCA_964477275.1 uncultured Eubacteriales bacterium
ATCTGCAGGAGGTGAATTCTTCTGTTTTCCCCCTCTCCGAGAAACTTGCCCCTGATCCAGACCGGAACCTCCTCCCTGAGATACTCGTAATGTTTGTTGTAGATTTCCGGGAAAGCGACCACCTCGATCCGGCCGCTCATGTCTTCCAGGATGAAGGTGGCCATCCTCTCCTCTTTCTTGGTCTTGAGAAGCTTCAGTGAAGAGATGATCCCGGCGACGCGGATTTCCTGGTTGAAATCCTTTTCCTCATCCAGTTCGCTGATGGAATGGGGGACCAGCTTTTTCAGCTCTTTCCCGTACTCGGCCAGGGGATGGCCGGTGATGTAGAACCCCAGCGCATCCTTCTCGTATGACAGGGCCAGGGACTTGTCCCATTCCGGCATCTCCTTCACCTCAGGAGGAATGAGCGGGGGCTCGACCTGGCTGCTGCCGAAGAGAAAGTTCTGCCGGGAGGACTTGATCTTCTGCATTTCATGGGCGTATTCGATTATCCGGTCGATGAGGTGATAGAGCTGGGACCGCCGCCATCCGAGAGAATCAAAGGCTCCGGCCTTGATCAGGCTCTCGATCACCTTGCGGTTGACGGCCTTGGGGTCCAGGTCCTCGCAGAGGTCAAAGGGGGAGTCGAACCTCCCCCTCCTCTTCCTCGCCTTGAGGATGGCCCGGATGGCTCCCTCGCCGACATTCTTGATGGCCGAAAGGCCGAAGCGGATAGATTCCTTGTCCACCGAGAAGCGCAACTCGCTCTCGTTGATATCCGGAGGAAGGACCCTGATTCCCATCTGCTCGCATTCGTTGATGTATTTGACGACCTGGGCCGTGGCTCCCCGTTCCGCCTCCGAGGTCAGCAGGGCAGCCAGAAAGCACACCGGATAATGGGCTTTGAGGTAGGCGGTGCGGTAGGCCAGGTAAGCGTAAGCCGCGCTGTGGGATTTATTGAAGCCGTATCCGGCGAAATAGTTGATCTGGTCGAAAATCTTGTTGGCCTTCGCCTGGCTGAGCCCTTTCTTCTTCGCTCCCTGCATAAACCTCTGCTTCTGGGCTTTCATCACCGCTTTTTCTTTCTTGCCCATGGCCTTGCGCAGGATATCGGCTTCGGCCATGGTGAAGCCGGCGATCTCGGTGGCAATCCGCATCACCTGTTCCTGATAGACGATCAGGCCCTGGGTTTCTTTCAGGATGGGCTCGAGTTCAGGGCATTCGTAGCTGACCCGCTCGGGATGATTCTTGCACTTGATGAATTCATCGGTCATCCCGCTTTTCAGGGGCCCGGGACGGTAGAGAGCATTGAGGGCGATGAGGTCGCGGAAGCTTTCCGGCTTGAAGTTGCGGAGCAGGTCTTTCATGCCCTGGCTTTCAAACTGAAAAACACCGTCCGTGTTCCCGGACTTGAAGACCTCAAAGGTGGACTCATCATCCAGGGGAATATCCTTCAAATCCACCTTCTCCCCTGTCTCTTTCTCCACCAGGTTGCCCGTGTCCTGGATGACGGTCAGGTTGCGCAGCCCGAGCAGGTCCATCTTGAGAAGGCCGATGGCCTCGATATCCTGCATCGGGAACTGGGTGGTGATCTCGCCCTTCACCGACTGATAGAGGGGCATGAACCCGGTCAGCGGCCTGGGGGCGATGACGATGCCCGCCGCGTGGATGGACGGATGGCGGACCTGGCCCTCCAGCTTCTGGGCGATGGAGAGAAGGTGGACCATCTTGCTGTCCTTGTCCCTCAGCTCTCTCAACTGGGGAATGCTCTTCAGGGCTCCGGCAATGGAGGCCTCTGGCCCGAACGGAGGAATCATTTTGGCAATCCTGTCCACCTCGGGGAGAGGGACCCCCAGGGCCCGGCCCACGTCTCTCACCGCCTGCCGGGCGGCCATGGTGCCGAAGGTGATGATCTGGCAGACATTGTCCCGGCCGTATTTCCGGGTGACGTAGGAGAGGACCTCGTCCCGCCGCCGTCCGCAGAAGTCGATGTCGATGTCCGGAAGGCTGATCCGCTCCGGGTTGAGAAACCTCTCGAACAGCAGGTCATACTCAAGGGGGTCGATGTCGGTGATGCCCAGGCTGTAGGCCAGCAGGCTCCCGGCCACCGAACCCCGTCCCGGGCCGACCGGAATCGCGTTTTTCCTGGCCATCTGAATCAGGTCCCAGACGATCAGAAAATAGCCCTCGAACCCCATTTCCTTGACCAGGCGGATTTCCTTCTCCAGCCTCTCTTCATACCGGTCATGGAGCGCCGAAAACGCTTCCCCGTTCCTTCTCCTCTCCAGGTCTTTCATCTGCTTCTCAAAACCTTCCCTAACTACCTGTTCGAAATAATCGCCCAGGGTTTTCCCTTTAGGCGGCTCGAACCGGGGCAGGAAATGCCCGGAGAGGGGAAATTCAAAATTGCATTTGGCCGCCACCCGGGAGGTGTTCTGGATGGCTTCCGGGACATCCGCGAAGAGAGCAACCATCTCGGCGCTCGATTTGAAAAAGAATTCGCTGGTCTGGAACCGAAGCCGGTCCTGGTCTGTCACCTTCTTGTTTGTCTGGATGCAGAGCAGGATATCGTGAGTCTCGGCATCTTCCCTGGAGAGATAATGGACATCGTTGGTGGCGATGAGAGGAAGGCCGAGATGGCGGGCGAGCCGGATGAGCTGAGGGTTGAGCTTTCTCTGCTCCTCCAGGCCGTGATCCTGGAGCTCGATGTAGAAATCGCCCTCGGCAAAAAAAGAGGAATACTCACGGGCTGCTTTCTCCGCCTTTTCCTCCTGGCCTTCGGCAAGGTGGTGGCTGACCTCGCCCTTCAGGCACCCGGAAAAGGCGATCAGGCCCTGGCCGTAGCGGGCGAGAAGCTCCTTGTCGATGCGGGGCCGGTAGTAGAATCCCTCCAGGTAGCTGCTGGTGATGAGCTGGCAGAGGTTGCTGTATCCCTTTTCGTCCTTGACGAGGAGGATGAGGTGGAAATGCTTCGGGCCTTTCCCGGCGGGCTTCCTGTCACGCCGGCTGGTCGGAGCCACGTAGGCCTCGCAGCCGAGGATGGGCTTGATGTCTTTTTCCCTTGCCTGTTTGAAAAAGGTCACCGCGCCGAAAATGTTGCCGTGGTCGGTCAGGGCCACGGCCGGCATGTTGTTCCGGTAGGCGGCCTCGACCAGAGAGGCGGTCGCCGTGGCGCCGTCCAGAATGCTGAATTCGGAATGGTTGTGAAGGTGAATGAACGAAAGCTCCATTTTCTTTATTCCCATTCAATCGTGCCGGGCGGCTTGGAGGTGATGTCATAGACGACGCGGTTGACGCCGCCGACCTCGTTGACGATCCGGCTGGAAATCCGGGAGAGGAGTCCCGACTCTGCAGGATACCAGTCAGCGGTCATCCCGTCCACGCTCTGGACCAGGCGGACAACGACCACGCTCTGGTAGGTTCGCCGGTCGCCCATCACCCCCACAGATTTGACCGGCAGCAGGACCACAAACGCCTGCCACAGTTTGTTGTAAAGGCCGGCTTTTTTCACCTCCTCGATGAGGACGGCGTCGGCATCTCTCAACATCCCGACTCTCTCCCGAGTCACCTCCCCGACAATCCGGACCGCAAGACCGGGCCCGGGGAACGGGTGCTGAAGGATGAACCCCCTGTCCACTCCCAGCTCTCTGGCCAGGTCCCTCACCTCGTCCTTGAACAGGTCTCTGAGCGGCTCGATCAGCCTGAACCTCATTTGCGAGGGCAGCCCGCCGACATTGTGGTGAGATTTGATGGAATCCGAGGGACCCTTGACCGGGCTGCTCTCGATCACATCCGGATAGATGGTGCCCTGGGCCAGGAACCTGACTCCTCCGATTCTCGCCGCTTCCTCCTCGAAGATGCGGATAAAGGTCTCGCCGATGATTTTCCTTTTTCTCTCCGGTGAGCCGACTCCCCGGAGCCTCTCCAGAAACCGCCGGGAGGCATCCACCCCGATGACACCGAGAGCCAGCTTCTTCTTGAACCTGGCCATCAGCTCCTCAAACTGCCCTTTCCTCAGGAGCCCGTTATCCACAAAAATGCAGTGGAGCTGGCCCCCGACTGCTCTCTGGACGAGAAGAGAGGTGACCAGGGAATCGACGCCGCCGCTCAGCCCGCACACAACTTTCTCCCGGCCGACCGTATCCCGGATCTCTTCTGTCTTTCGCTCGATAAAAGAGCTCATCTTCCATTCCGGCTTCAGGCCGGAAAGCCTGAAGAGAAAGTTGGAGAGGATGTTTTTCCCCTGCCGGGTGTGGACGACCTCCGGATGAAACTGCACGCCAAACAGCTTCCGTTTCCGCTCCTCCATCACCGCCACTGTGCAGTGGTCCGTCCTCCCGGAGACGATAAA
>CAYZDV010000148.1:0-4309 GCA_964477275.1 uncultured Eubacteriales bacterium
TCAGGCTACGACAAGCTCCTGAAATTGCTGGTCAAAGAAATCAAGGGGTGACCGCCATGAAAAAAGAAGCCAAGATTCAATATTTTCCTCCTCTCCCCAGAAGGGAAAAGGAATACGACCCGTTCCTCGAGGCGACCCTGCAGTTCGAGCGGGCCGCAAGCTACCTCGATATCGAGCCGTGGATCTATCAGAAGTTGAAATACCCGGAAAAAGAGCTGACCGTTCATCTGGCCGTCACTCTCGACAACGGACGGGCGGAGAGCTTTACCGGGTTCAGGGTGCAGCATTCGACCGTCCGCGGCCCGTCAAAAGGCGGGATCCGGTACAGCCCGGACGCCTCGCTGAGCGAGTGCAAGGCGCTGGCGGCCTGGATGACTTGGAAGTGCGCGGTTCTGGACCTGCCTCTCGGAGGCGGGAAAGGGGCCGTCATCTGCGACCCGCTGAAGATGTCCGAGAACGAGCTCAAGAAGCTGACCAAAGAATACACCCTGGCCATCCGGGATATCATCGGCCCTTACAAGGACATTCCGGCCCCGGACATGTTCACCAATGCTCAGACCATGGCCTGGGTTGCCGAGGCCTACAGCCGGGGCAGCGGCTATTTTGAACCGGCCGTGGTCACCGGAAAGCCTGTTTTTCTCTGGGGTTCACTGGGAAGGGCCGGAGCCACAGGGACCGGCCTCTTCCATGTCCTCGAAGAGACCGCGAAGCATTTGAAAATGCCCCTGGACGGGAAAAATGTGGCCGTCCTGGGCTTCGGGAATGTCGGCTCGTCCATCGCCGAGCTGGTCCATAAGGCCGGATGCAGGATCATCGCCGTCACCGATATCTATGGCGGCATTCAGAACGAGAAGGGAATAGACCCGTTCGAGCTGGAAAAACAGGTGGCCGACACAGGCACCATCGTCAACTTCCCCGGCACCACTCCCATCGATAACGAAAGCCTGATTTCCCTTGCCTGCGATATTCTGATTCCTGCAGCCGTGGAAGGCCAGATCCACAAGGACAATGCCGACCAGGTCAAGGCCCGGATTGTCCTCGAAGGCGCCAACGGTCCCACCACCCTGGACGCGGATGAGATTTTGCGGGAGAAGAATGTCCTGGTGGTGCCCGATATCCTCGCCAATGCCGGCGGAGTGACGGTCTCTTACCTGGAATGGGTTCAGAACCTTCAGAGATTTTTCTTTTCCGAAGAGGAAGTGCTGGCCAGGACCGAAAAGAAGATGAAAAAAGCCTTCTGGGACGTGGTGGAGACCATGGAGAAGCACAAAGTGAGCATGAGAGAAGCGGCCTACATCCTGGCGGTGGGAAGAGTCGCCGAGTTTCTGCGAGCGCTGGGAGTGGCCGCCTGAGAAGCGCGATATTTCCTCCAAGTTTGCTCTATTTTTCTCGAGGGAAGGGGAAAGATTTCCCCTTCCCCCCCCTCCCTTCAGGACCTTCAAGGGGAAGCACTTACGGGCAGAAATTGACATTTCCGGTCTTCCCTCTATAATGGGAGATGAGGTTCTGCGATGAAATTCATGCCCTATATTGTCGAGCAGGACGGAAAGAGCGAACGGGTCTACGATATTTACTCCCGCCTTCTCAAGGACAATGTGATTTTTATCGGCTCTGAAATAAGCGACGACGTGGCCAACCTGGTGATCGCCCAGCTGCTCTACCTCGAGGCGGAAAACCCGGGAAAGGACATCTCCCTGTACATCAATTCTCCGGGCGGGAGCATCACCTCGGGACTGGCCATCTACGATACCATGCAGTTCATCGGTTCCGACATTGTCACCATCTGCGTCGGGCAGGCCGCCAGCATGGCCGCCGTGATTCTGGCCGCCGGCTCTCCCACAAAGAGGTTTGCCCTTCCCAATTCCCGGATCATCCTCCATCAGCCGTTCAGCGGCTTCCAGGGCCAGGCGTCCGACGTCGCCATCCAGGCCAAGGAGGTCCTGCGGATCAGGGACGGTATCAACCAGATCCTGGCCAGGCATACCCGGCAATCCAAGGAAAAGATTCAGGCGGACATCGAGAGAGATTTCATCATGACTCCTGACCAGGCCAGGGACTACGGATTGATCGACGCCATCATCACCACGAGAATCCAACCGAAAAAGTAGGGGATGAGTCTCTCTCCCGGGGAGACAGTCAATCGTGAGACATTGCCATGGATGACAGACACCCGCAGGACATCAAACCCTTTATCCGCTGCAATTTTTGCAGCCGCGGCCAGCAAGAGGTGAAAAAGCTGATCGCCGGGCCGGGCGGAATCTACATCTGCGACAACTGCGTGGAGGTGGCCCACTCCATCGTCACCGCCGACCAGAGGGAAAAAGAGGGAGTGGAAAGGCAGCGGTCGGATTTCCCCAACCCTTTTCAGATCAAGGAAGCCCTCGACGCGTTCATCATCGGCCAGGAACAGGCGAAGAAAAAAATTTCCGTGGCGGTTTACAACCATTACAAGAGGATCAGCTACAGGCGGAATCTCCAGGATGTGGAGCTCACCAAAAGCAACATCCTTCTCATCGGCCCCACCGGCTCGGGGAAGACTTTGATGGCCCAGACCCTGGCGAAAATTCTCTCCGTTCCTTTTGCCATCGCCGATGCCACCTCGCTGACCGAAGCCGGTTATGTCGGGGAGGACGTGGAGAATATCATCCTCAGGCTTTTTCAGGCGGCCAGCGGCAGTATCGAAAAGACCCAGAAAGGGATTGTGTACATCGATGAGATTGACAAGATCAGCCGCAAGAGCGACAGCCCTTCCATCACCAGGGATGTCTCCGGCGAGGGAGTTCAGCAGGCCCTTCTGAAGATTATCGAGGGGACCGTGTCCAACGTCCCTCCCCAGGGAGGGAGAAAGCATCCCTACCAGGAGTTCATCCCGGTCGACACCACCAACATCCTTTTTATCTGCGGCGGTGCGTTCATCGGGCTGGATAAGGTCATCGCCCAGAGAATCGGCAAGACATCTGTGGGATTCAAGTCCGACCTGCAGAGAAAAAAGACGGAAAGTCCCGATGAGGTCATGAACCATCTGATGCCCCAGGATCTGATCAAGTACGGGTTGATCCCTGAGCTGGTGGGCCGGATTCCGGTGGTGGCCACCTTCCAGGACCTGGATGAGAAAGAGCTGATCGACATCCTGACCAGGCCCAAGAATGCCATCATCAAACAGTTCCAGAAGCTGTTCGAGATGGAAGGAGTCAGGCTCGAATTCACCAAAGAAGCCCTGAGGGCGATTGCCAGAAAATCGATGGAGAAAAAACTGGGAGCCAGAGGACTGAGGAGCATCATCGAAGACCTGATGCTCGAAGCCATGTTCCATCTCCCGCCGAAGAAAAGGCCGGTGACGCTCAGGGTGACCAAGAGAATGGTGGAAGGGAACAGATTGAGCTTCCCCCGGCCGAAAGCCGCTTCCGGTCTGTGATTTTGCCTCGCCAGAGGCGATGTTCAGGACGGCCGGAGCGCGATTTTCCCCAGCTCCCTCCGCACGTAAAAATCCGTCCCCCAGATACGGATCGAATGATTCCCGGAACCGTCGTCTCCGCAGCTGATGATCCGGGGACCCATGATCAGGCAGTCCCTCGTCTCCTGGTTGTGTCCGCCGATCGTCTGGTAAAAGCCATCCGCTTTTCCGGGGCTGACGATGACCAGGCTGTTTGCCTCCTCAGCAACTTTCCCTCCATCCGGCTTGAGGCCGGCGATGAGCCGGCCGTCGTGGTTGATCCGGACCTGTGAGACGGCATTCCGGAAGGGCAGGGAGAGGAGGAGGGAGTTTCCGTTTTCAAAATCGATGACCCTCATCTTCACCGCGGCGATTCCTTTCGCAGACGGCGAGCTTTGCTCATCGAAGAGAGCCAGAATCCGGTCCGGGGGGTAGAATTTCAGCATTGAGGGCTTTCCATCGAGCTGTTCAAGCACCCGGACTGTTCCTTTCGCCACATTCCATCGTCTGATGGTGTTATCCGCGGCCGCAGAAAAGATCCGGCCCTCATAATCCACCGCCAGGGAGTGGATTGGCCCCTGGTGGCCATTGAAGAGCGTGCACTCCTTTTTCGGGAAATCAAGGATGCGGATGGTCCCATCCTCGTGGCCGGTGATGACCATGCCGCCGGGAAAGGCGGCAACGGCCAGAGCCGGGGAGCCGACCGCGGGGATGGCGCTGATTTCGTTCCGTTCAAAGGAGACGCTCCGTAGTTCTCCTCTCTCGCCGATGATGAATATATCGCGCCCCAGAAGCGCCATGTCCTGGCTTTTCTCCAGAGCCATGGAGAAAATCCGGTTGTCGAGGAGGGTGAGCACAAAGAGGCTTCCCTCATCG
>CAYZDV010000149.1:0-4270 GCA_964477275.1 uncultured Eubacteriales bacterium
TCAGGGCTGAGAGCCTCATTTGTCTTCGATGACCCTGGGGACAATGATGAACGCACCTTCTTTCTCAGGGGAACTGGCGAGAACCTCGTCGGGGAGAAGGGAAGGCAAAAGCTCATCCATGCGGAAGGGAAGGGGGAATGGCGCATGAGGAGACAAGGCTTCTCCTCCGGACTCATCGATTTCCAGCTCTTTCAGCGTGTTGACCCACCGGATGATCCTGGCGAGCTGGGGCGAAAGCCGGGATTTCTCCTCCTCCGTTAATCTCAGGCGGGCCAGTGAACAGATGTAGGGGATATCGATTTTGGACTTCACTGTGCGTGCATTATAGGGGATGTCGGACAAAAAATCAATTTGAGCGCTCCTCCTTTTTTTCAATTTTTTTATTGACATCCTTATGGTTTCTAAATAGAATCAAGGGTAATTATAAGGTTATCCCTATAAATCCTATAATTACGCTAAATTTACTTAAGGGTGCTGAGCTGCATCCGTAAAAGACTCGACGGATGATATTATCACCCCTCGTCTTATAAGTGCGAGTCTTTCGCATTCTGACTGATTTGCGTATTGAAAAACAAGAAATTATGATTATCCGAATGATGGCTTCGGCCTTCTCCCCATTCAGACTTCTTCCCCTTTTCCAGAAAATACACAGACATTTCTAAAAAGGAGGATTCATGGAAATCCAGAGAAAAGTCAAGTATGAAGAGGAATTGGACAGGAATTTCGCTGACGAAATCAAGAAGATGTCACGATGCCATGAAATCGACGACTGCATCCAGTGCGGCACTTGCAGCAGTTCCTGTCCCATGGCCGTTTACATGGATTATCCGCCGAGAAAAATCATCGCCATGATCAAGAATGGCTTCAGAGAAGAAGCGCTCAGGAGTTTCACCATCTGGCTTTGTCCTTCCTGTTATACCTGCCAGGTCCGCTGCCCGGCCAAGATCAAGATCACTGACGTCATGTATGCCCTGAAAAGAAAGGCGATCGAAGAGAAAATCTATCCCTCCCGGTTTTCCATCCCGGTCCTGGCCAAGGAGATGCACCGGCTCATCGCCAAATACGGACGGAATTCAGAGCTCTGGCTGGTGGTGAACATGTACCTCAAGTCCAGAAAACCGCTCGGCCTGCTCAAAATGGCTCCCCTCGGGCTGAGCATGATGAAGACCGGCCGGATGAGCCTCAGGAAAGAAAAAATCAAAAACAGAAAGCAACTGCGCACTCTTTTGAAGACGGTGAAGGAGGAAGCAAAATGACCGATTACATCTATTACCCGGGCTGCTCGTTAAAAGGGGGCTCCAGGCATTATGAAGAATCCCTTCTTCCTGTTTTTAAAGAAATCGGGATGGAACTCAACGAAATGGAAGACTGGAACTGCTGCGGAGCCACGGCCTATTTTTCCGTGGATGATTCCATGGCCGCGGCGATCTGCGGACGGAACCTGTCGCTGGCCGAAAAGGCGGGGAAAAACCTCATGGCTCCCTGCGCCGGATGCTACCTGACGCTGAAAAAGTCCAACACCTTCCTGGCCAGCGGAAACGGCAAAGCGGAAAAAATCCTGGCCGGCCTGAAAAACTCCGGCTGTGAATACAAGGGAACGGTGAAGGTCAAGCATCCCCTGGAAGTCCTCATCCATGATATCGGACTGGACAAGATCAGAGAAAAAGTGCGGCAAAAGCTCAGCGGTCTCAAGGTGGCCTGTTATTACGGCTGCCAGCTGGTCAGACCTTACACCGATTTTGATGATCCCGATTATCCTCTGACCCTGGATAAGTTGATGGAAGCCATCGGCGCCCAGCCGGTCGACTACTCGGCCAAGACCCGCTGCTGCGGAGGGTCTTTGACAGGAACCATCGAAGAAGTGGGCCTGAGGTTGAATTATATCCTTCTCAAGGAAGCCAAACGAAAGGGCGCTGATGTCATCACCACGCTCTGCCCGCTCTGCCAGTTCAACCTGGAAATCACCCAGAACAAGATGGTCAGGAAATACAAAGACGACGTCAGAATGCCCGTTCTCTTTTTTACCCAGCTCATGGGCTTAGCCTTCGGTATCCCCAGGGAAGACCTGGGTTTCTCCCGCTCCATCATTCCCTTGAAAGCCATGTGGGAGAAAATCGGAATTGGAGGAGCAAGATGAGCAACAACGGACAACCCAGAATCGGAGTTTTTATCTGCCACTGCGGAGCCAACATCGCCGGCAAGGTCAACGTCTACGAGGTTGCCGAATTCGCTTCCAGGCTGGATAACGTGGTGGTGGCCAAAGAATACAAGTTCATGTGTTCTGATCCGGGTCAGGAACTGATCAAACAGAACATCAAGGAGCACGGCCTGAACAGAGTGGTGGTCGCCTCCTGTTCTCCTCTTATGCACGAGCCGACCTTCAGAGGAACGACCGCAGAAGCCGGGCTCAATCCCTTTTATTTCCAGATGTCGAACATCAGGGAGCATGTCTCCTGGGTCACCGCAGACCCGGCCCAGGCGACCAAAAAGGCCAAGTCCCTTATATCGGCCGCTGTCCGGAGAGTCGCCCTGCATGATCCCCTGACCAAAAAAGAAGTCCCTGTCCGCTCCGAGGTGCTCATCGTCGGGGGCGGAATTGCCGGCATTCAGGCCGCTCTGACCTACGCCAACTCGGGGAAAAAGGTCTACCTCATCGAAAAACAGCCATCCATCGGCGGCCATATGTCCATGCTCGATAAAACTTTTCCTACGCTGGACTGCTCGGCCTGCATCCTGACTCCGAGAATGTCAGAGGTCGGAAAACACCCCAACATCGAGCTCCTCACCTGGAGCGAGGTGGAGGAGGTCTCCGGTTATGTGGGCAGTTTTAAGGTCAAGATCAGGAAAAAGGCTCGCTACGTGGACATCGACAAGTGCAACGGCTGCGGCGCCTGCTGGGAGAACTGCCCGACGACCATCACCCCTTCGGAGAGAATCATCCGCAGGGGAGACATCATCATCAAGCGTCTGGAAAAAGAGCACTGAGAATGACGCTGCGAGAAATCAAAGAAATCCTCCAGGCCGAAGTCATCTGCGGCGGCGACCGCCTCGAAGAAGAAATCGGATTCGCCGGAGCTTCCGACCTGATGAGCGATGTCCTGGCTTTTGGCCTTCCCGGCATTCTCCTCCTGACCGGGCTGACCAACACTCAGTCCGTGCGGACGGCCGATATCATCGAGGCCAGGGCCATCGTCTATGTCAGAGGTAAAAAGCCGGAAAAAGAAGGAATCGAACTGGCCAGGAAGAAAGGAATCCCCGTCCTGTCCACGAAGTTCATGATGTACAAAGCCTGCGGTCTTCTGTACAGCCGAGGGCTGCCCGGGGTGAGCGACTGGAAGAAAGCATGAGTGCCATGGCCGATGAGGTCCGCCTCTCCGAGAAATTTGAAATCGAAGGCGGCAACTTCAGCAGAGCCGGAAGCATCTCGACCATGGTCAAGGAAATTCTTAAGGAGATCGGAATCAATTCGGCCGTCATCCGCAGGGCATCCATTGCCGCATATGAGGCCGAGATGAATGTCGTCATGTATGCCCGAAAAGGAACGTTCAAGCTGAACCTGAGCCCTTCCAGTATTCGCATCCAGGTCAATGACCAGGGTCCCGGAATCGAGAACATCGACCTGGCCATGCAGGAAGGCTACTCGACCGCCACTGAGGAGATGCGGGAGATGGGTTTTGGGGCCGGCATGGGCCTGCCCAACATCAAAAAGAACTCGGACAGGTTTGAAATCCGCTCCACTCCCGGCAAGGGAACATCGTTGAGCATCACCCTGTATCTGAATCAAACGGAAAAGCCATGAACAGGTATTTCCACTCCATCCGGATCGACACTGACGCGTGCAGCGGCCGCATGAAATGCATGCGGGTCTGCCCCACTCAAGCCATCCGGGTGAGAGATGGAAAGGCGGTGATGCTGGAAGATAAGTGCATCGATTGCGGAGAATGCATCACTGCCTGCCCCAGCCGCGCCATCCTTCCCCTGACAGACCCCTTCGGCGAACTCTCCCGGTTCAGGCACACGGTGGCCATTCCCTCCCCGGCCCTCTATGCGCAGTTCGGGAGAGAAATCCTTCCTGACAAGATTCTGGCCGGCCTGAAAAAGCTGGGCTTCGACGACGGCTTTGACCTGGCCATCACCTGCGGGGAAGTCAGCTTTGCGATTCAGGAATACCTCAGGGACTACAGCGGCCCCAAGCCCCTCATCTCCAATGCCTGTCCGACGGTGGTCCGTCTGATCCAGGTGAAGTATCCTGACCTCATCGACCAGATTA
>CAYZDV010000150.1:0-4168 GCA_964477275.1 uncultured Eubacteriales bacterium
TCCACCTCCAGCATGATTTCTTTGGTCGGCTCCAGTTGAAGGCTGACCGTGTTGGGTGTGATCTTCACCACCTCTGCTCTGACTCCGGCTGGAATGCTGATCATCGACTCGCTCAGGGTGTAATCCTCCTGGACGACCGAGGCGTTCTCCAGGTTGAGCTTGGCCACCACTGTGGAGGAGGTGAGCTGGTCGATATAGCCCCGGGGCGCGCGGATGACCACGTCGATCCGGTCCGGCGGCTTTTTGACCAGTTCAATACTGGGCGGGATGTTGTGGGCTTCAAGGGGAATGGAGAGGGTTTTCTCAGAGAATATCTTCTCCTCGGGGATGAGAGACACCCAGAGAACGATGGCCAACAGAAGCGAGATGAGCTTGAGTGTCCAGTTTTTGAAAAAAAGCTCTTTCAGGAATTTGTTCATCATTTCTGCAGATACTTGAGAAGCTGTTCCTTGAGCTGTTCCTTGTCCAGCCCTTTTTCCAGTTGGCTCCTGGCGGCCAGGGAGACAGTCCCGGTTTCCTCGGAGACCACGATCACCGCTGCGTCGGTCTCCTGGGAGAGCCCGATAGCCGCCAGATGCCTTGTCCGGGGCAAGTATTCCTCTCCCAAATTGTGGGAAGCCGGCAGGGGAAGGAGACATCCCGCTGCAGAGATTTTGTTGCCCTGGACGATGACCGCGCCGTCATGAAGGGGGGAGTGGGGGAAGAAGATGCTGACGATGAGGTCCTTGGTGAGTTCTCCGTCTATTTTTGTTCCCCGGTCGACATAGCTCTTGAGGGAGATCTCCTTCTCGATGGCGATCAGTGCGCCGATCTTTTTTGAGGAGAGGTAATCGACGGCCAGCAGCACGTTCTCCAGCTTTTCCGTGAAGGATTTGAGAGAAAGGGGTTTCCGCAGCGAGCGGGAGCCGATGGTGGTCAGAAACCGCCTGATTTCTCCCTGAAACAGGACGATGATGGCGATAATCACGAACGGCGAGAAGATTTTGATCAGCGAATTGGTGACCACCAGCTTTGCCCACCGGGTGATCAGGAAGAGGAGTCCGATGAGGCCCAGACCGATGGCCATCTGGTAAGCTTTGGTGTCTTTGACCAGGGAGAAGATGTAGTAGAGGATGATGGTGACGAGAAGAATATCGATGAGGTCAACGAGGGTGAACCGGGCCAGAACGTCGCCGATGTTAGCAAACATAGCTTCTCTTCTTCTCCCCGTTGAGGTCGGGTGCGTCCGGCCGAAAATCTCCGTTGAGGATGGCCTCAGCCACCAGCACAGCCTTCCTGAGCGGACCGACATCGTGGACTCTGAGGATGCTCGCGCCGTGCACGATGCTCATCACGGCGGAGGCGATGGTGCCCTCAAGCCTTTCCCGGGGCTGTAGTCCCAGGATCCTGCCGATGAACGACTTGCGGGAGACACCGACCAGAATCGGCCGGCCCAGCCGGGCCAGAGTGCGGAGGTTTCGGATGAGGACAAGGTTGTCCTCGAATCGTTTGCCAAACCCGATTCCCGGGTCAAGGATGATCTTCTCTCGCCTGATTCCATGATGCAGAGCATCTTCCATCCTTTCCCTGAGGAAATTCTTGACTTCCTCAACAACATCCTCATAGGAGGGAGCGGCCTGCATGGTTTTGGGCGTGCCTTTCATGTGCATCAGGATGACGGGCACATCCCTTTCTGCAGCGAGGGCCGCCATTCCGGGGTCAAAGCGCAAGGCGCTGATGTCGTTGATGATGTCCGCTCCTTCTTCAAGGGCCGCGCGGGCGATCCCGGATTTGGAGGTGTCGATGGAGATCAGGGTTTCGATTTTTTTGCGCAGGCCGCGGATGACAGGAAGGACTCGCCTCTGCTCTTCCTCGAAGGGAACGGGTTCTGCGCCTGGCCGGGTGCTTTCTCCGCCGATATCGATGATGTCGGCGCCCTGCTCGGCCAGCTCCAGTCCTCTCCGGACGGCTTTTTCCGCGTCGAAATAGACTCCTCCGTCAGAGAAGGAATCGGGAGTCACGTTGATGACGCCCATTAGCCAGGTTCGATGACCGAGGATGAGGTCTTTACCGTTGACCTGGAGAATGGACTCGTTCGCCACCTTTTATGCTTTTGCCATGCCTGGTTTTTTCAAAGGCTGAATCTTTTTTATCTCTTTTTTCGGTTTTTCTTTTTCGACTGTTTCCGTGACCGGCGCCTTTTTCTCCTCAGGCGCCTTTTTTCCCTTTATGATTTCATCGATTTCTTCAGAGCTCAGGATTTCCTTCTCCAGAAGGGCTTGAGCGATTTTAATGAGTTTATCCCTGTTGTTCTCCAGCAGGTCCCTGGTTCTTTCGTAGCTTCTGGTCACGATTTTCTTGACTTCGACGTCGATGAGCTCAGCAGTTTTCTCGCTGAAGTTTTTGTGCATGGCCAGGTCTCTTCCGAGGAAAATGAGGTCGTCCCGCTCGCCGAACGTGAGCGGCCCGAGGTCGGACATTCCCCACTGGCAGACCATCTTGCGGGCGATCTCAGTGGACTTCTCGAAATCGTTAGCTGCACCGGTGGTCGTCTTGCTCAGGAAAAGCTGCTCGGCGACCCGGCCCGCCATCAGGACCGAAAGCTGGGCTTCCAGGTAATCCTTGGAATAGGTGTAGCGGTCGTCGAGAGGCAGTTGCTGGGTTGTTCCCAGAGCCAGGCCCCGCGGGATGATGGTCACCTTGTGGATGGGGTCGGCCTCGGGCAGGAGGGCTGCTGTCAGGGCATGACCGGCTTCGTGGTAGGAGGTGCTCTTTTTTTCCTCATCAGAAATGATCATGCTCTTTCTCTCCACGCCCATCAGCACCTTGTCCTTGGCGTTTTCAAAGTCCTTCATGGTCACTTCATTCTGGCTCTTGCGGGCGGCGACGAGGGCCGCTTCATTGACCACGTTGGCCAGGTCAGCGCCGGAGAAACCGGGTGTGGAGCGGGCCAGGACTTTGAGGTCGATATCCTTGGCCAGGGGGATGTTTTTCAGATGGACCTTGAAGATGTCTTCCCGGCCTTTAACATCGGGCATGTTGACCACG
Organism: uncultured Eubacteriales bacterium; assembly: GCA_964477275.1. Classification (GTDB taxonomy): domain Bacteria; phylum Acidobacteriota; class Aminicenantia; order Aminicenantales; family Aminicenantaceae; genus CAYZDV01. Next base: position 3,028 of record CAYZDV010000150.1, read on the forward strand.
ATCCTGCGGTCGAACCTTCCCGGCCGGAGAAGAGCCGTGTCCAGGATGTCCGGACGGTTGGTGGCGGCGATGAGGATGATGCCCTCGTTGGAGTCAAACCCGTCCATTTCCACCAGGAGCTGGTTCAGGGTTTGTTCGCGTTCGTCATGGCCTCCGCCGAGTCCGGCTCCGCGCTGCCGGCCGACGGCGTCAATCTCGTCAATGAAGATCAGGCAGGGTGCGTGCTTTTTTCCCTGTTCGAAGAGGTCTCTCACGCGGGAAGCGCCCACGCCGACGAACATCTCGACGAAGTCCGAGCCGCTGATGGAGAAGAAAGGCACATCCGCCTCGCCGGCGACCGCTCTGGCCAGGAGGGTTTTTCCTGTTCCCGGAGCACCCACCAGGAGCACGCCCTTGGGAATCCGGCCTCCCAGCCTCTGGAACTTCTTGGGGTCCTTCAGGAAGCCGACGATCTCCTGGAGCTCATCTTTGGCCTCTTCGACACCGGCCACATCCTTGAAGGTGATTTTTTTCTGTATGCCGGAGAACAGCTTGGCCCGGCTCTTGCCGAAGGAAAGAGCTTTGTTTCCGCCCGCCTGCATCTGGCGCATGAAGAATATCCAGAAGAAGATGAGGAGAAGGATGGGGAACCAGGTGAAGAGGTAGGAGAACCAGGGGCTTCGGGAGGTATCCTTGACCGTGATGTTCACCTTGTGCTCGCGGAGAACCTTGACCAGGTCGTCGTACTGGGAAGGCGCGACTGTTTTGAAACGGGTGCCGTCGAGATAGACGCCCTTTATTTCGTTCCCTGAAATGGTGACTTCGCTGACTCTGTCCGTTTCCACGTCGTTGAGGAACTCGCTGAACTTCACCTCCTGTTTCACGGCTCCCGGCGTCTGCAGAAGGCTCCAGAGGATGATGAGGATGAGGCCCAGACCGATCCAGAAGAGGATGCCGCGGAGGGGTTTTCCCTGTTTTTTGGGTGCAGGCATGTTTGAATCCTTATTCAGGGCCTATTGTAGCATGTTTTTTTCCTGTTGTCAGCATCAGACCGCGAAAAAATATGACATGTCTTATCATGTTTATAAGGTTCTTTTAATATTCAGGGGGCGATTGAGGTTTTATGGGGTATCGGGGTGGAGCCCGGGGGAATATGGACCGG
>CAYZDV010000151.1:0-4086 GCA_964477275.1 uncultured Eubacteriales bacterium
ACTTCTCGAGGATGTTCTCAGCAAAGTGCACCAGGGAAAGATGGCCCCGGAAGAAGCGCTCCACATCCTGAGAGGCTATCCCTACCAGGACCTTTCTTTTGCCAAGATCGACCATCAGCGGGAACTGCGGAAGGGTTACCCGGAGATTATCTACGGCCCGGGCAAGACAACAGGGCAGATCACAAGAATTGCCCAAGAAATTTTGAAAAAAGGCAGTAATCTGCTCATCACCAGGGCCGAACCGGAAGTCTACCGGCACCTCAGAAAAAAAATCCCGGGAGTCAAATACAATCGCATGGGGAAAGTCGTCTACCTCAAACAGCAAAAGCCGGCCGAGGGAAAAGGGAAAATCGTTATCATCACTGCCGGCACCTCGGACATTCCGGTGGCTGAGGAAGCTGCCGTCATCTGCGAGCTCCTGGGAAACGAGACAGTGAGGATTTACGATGTGGGCGTTGCTGGACTTCACCGGTTCTTTGGCGAATATGAAAAGATCGAACAAGCCCGCATCATCATTACCGTGGCCGGGATGGAGGGCGCCCTGCCCAGCGTGGTGGCCGGCCTGGTCAGAGTGCCGATCATCGCCGTCCCGACCAGCGTCGGATACGGGGCCAGCATGAAGGGACTGGCGGCCCTGCTGGCCATGCTCAATTCTTGTCCGGGAGGGGTCGGGGTGGTCAACATCGACAACGGCTTCGGCGCAGGATACCTGGCCAGCCTGATCAATCACCTCTAACCAATCGGCTGCCTTTTGTAACACTTTATTTTTTAGTGAGTTATGCGCTTGACAAGAGGGCAGCCGGCTCCTATATTTACTTGTAGTTATTTCCGCCTGAAAGCGAACATCCATGGAAGTCATTGATCAGATCAGACAGGCGGCCAACATCGTCGAAATTGCCTCCCAGTTCACAACTCTCCGCCAGCGGGGAAGAAAGCATGTCGGGCTCTGCCCTTTTCATCCCGAAAAAGACCCGTCTTTCACCGTTGACGAGGAAAAACAACTCTACCACTGTTTCGGGTGCGGGGCGGGCGGCGATGTCTTCACCCTGGTCATGGAGAAAGAGAACCTCAGCTTTCCCGAGGCCGTAAGGCTCCTGGCGGAGAAATACCGCATTCCGCTTCCGGAAAGACGAAAACTCTCTCCCCAGTTCCTGAAGCTGGAGGAGAAAATATTCAAAATTAACGAGGACGCGCTGGGCTTTTTCAAGAAAAACCTGTTCAACACAAAAGAGGGTGAGAAAGCTCTCGAATACCTCCAGAAGAGAAACGTTTCTCCAGATATCATTCAGAAGCTCAAGATCGGATACGCCCTGAATACCTGGGATTCTCTGCTCTCCTGCTTCAAGGGAAAGGGAATCGATGCCAAGCTGCTGGAAAAGGCGGGCCTGGTCATTTTCCACCCCCAGAAAAACAGCTACTACGACCGATTCAGAGGGAGGATCATCTTTCCCATCTTTGACCTGACGGGAAAGCCGGTGGCTTTCGGCGGCCGGACGATTGTCGACGCCGAACCCAAATACCTGAATTCGCCCGATACGCCCGTTTACACCAAAGGAAAAGTTCTCTACGGGCTGAATTTCTGCAAGGAAGCCATCCGGGAAAAGGGGGAAGCAATCTTCGTTGAGGGATATACGGACTTCCTGGCTCTCTACCAGGCAGGCATCACCAACGTCACCGCTTCTCTGGGGACGAGCCTCACCGCAAACCAGGTTGCCCTTGCCCGGCGCTTCGCTCCGAGGATGATCGTCAGCTACGATGCAGACCGGGCCGGACAAAACGCTGCCATCCGGGCCATTTCCCTCTGCTTCGCGCAGGGCGTGGAAATCCGGGTCCTCAACCTTCCCCCGAAGTTCGATCCTGACAGCTTCATCCAGAAACACGGCGGCAGCTCATTTCAAAATCTGGTCGAGAAGAGCACGCCGGGACTCAAATTCCTGATCAACATCCATCTGCAGGGAAAGACGGCCATCACCCCTGAAGAAAAGGCAAAAATCGTCAGGTCGGTGATGAGCGAGATTGAAAAGATGCCCGACCCTGTCATCCGCAGTGAATACATCAAGCAAACAGGCCAGGAGCTTTCTATTGAGGAACGTGTGCTGAGATCCCTGATCCAGAAATCCTCCGCCGGGGAGAAGAAAGAAGACAAAGACGACTTCCTCAACGCCGAGAAAAGGCTTTTCCAGATTCTGCTTGAAGACGAAAAAATCGCAGCCTACATCTTTCCCGAGCTGAAAGAAGAGCATTTTCAGGGCCTGAAGGGCGAGCCCATTTTCACCGCCCTCTCGGAGCTTTTCCGGAAAGGCAAAACCCCCTGTTTTCATGAATTGAAGGAGAAAATTGATCCCTCTCTCCTCGGCTGTCTGTCCAGGGCGCTGCTGGAAAAGGAACAGGCTTCCTCTCTGGAAGAGGCATTCGAATGCCTGAACACCCTGAAGCAGCTTTTCCTGGAAAACCAGGCCAGAAGATTGGGCGTAGAAATCGCCCGCCTCGAAAAAAAGGGAGAGAGTGAAAAAATCCCTGAACTGCTCAGGCAAATTCAGGAGACAAAGAAACAACTTTCTCTTCTCTCGAATCGAAATTACCTCAATCTGAGTTATAATAACAGGAGGAGTACGAAAATTGTCGTCTGACGATAAATTCCAGAAGGACGAAATTCAGGACCTCATCTCCAAGGGCCGGAAACAGGGTTACCTCCTTTCCGAAGAGATCGACAAGACATTTGATGATGACGTCGAATCCGAAGAGAATTTTGACAGTTTTCTCACCTCCATGGACGATTACGGAATCAAAATCCTCGATTTCAAAAGAGAGGCCATTCCCAAAAAAAGAAAAAGCGGCCTCGTCTCTCTTCACGGCCTGGAGCGAACCACTGACCCGGTCAAGCTTTACCTGAGAGAGATGGGGAACATTTCCCTCCTCACCCGGGAGGGAGAAATCTCCATCGCCAGGGAAATCGAGAGGGGCGAAAAATCCATCATCAAAGCCCTCTCCAAAACGCGGCTGGTGCTCAACGAGATGCTCTCCCTGGAAGACAGGATCAAGGAGAACCCCGACACCATCTACGAGATGTTCGACCTCACCGAGGACGATATTGCCGAAGGAAAGCTCGAGGCCAAAAAGAAACAGATCATGGGCAAGATCAAGAAAATCAGGGAACTCAGCCTGAAGCTGGACAGGATCCCCCCGTTGAAAAAGAATGTCCTGGAACGCGGGCGCATCATCGTCGAAATGAGCAAGATCATCAGGGAGCTCAACATCCGTCCCGGCCACAGAGAAAAGATCATCGAAGCCCTGCGGGACAGGCTGAAGGTCATCAACGAGGTGGAAGAAAAAAAAGAAGAGGTCACCCTTTCCCTCGGTCGAACCAAGAGTGAGAAGCAGGAGGCCATCCTCAAGGAACATATAAAGGAAACGAACAGGCAACTCCGAGCCCATCAGAAAGAAATCGGCCTCGATTCGCAGGCTCTGCGCAAAACCCTCAGGGCGATTTCTACAGGGAAAAAAATCAGTGATCAGGCCAAGAAGGAGCTGGTGGCGGCCAACCTCAGGCTTGTTGTTTCCATCGCCAAGAAATACAGCAACCGGGGGCTGCAATTCCTTGACCTGATTCAGGAAGGAAACATGGGGCTGATGAAGGCCGTTGACAAGTTCGAATACCGCCGGGGCTATAAATTCTCGACTTATGCCACCTGGTGGATCCGGCAGGCCATCACCAGAGCCATCGCTGACCAGGCCAGGACGATCCGGATTCCGGTCCACATGATTGAAACCATCAACAAATTGATCCGCATCTCCAGAAGCCTTGTCCAGGAACTGGGAAGAGAGCCGACCTGCGAGGAAATCGCCAAAAAAATGGACATGTCCATCAACAAGGTCAGAAAGATCATCAAAATCGCCCAGGAGCCCATCTCTCTCGAGACGCCGATCGGCGAGGAAGAAGACAGCCATCTCGGCGATTTCATCGAGGATAAGGTCATCCCCTCTCCTCCGGATACGGTCATCAACATCAACCTGAGAGAACAGATTCAGGAAGCCCTCAAATCCCTCACCGAAAGAGAGGCGAAAGTGCTGAAAATGAGGTTCGGG
>CAYZDV010000152.1:0-4031 GCA_964477275.1 uncultured Eubacteriales bacterium
CCAACTCATTTAGTCGATTCTGTGGGTTGGAATTCGCAGAAAAAGAGGCTTCGCGTGTTATGAATGCGCGCCTGACAGGAGTCGAACCTGCGACCTACGGATCCGGAGTCCGCCGCTCTATCCACTGAGCTACAGGCGCACTCTGTTTGTTTATATTACCCCATCCAAAAACCGTTGTAAATGCGGCGCCAATCCCCTGAATTGCCGGTAGAGAGTATCACGGCGAGCAAAGCGTGGCCATCTCAAAATTCAGGAAAAGATTATCACGCACCCTTCGGGTGCCCGTAACGACATGGAAGTAATGACGTTGTCGCTTCTCATGACAATCCTGGGCAGCCGCCGGATCAAGGAGTTTTTCCGTTGACAAAAACAGTAGATTTTCATTATATTGTTCATCAGTTTGAGCGGGCATGCGGTGAATTTTGCGGATACCGCCCCCTGAATGAATGCATCTTTTGACCAGAGTCGCCTTCGCTGATCCTTTTATTGAGGGGAAAAGGAGGAGCAAACGGCCAACCGGTTTCAAATTCTGAAGCGTCGGGATTTCCTGCGCCTCTCCTGTGCGGCCACCGCTGGTCTGCTTTCCGGAACCTCTCTTTTTTCGATTCCACAGAAAAATCAGAAACAGAAAAACATCCTTTTCATCACCGTTGACGACCTTCGTCCCGAACTCGGGTGTTACGGAAACACGGTGATTCAAACTCCGAACATCGACCGGCTTGCCCGGCAGGGAGTCGTCTTCACCAGGGCTTACTGTCAGCAGTCGTTGTGCAACCCATCTCGAGCCAGCCTGCTGACCGGGATGCGGCCTGATTCGATCAAAGTCTGGGACCTGGTCACCCATTTCCGCACTCATTTCCCTGACTTGCTGACCCTCCCGCAGTATTTCAAGCTTCACGGCTATTACTCGGTGGGCATCGGAAAAGTCTTCCATGACTTTTTGCCTGACCCTCTCTCCTGGAGCCGGGATGAACCTGAGATCAGCGGAGCACACATCTACCAGAACCCGAAAACGCGGGATCTGTTGAGCCGGCTTGAAGACAGGGCAACGTCATTAAAAAAAAGCGAGACCTGGAGAATGACTATTCTCCGCGGACCGGCCACAGAAGCGTTCGACGCACCGGAAAGCCAGTATTATGATGGAGCTCTGACCGACAGGGCAATTCAACTGCTCAGAGAACTCAAAAAAATCCAGCCATTTTTCTTAGCTGTGGGATTCGTCAAGCCGCATCTTCCCTATGTCGCTCCCAGGAAATACTGGGATCTTTACGATCCAGGACTAATCCCTCTGCCAAAAAATCGCCACCTGCCTCAAGGAGCGCCCCTCTTCGCCATGAACGAGATGTATGAGCTGGCCTGCTACGAGGATTTTACCACCATCCCCAGACCTTCTGAAGGAGGCCTCACGATCGAGCAGGTTCGCCTCCTCAAACATGGCTATTATGCCTGCGTCAGCTTCATCGACGCCCAAATCGGCCGTTTGCATGAGGAGCTCGACCGCCTGGGACTTCGAGAAAATACGATTGTTGTTTTCCTGAGCGATAACGGCCTAAAACTCGGGGAATACTGTTCCTGGGGGAAAAGGACAAATTATGAAACCGATACGCGCTGTCCGCTGATCATCTCCGCTCCCGGAGCCTCCGGCAACGGAGAAAGCTCCTCAGCCCTGGTCGAGCTCGTGGATGTCTACCCCACTCTCTGTGAGCTTGCCGGGCTGGAGCTGCCCGGATACCTGGAAGGCATGAGTATGGCTCCCCTGCTCAAGAAACCCGAGCGGCGCTGGAAATTCGCTGCTTTCAGCCAGTCAGTCGCCGGATTCGCGGCCCGTTTCATGGGCCACAGCCTCCGCACCAACCGCTTCCGTTACGTCGAATGGCGGGACTGGATTCGAGACCGCATCATCGGCCGCGAGCTCTACGACCATGAGAATGACCCTGAAGAAAGCCTGAACATCGCCAACAGGCCAGAAAACCGCAAACTCGTCAGCCGGCTGGCCGGCTTGCTTGCACTGGGCTGGAAGCCGGCGCGGCCCCGCTGACATCTCCCGGAATTCGACTTGACAACACCTTTCGTCTTGTTGTATATATAACACTCTTAGAGGAGTGTTATAGGAGTGTCATGAAAAAAAGGCGTACTCACAACAAGGTGACCATCAAAATCCCGGTCCCCCTCTACAACCGGATATCCAAGATTGTGGAGGGAAGCGGCTTCAACTCTGTCACAGAGTTTGTGGTTTACATCCTGAGAGACCTGGTTTCGACAAAAGAAGAATTTGATGCCTCAAAAAAAATCGAAGATGTGAGCCTCAGCAGGGAAGAGATTGAGGCCATTCGAAAACGTCTGAAATCCCTGGGATACCTCTGAATTGATTCTTTATCCATTAGCACTTCAATCTTAAGCACGGGAGGAAAGGATGGCGTTGAAACTCGTGCCTCCTCATGGCGGCAGGCTCAAGCCTCTGATTCTGAAGGGCGAAGAGCTCAAAGAAGAAAGAGAAAGGGCAAAATCTCTCCCTGTTGTCTATCTCACCTCCCGGGAAACGTCCGACCTGATCATGATGGCCATGGGAGCCTTCAGCCCGCTCGAGGGTTTCATGGGCAGGGATGATTACCTGAGCGTGGTCGACCGGATGCATTTGACGGATGGGACCCTCTGGCCGATTCCCATCACCCTCGCCGTGTCTAAAGAGCAGGCGGACAGTCTTCCTGTCGGTTCTGAAGCGGCACTTGTCGATGAGGAGAGCGGTGAGCGGATGGCCACCATGAAAGTCATTGAAAAATTTTCCTACGACAGGCGCCACGAGGCGAGAAGCGTTTTCCGCACCGAGGATGAAGCTCACCCCGGAGTGGCCAAGCTTCTCGCTCAAAAAGAAATCCTGCTGGCCGGACCGGTGAAAGCACTGAGCGAAGGTCCCTACCCGGACCTCTACGGCGGTCATTTCGGACGGCCGGCTGAAATCAGGAAGGTCTTCGAAGAACGCGGCTGGAAGACCGTTGCCGCCTTCCAGACCAGAAACCCCATTCATCGCAGCCACGAATACTGCACCAAGATCGCCCTGGAGGTCTGCGACGGCCTCCTCATCCATCCCCTGGTCGGCAAGCTCAAAACAGACGATATTCCTGCTGAGGTGCGCATGAAATGCTATGAGGTCCTGATGGAAAATTATTATCCCCGGGACAGGGTGGTCCTCAAAGTCTATCCGATGGAAATGCGCTACGCCGGACCACGGGAAGCCGTCCTTCATGCCATATTCCGGCAAAATTACGGCTGCAGCCACCTCATCGTCGGCCGCGACCACGCCGGAGTCGGGAGTTATTACGGGCCTTTCGACGCCCAGAAAATATTCGATGAAATCGACGAAGGGGAACTCCACATCAAGCCCCTGAAAATCGACTGGACATTCTGGTGCCACAGATGCGATGGGATGACTTCCATGAAAACCTGTCCGCACAATAAAGAGGACCGCGTGCTCATCAGCGGCACCCAACTGCGAAAGATGCTTGCCGAAGGGCAGATGCCGCCCAAGGAATTCAGCCGGCCAGAGGTGGTCCAAATCCTGATGGATTATTACAAAAAATCGAACACCCGCACTTAGATTTCAACCTCTGAACAAGGAGAGATTCTGATGGCGATTCAAAAAGCGACGAACATCATCTGGCATCATGGCACGCTGACCAAAGAAGACAGGGAGAAGCTTCTGGGCCAGAAAGGCGTGGTCATCTGGTTCACCGGGCTTCCCAGCTCCGGAAAATCCACCACTGCCCTTGCCGTCGAAGGAGAACTCTACCAGCGCGGCCATCTGGCTTATGTCCTGGATGGCGATAACATCCGCCATGGTCTGAACAAAAACCTGGGTTTTTCGCCAGAAGACAGGGAGGAGAACATCCGGCGCATCGGAGAAGTGGCCAAGCTCTTCGCCCAGGCCGGCCTGATCGCCATGACCGCCTTCATCTCTCCTTACCGCCGGGACCGGGACAAGGCCCGCCTGCTTCTCAATGCAGGAGAGTTCATCGAGGTCTTCGTCAAAGTTC
>CAYZDV010000153.1:0-4010 GCA_964477275.1 uncultured Eubacteriales bacterium
ACAAATCTGTCAACAATCGGCCTTTTTCACGCCCTTAAGGCGGGCCGTCACGCCTTGATGTGAAAAACCTTCCGCGTCTTGCCCAGGCTTTCTTTGCCAAAGATGACCACATCGAAATAATATCTTCCGCTCTTGAGTTCACAGGGAAAGACAAAGACAATCTCCTCCGTGTTCAGGACTTCTTTCTCCGGCCTGGCAAAGGATCGGGCTTCCTCAAATTTCACGGTCCACGGCCCGTCTTTCTCATAGATGTGAAATTCAAACTTCAGGTCTGCCTTCAGCATCCCCTCCTCGGCCAGAAATTGGAAGGCCTTGACCGGGATGGCCACCACAATCTCTCTTTTTTTCCTGTCATAATGCGCTTTGAAATCCGCATATCTCTGCGGCAGGCCGCCCTCACCCAGCAGGTTGACTCCCAATTTGGCCATATCGATGGCATCGGTCAGGCTGCCGACGATTCCCCCTCCCATTTCGAAGGGGGCGGGGTCCAGCGTGAAATGATGGGTTCCATCCTTGTCCACGAACTTGATGCCCAGCTGGTAGCGGTAATAAATCCAGATAAGGACCGATCCTCTGATCCTCTGGCCCTTGAAATCGAACTCACTATGGGTGAAGATCTCATCGACTTTATCCGGCGCGCCCAGGTAGATGTAGATCCTTCCCCTGTCGGTCTTCCACCCCGGAGGCCCTTCCTTGAATCGCTGGTTGGCGTATTCAATCCTTCTGAAGAATTCCTCCCTGTATTCGTTCTCCTCGGTGTCGGGGTCAGGGTCCCTCTTCGCCCAGAAATCCCGGATGAATGCCTTCCGCGCATCCTCATCGGGGAGATGGCGGAAGATGTTTTTCTCCTCCCTGGTCATGATGAGCTGGCCGTATTCGTAAAATTCCCCGCTCTCAGGGCCGAGCTTGATCCTCTTTTCTCCTCCGCAGGTCACCATTCCCGGCAAAAGGAGGATGAGAAAAAATAAAAAAAGATAAGGGATTCTCCTTATTTCTCTAATGGAATCAAAAATTTTCTCCCTCACCTATATTCCTTCCTTTTCGGCGATTCTCCTTCTGAGATACTCCAGGAAGCTTCTGACCTGGGCAGCTCGCGCCGAATCCCGGTCATGCTGGAGATAGCTTTCAAACGCCGCGATGGCCTCTTCGGTGTTCATCAGGTTCAGATAGACGAGCCCCAGCTGGTAAAGGCCGTCGAGAAAATCCCCCTTCGCCTCCACGGCCCTTTTGTAGTACTTCAGGGCTTCCGCAAACATGGACAGGTTGTAAAAATTGGTGCCGATGTTGTAGAGCACAGTCGGGTCGCTGATTTTCTCAAACTCGATTTTCGCGTACCACTCCAGGGCTTTCTCGTTATCGCCCCGGTTGGCGTAGCAGTTGCCGATGAGCATCATCGCCTCGCTGTTCCGGGGGTCTTTCTCCAGGACTTTCTGGTAGGATTTCTCGGCCTCCTCGTATTTTTCCATCTGGAAATAGGAGTTTCCGACGTTTTTATGGATGACATAGGCATCGGGATAGTCTTCGAGAATCCTGGAATAGACGGCAATCGCCTCCTCGTAGTTTCCCTGGTCGAAGAGGGCGTTTCCTTCATTCAAAGCATTCTTCAGCTCCTCGGTGAGGACAATGCCCTCGAGCTTCTTGAGGGGGATGTTGACCTCCGGGTTTTTTGTGACTTCGCTCACTTCCACGCTGACCTTTCTCGGCTCAAAGCCGGCCTTTTCGAAATCCACATGCCACTGGCCGTTTCTCAACCAGGAAGCGGTCCACCTCCCTTGAGCATCGGTTACGGTTTCGACCTGTCCCTCGTGCCGGATATACGTCAGCTTGACCTTGACGCCCGGCAGGGGATTCCCCTGCTCATCCAGAACCTGACCGGTGAGCCGGCCTTTTCCCTTCCAGACCTGGGAGAAGACGAAGACAACGCTGAGGAGAATCAAAACGGGGAGAAGCATGCCCTTTCTCATTTCATCCCTCCATCTCCATGGCGCGCATTTTTTATGCCAGGAACGGATTTTTTTTTCAGACTCTTTCTCAGGAAAACCACCGGCTGCGACTGCTGCATTCAGCTTTTCCATTCTACCACTTCGGAAGGGAAAAAAAAAGCCCCTTCCGCCCACAGGGGCGGAAGGGGCTCTGAGCTTCTGCGCGAGGTAGCGGCTTAGAACTGGAACCGGACTCCGAGCCTCAACACTCTGGGGTTGAGAATCTCGTTCAGAGTGTAAGCGGTGCGAGAGGCAACGAAGCCGTTTCTTACGTCGCCCTCACCGTAGTAGTAATAGGTTCCCCAGTCCTTCCAGTATCTTCTGTTCTCGAGCTTGGAGTTAAAGACGTTGAACAGGTCGGCCATCAGGAAGATTCTGCCGGTGTCGCCGAGGGTGACCATCTTTTCCAGCCTGATGTCGAACCTGTAGAAGGTGTTCAGGCGCTCGGTGCCGAAGGGGTTGAGGTAGGTGGTGAAGCTGCGGTTTAATGTCTGCCAGGTGATTGTGTAGTCCACGAAGCCCATTGTTTCCCGGATGATCCAGCCCTCTCTGGCCAGGAAGGTGAAGGAAAAGTTGACACCGTAGGGAAGCTGGTAGAGCCCTCCGGCTTTGACCAGCCATCTGGAGTAGATGAACTGGTTGATCTTGCCGCTGGCGCCGCCGATGGCCGGAGCGTAGACTCTGTTATCGACAGCCCAGATGTTAGTCGGGCTCATGTAGCCTTCATCGCCGTAGTGGGCGGCCTGATGCTGCCAGGTCAGGCTGCCGTTGAGCATCCACTTGTTGGAGAGCCTCTTGTTGAAGATGAGGTCGACGCCGTAGTAGTCGCGGTAAAAATCAGGCTGGCGGAAAACCCTGCTCCATGGGGAATAATCAGCGACGTTCCACGTCCTTTCTCCCTCGGTATAGGCATTGTCGAGGATATACCAGTCGTGCTGGGAGGCCTCTCCCGTGTCGCCGTCCCACTTGGTGACAACGCCGCTGACGTCGACCTGGGCGGGCGGCCTGTTGGGAGCAGCCACGTACCAATCCTGATTCTGGAACCCGTATTCCTCACCGGTCGCGGGGTCAACAAAGTACTTGAGGCTCCAATTGAAACGATCGTACCTCCTGTAAGTAGCGTTAACAGAGACCGCAAAATCGGTGAATATCTCCCTGTCGAGGGTCAGCATGGCTTCCCATGTCCAGCTCGAACCGGCGTCCTTCTTGATGGACTGGTAGGGATCTGTGGTCTGTGTGGGGTTGGTGTAATCGTAGCCGCCCCAGAAGCCGCCGGCCGCATCGGTCCAGTTGCCGACGAACTGGCCGGCGTCGTTGAAGACCCGGTAAGGATAGTATATGGGAGCAATGCCTATGTTGTGCCAGAAGAGCTCGTTCATCTGGACGATTCCGTCGCCGTCATCTTCCCACCAGAAATCCATCCATCCCCCGACTCCGCCCGGTTTCCAGCGTACGGCCTCGGTAACGCCCATGAAGTCGCCGTAGATGGCGAAGGAGGCTTTGGCGATTGTCTTTCCGTCTCCGGTCACGTCCCAGGTCAGCCCGATCCTGGGCGAGAAGACCTGCCAGGCGTAGGTATTGCCGTCAACGTCGGTGGCATCAACCGCAGGGATATCGAGACCGGGAAGGAGCGCACCCAGCGCGGTCCTCACGGCCGGGTCAGCAATATCCCAGGCCGGGTTGTCGGTGACCGCCTGGACCGTGAAGGGGTTGACCTTCGGCTTCTGGTAGTCATACCTCAAGCCTAAAAGGATGTTGAACCGGCCAAAGGAGATGGTGTCGCTGAGGAAGGCCGCAAGAGCGCTCACGCCCAGGTCTTCGTAATAGCCTCTCCAGAACTCAAGCCTCCTGTAGGTGTATGCGTCATCCGGAACAGAGGGCAGTCCTGAGCCAGTCCTGGGGTAGTCGTATGTGGGAGTGTTATAGTCCCATAGATAGCGCATGTTGCCGGCATAGACGGACTCCGTGTAGGCGTTCCTGTCCGCATATTCGACACCGACCTTGATGTCGTGGCTGACGCCGAACAGG
>CAYZDV010000154.1:0-3971 GCA_964477275.1 uncultured Eubacteriales bacterium
GTGTCGGCCGATTTGGCCGTGGGAAGCATTAACGGCTACATCCTGGGAGGTGCTGTCCGGAAGAGCATCGTCCAGGTCGAGCTCCTCAAGGTGGAGGCAAAAAGCCAGTTTCATGTCTATTTCGGAAAAACGCAGGAATGGGAGATTCCTGGTCTGGTTGTGGAAGGGACATTGGAAGGAAAACCGAACTGGATGAGGTTTTCCATCGGGCCGGTGTTCATCTACACGGGCTTTGAAAGGCTTTTTCCCTATCTCTACCTGAATTTCAACACGCTCTGGGGAAGGTTCAGGATGGACGAAACAATCGAGGACCTCGAAGGAAGCGAGACAAAGAGAATTAAGGCCGACGGGTCTTTTGCCGCCTCGGTCGGGTTGACCTTCGAGCTGTCCCCGGCCCTGAGCATGAAAGCAGAGGCCAGCTTTGTCCCCAGATCAGAAGGAATCGACTCAGGAATTTGTGTTAAGACCATGCTTACCTTTTAATCCTCCGGGAGGAGACCATGAAAAGAGTAAAAACCATCTTCGCTTTTGTCCTGGTGCCCTTCTTTCTTTTCTCCTTTCAATGGCGGCTCTTCAATCCCCTGGCGAGCCGCGGGGATCAACCGGATCAGACCGCCGAAATTTCCGCTGGAGACCCGGGCTCATCCTGGAAAGGAAATCAACCTCTATCAGATGGCACTTCCCGTGCGGCCGCATCTTCCCTCAGGGAAAAATCCGGAGAATCAAAAAGACTCTCTTCACAAGATAAAGAGTTCAGGAGAATCCAGCCAGAAAACTCAAATCTCTTTCGAAGAGAAAAAGACAAAGAACAAAACCGTTCCCTTCTCCGGCAGAAAATCGGGGTTCTCAATGATGGCCAGCCCATTCGCTCCCGCAGGGGGCCATCCTATCCGCCTGACCAGGTGCTGGTCAAGTTCAAGCCGTGGTTCTCCGAGGAGATGCGGGAAGCCGCCATTGCGGCTTACCGCTGTCAAAAAATTAAACGGATCCCCAGGCTCAACGTCTACAAGCTCCAGATTCCGGACGATGTTTCGCTGGAAGAAATGCTTTATCTATTGAGAATGAATCCTGACGTGGAATACGCGGAGCCGAATCACAGGAGATACCTGACCGTGACTCCCAACGATCCTCTTTTTAGCGAACAGTACGCTCTTTACAATTACGGCCAGGAAGTGGGCCCTCCGGGAAGCCCGCAGGGAACGGCCAGGGCGGACATAAAAGCCCGGGAAGGCTGGGAAGAGACGCAGGGCGATGAAGTCGTGGTCATCGCCATCCTGGACACCGGAATCGATTTTGACCATCCCGACCTCCAGAACAAAATTTACTCCACCGGCTACGACTTCGCGAACGACGATCCCGACCCCACTGACGACTACTGGCATGGAACCCATGTCTCTGGAATTGCTGCCGCTGACACCAACAACCGGCAGGGAATTGCCGGTGTGGGCTGGATGTGCACAATCCTGCCCATCAAGGTGTTCTTCGTCCCTGCCGATCCCATGGAAGAGCCTTATGCTGAAAGCTTCTGGATTGCCGAGGGCATCCGCTATGCTGTCGACAACGGCGCTCAGGTGATTAACCTCAGTCTCGGAGGCGAGGTGCCGTCTGCCACGGAGAGGAATGCGATTCAGTATGCCTTCGACAGCGATGTGGTGGTCGTCGCCGCGTCCGGAAACGACAGCGGCGCTGTCCTCTACCCCGCAGCCTACGAGGAGTACGTTCTGGCTGTCGCGGCCACAGATTTTGATGACCTCCGGCCGGGCTGGTCGAACTACGGCCCGGAAATCGATGTCGCCGCACCGGGTGTCTGGATCATCAGCTGTTTCCCACTCAACCTGACAGGCCCGGGCCGTCTTCCTTATGCCTGGGCGACAGGGACGTCCATGTCCTCTCCGCACGCCGCCGGCCTGGCCGCTCTCATCAAGACCATCAAACCCGCGCTCACCGCAAGAGACATCATGAATGTCATCCGTTACACCGCCGACGATGTCAACTCCGTCAACTACCCCGGAAGAGATGACTTCATCGGCTACGGCCGGATCAACATGGAAAAGGCCCTGGTCCCGATCAAGATCACGTCCTCTGAAAAAAGATGATCAGCTCCCTGCGCATCAAGGACCTCGCCACAATAGAGGATATCGAGCTCAACCTCGATGAAGGTTTCACCATCCTGACCGGAGAAACAGGAGCGGGAAAATCGATCATCATCGACGGCATCCGGCTCATCATGGGCGAAAAAGCCTCGTCGGACATGATCCGGACAGGCAAAAAAGAAACCTCGGTGGAAGCGGTCTTCTCCCGGCATGAGAAAATGGCGAGCGTGAAGGACTTTCTCACCGAGGAAGAGAGCGAAGTGCTGGTCCAGCGAAAAATCACCGAGAGGGGAACAGGAAAAGGATACATCAACGGAATACTGGCTCCTGCCAGAAGGCTCAGAGAAATCGGCGGGGAGCTGGTCGATATCTACGGCCAGAATGACCACATCTTTCTCCTCAACCTGGATTATCAACTGGATTATCTCGACGAGTATGCGGATGCTTTTGCCCTCCGAAAGGAAGCGGCCCGTCTCGCTCAGGAACTCAAAAGGCTGATCAGGGAAAAAAAGGAGTTGGAGGCCAAGGAAAGGGACCGGGAGCGCCGTCTCGATTTCCTCGACTTCCAGGTTAAAGAGATCGAAAAAGCCAGCCTGCACAAGGGAGAAGAGGAGGAACTTCAGTCAGAGAGGAACATTCTCAAGAACGCGGAAAAAATCGGTTCTCTGCTCGAAACAGCCCTCGAGATCTCCTACACCCGGGAAAATTCGCTCTGTTCGCTTCTGGCTCAGCTTCAGAATGTGGTGGACAAGCTTGCCGACTATGATCAAACATTCAGGGATGCCGGAGAGGCCATCGCGCAATTTTCAATTGCCATCGGAGAGCTCAGCGATTTTCTGATCAAATTCAAGGAAAAACAGACTCTGGCTCCTGAAAAGCTGGAGGAGGTCGAAGAACGATTGAGCCAGATCGAAAGCTTGAAGAGAAAGTACGGGCAGACGATCGAGGACATTCTCTCCTACCTGGAGAAAGCCAGACAGGAGTTCGATGAGCTCAGCACCAGCCAGGAAAAACTCGCAGAGCTCGATGCCGAAATCGAAAAAAAGTTCGGCGAGTACCTGGCCGAGGCGGGAAAGCTTTCCGCTCTGCGCAGGAAAAAAGCCGAGGAGCTGAGAAGAGAGGTGGAGAAGGAACTCGGCCTTCTGGGCATGAAGAAATCCCGCTTCACCATCAGATTCGAGACCGTTCGTCCCGGCCGGGAGGAAATGGAAAAAGTGAGGGAAAGCGGCACGGAGGAAGTGGAATTCCTTCTCAGCCCGAACCCGGGAGAAGAGTTGCGGCCCCTGCGGAAGATTGCCTCAGGAGGCGAACTGTCCCGGGTCATGCTGGCTCTGAAAACAATCGGGAAAGAAACAGAATCCCTGAAAACTCTCATCTTTGATGAGATCGATTCCGGAATCGGCGGAAAGACAGCGGAATTCGTGGCCCAGAAGCTCAAACAGCTGGCGGGGAAGCATCAGGTTGTCTGCATCACCCATCTCCCGCAAATCGCCTCCTTTGCCGCCCATCACCTGCGCATCGAAAAGAAAGTCAGCAAGGAACGCACGTTCACCACTGTCAAGAGGCTTCCGTTCGAAGAGAGGGTGGAAGAGATTGCCCGCCTCCTGGCCGGCAGCCGGATCACAGAGACCACGCTGAAAAGCGCCCGGGAAATGCTCCAGCACAACCTCGGCCTGAGCGAGGACGACCCGCATACTCAACATCAAGAGAATAAACTGCAGGGAAAAAGAAATCCGGCTTCACGCTAAAAACACTTTCTCACCAAAAGGCACTTTCTTTTTTTCTCCTCTGGAAGATTGTATGATATGGGTTCTCTTCCATTTTGTGTGGGTAATTTTGAGACGAAAATACACGGAAATGGCTTCGCTCCCTTCAGAT
>CAYZDV010000155.1:0-3958 GCA_964477275.1 uncultured Eubacteriales bacterium
CCCGGGGTTCGGGGGCTGGGGGCGGCCTCGGCGTCGCATATGTTTTGTCACATCATATATTTCGTTTGTATTAATTCTGTATCTTTCCTAACCTGGCCATGACTTCGTAGAGAACAGGCACGATGAATAGCCTGAGTAGAATAGCGAAGAAAAAACCTCCAATATAAACAACGGCCAGGGGTCGGTGAAGCTCTGCTCCGGTTGTGACAGCCAGAGCCAGGGGAAGCACTCCGACAATCATAACCATGTCTGTCATGAAGATCGGCCGGAATTTTGTCAGTGCTCCTTTCACCACTGCTTCCCGCAAAGAGAGGCCCTGTTTTCTGAAGTCGTTAATTTTGGCCACCAGGATAATATCGTTCTGGACGCAGATGCCGAAAAGAGCGATAAGACCGATGGTGGAGGAGACGTTAATAGTCTGACCAGCTATGAGAAGAGCCAGGATTCCGCCTATGAGTGTAGTCGGAATATTCAGGATGATGAGCAGCGCCTGCCAGATTGAGCCAAACGAGGAGAAAAGCACAACAAAGATAATCAGGACCACTAAAATCATGAGCCATGTTAGATGTCTCAGGGCGCTTTGCTGGCTTTCAAACTGGCCGCCGAAAGTTACATGATATCCAGGAGACAGATCCACTTTTTCTTCAATTTTCTGTTCAGCTTCTTTAACAAAACTTCCGATATCGCGTTTGACCACATTGCAGAGAATGATTTTCCGGCGTAACAGGTTTTCCCGGAAAATGGTCTGGGGCCCCTCGCTGCGGGTGAAAGAAGCCAGCTCCGAGAGAGGGATTCGCTCTCCGGAGGGAGTGTCCACAAGCAAATTTTTAATTACCTCATCGTCGTTGCGGTATTCCTCGGGCAGGCGGATGAGGACAGAGGTCACCCGGTCTCCTTCATAAACATCAGTAACTTCAATCCCGTTAAAAGCAGTCTCGATAATATCAGCCACATGGCCAACGGGAATTCCGTAAAGAGCGAGCTGTTCTCTTTTGAGCCGGATGACGAGCTGGGGAATGCCGGTGGTCTGTTCAACCTGCAAGTCAGCCACTCCCCTTATTTCCGAAATCACATTTCGGATTTCTTCAATTTTCTCGTTGAGAATGTCCAGGTCAGGTCCGAAAAGTTTCACTGAAAGCTGGCCTTCGGTGCCTGTCAGCATTTCTGCCAGCTTGTTGGCAATCGGCTGTTCGAAAATGTAGGCTATGCCGGGTAGCTTATCCAGCTCGATTCTCATGGCTTCAGTTATTTCTTTGAACCCTCTTTTTCTTTTTTCTCTGGGAAGAAACTCAATGTGGAAGTGACTGTGATTGACAGGATGGAGGTGTTCTGAAGCTTCAGCCGCACCTGTGGTCCGGGTGACTGATACCACTTCGGGAAAGGATAAAAATATTTTCTCGAGGCGCTGGCCCATTCTCACCGACTCTTCCAGGGATGTTTCTGGTAACATTACAGTGGAAGCCAGGATAGCTCCCTCGTCCAGAGGCGGGACAAACTCTTTTCCCAGGAAATTGTAGGCAATGGCTGTGACAATAATCAGAATAATGAAAACTGCTAATAATATTTTTTTATGTTTCAAGGCAATGTTAAGCAAGGAGTGATAAAGCTGATGCAGGAATTCATTCAGGCGGTGTTTTTTATCTTTAGCCTGCTTTCTGCCTAAAAGAAAAGAAGCCAGAACAGGCTGCAGGGTGATGTTGAGCAGCATGGCTCCGAAGAGGGCAGCGGCTACGGCAAAGGCTGTTGGCCGGAACATGGCGCCCTCAATTCCTTTAAGAGTAAGGAGCGGGAGGAAGACGAGAATGATAATCAGACTGGCCGAAAATAGATAGGGACCCACTTCTCTGGCAGCTTCCGATGCAAGCGCAGTTACTGGAGCCTGAGCTCTTTTTTCTCTCGTCACCCGGAAAATATTCTCGACCATGATGATCGAGCCATTGGCCATTTTTCCTATGCCTATGGCCAGACCTCCGATGGACATCACGGTCAGATGAATACCGAAAATATCCATGAAGATAAGGGCGATGAGTATGGAAAAAGGAATGGTTAGCGAGGCAATCAGGGCACTTCTCAGATTCCCCATGAAAATAATCATGACCAGGACAATGAGCAGGGCACCTTCCAGGATCGATATTTCAAGATGTTTTATTGAGTTCCAGATGAGTACCGACTGGTCGTAAAAAGATTTAATGTTGATGTTTGAGGGCAAGTCACGGCTGATCCGGGTCAGCGCTTCTTTCAGGTTGCGGATGGCAGTAAGAGTATCTCCGCCGTACTGTTTTTCGATGGTGACGACAACTGCCTCCCTTCCGTTATAACCAGCAGCTTCCCGTCTGAATTTGCTGCCCACTCTGACATCAGCTACATCCTTGACAAAAACAGGGACGTTATTACGGGAGGTGATAACAGTGTTTTCAATATGGTCAAGGGTTTCCAGCCTTCCTTCTCCCTTGATGAGAAGCTCCTGGGCTCCCTTGCTCAGGATTCCTCCGGAGAAGTTTCTGTTGCTGTTTTCAATAGCCTCTTTGACTTCGTTGATAGTGATGTCGTAATGATAAAGCATCTCGGGCTTGAGAAATGCCTGGTATTGCTTGACGAAACCTCCCAGGTTGATGATAAAGGAAACTCCCGGAACTCCCTGGAGCTGATAGCGGATGATCCAGTCAGCTACAGAGCGGACCTCCATGGGGTCAACATCGTCCCCGGTGACGGCAAATTCGAAGACTTCGCCCATTCTTGAGGAAACAGGTCCCAGGATGGGCTGAGTTGTTCCCAGGGGCAGGCGGCCGGCAATGAGTTCCAGCTTGCTGGAAACGATCTGGCGGGCCTGGTAAATATCGGTCCCCCAGTCAAATTCTGCGGTGACCACAGAACTTCCAGTAGTGGATTCTGACCTGACCCGGGTTACCAGAGGTGCTCCAGAGAGAAGGCTTTCCAGGGGAAAAGAGATCAATCTTTCTACATCTTCAGAGGCCATGCCGGGATTCTCGGTGATGATATTGACCAGGGGAGCGTTAAGGTCAGGATAGATGTCCTTGGGCATCATGTTGTAGACAATGACTCCCCAGATGGCCAGGAGCACAATCAGGAAAATGGTCAGGATCTTATGGGATAAAGCGTAATCAATTATTTTTCCAATCATCGTAAACCCATCGAGCGCGGAATTAATGGAAACCGGTTTTTTTCAGGATTTCATCGTAGAGCTTGGATTTGAGAAGATAACTGCCCTCAACGACAACTTCCTCGTTTTCTTCCAACCCGCTGACAATTTCCAGGTAGCCGCCTTCCCGGATGCCTGTCTGGACTATCCTTGGGGTGAAAGTATCTTCACTTTTAACGAAAACTATTTTCTGGTCGAAGTCCTCGAGAACCGCTTTTTCAGGAAGGACGAGAGCCTGGGTCCGGTCGTTGAGATAAATTTCCATCCTGGCAAACATGCCAGGTTTGAGCTTGAAGGTTCTGTTCTCGACTTCAGTGCGTACGGTAATGGTTCTCGTTTCCTTTTTGAGAGTATCCCCGATATAGCTCGTTTTTCCTGAGAAAGACTCTCCAGGGTAAGCAGGGACCGAAATCATGACTTTCTGTCCAGGTTTGATCCTGGCAATATCCCTTTCGAATATTTCTGCCTCTACCCAGAGGATGGTGGGGTCCATAATGGTCATAAGTTCTGAAGCCTGGTCAACCATAGCGCCCAGAATCACCTTGCTCTCGATGACTTTACCTCCGATTGGCGCCTGAAGGGTGATGACCGGGCTAATCTGATGAGTTTCGGTGATCTCCTTAACATGCTCTTCAGTGAAACCCAGTACATGCAATTTCTTTTCAGCCGCATTCAGGTTCACTTCAGCAACCTTGAGTTCAGCTTCAGCGGTCAGCAGGTTTTTCTGGGCTCCGACTCCTCGCTCGAACAGTCTCTTTTCACGTTTATAGTTGCTCTGGGCCAGCTCATAATCAGCCC
>CAYZDV010000156.1:0-3929 GCA_964477275.1 uncultured Eubacteriales bacterium
TCATCGACATCGGGGACGGCCTGGCTGCTGTGTTCAAGATCGAGTCTCACAATCACCCCTCTTTCATCGAGCCCTACCAGGGCGCGGCTACGGGAGTGGGCGGCATCCTCCGCGACATCTTCACCATGGGCGCCCGGCCCATCTGCCTCCTGGACGCTCTCCGGTTCGGTCCTCCGGATAACCCCAGGACCAAGGCCATCATGGAGGGCGTGGTCTCCGGGATATCCGGTTACGGAAACTCGATCGGAGTGCCCACGGTAGGAGGGGACATCAGCTTCAACCACTGTTATTCCCTCAACCCGCTGGTCAACGTCTTCTGCCTGGGAATCGCCGAAAAAGATAAGATTTTCTATGCCAAGGCAGAGGGAAGGGGAAATCCGGTCCTCTATGCGGGAGCCAAAACCGGCCGGGACGGCATCCACGGAGCCACGATGGCTTCAGCCGAGTTCGGAGAAGACCTGGAGCACAAAAGGCCCAACGTCCAGGTCGGAGACCCTTTCATGGAAAAGCTCCTCCTCGAGGCCTGTCTGGAAGTCATGACCCAGGATCTGATCGTGGGCATCCAGGATATGGGTGCCGCCGGTCTGACCTGCTCCACCACGGAAATGGCCGCCAAATCCGGCTCGGGCATCGAGATCAACCTCGACCTGGTGCCCCAGCGGGAAGAAGGCATGACACCCTACGAGATAATGCTTTCCGAGTCCCAGGAGAGAATGCTCATCGTGGCCAAGAAAGACAAGGTCCAAGAGGTGCAGGATATTTTTTCCAAGTGGGACCTCGATGCCGTCATCATCGGCAGGGTTACCGAAGGGGGACGGCTCAACGTCCGCTCTCACGGTGAGGTTGTCGTTGACATCCCGGTAGAGGCCATCATCAACCTTTGCCCCGTCTATGAGAGGCCAAGCCGGGTTCCTTCTGACTTCCAATCCGCCACCCGGCTGGGACCCATCCCCATGCCCGAAGATTTCAACCGGACATTTCTCCGGCTCCTCTCTTCTCCCACAGTGGCCGAGAAAGAATGGGTCTACCGTCAGTTCGACCACATGGTGCAGGTCAATACGGTTTTTCTTCCCGGTGCCGACGCAGCTCTCTTGAGAATCAAGAACAGCCGCAAAGGCCTGGCCATCACTCTCGACGGAAATTCCCTCTACTGCTACCTCAACCCCCTCGCCGGTGGGAAAATCGCCGTGGCCGAAGCCTGCCGGAACCTTGCCTGCGTAGGAGCAAAGCCGGTCGGGGTCACCAACTGCCTCAACTTTGGCAACCCGGAAAAGCCGGAAATCATGTGGCAGTTTGAGAGGGCACTGGAAGGCATCGCGGAAGCCTGCCGTGTCTTCGACATCCCTGTCACCGGAGGAAACGTCAGTTTCTACAACGAGACAGACGGCATCTCCATTTATCCCACTCCTGTCCTGGGAATCGTGGGGATGGTGGACGATGTGACCAGAGCCGTCAGTCCGGGATTCAAACGGGAAGGAGAGGCGATCGTCCTTCTCGGAGAGAACAGGGAGGAGTTAGGGGCTTCCGAATACCTCAGGAGTATCCTGAACATGGAAAAAGGCGTCCCTCCCCGGATCGACCTCAAGGAAGAGAAGGGAGTGCAGGAGTTCTGCCTGAAAGTCATCTCTGAAGGATGGGTGGAATCCGCTCATGACATCTCGGAAGGAGGGCTGGCTGTGTGTCTTGCCGAATGTTCCTTCCTCAGCCGGGAAAAGATCGGTTTCAGAATGGACCTCCAGGATGAGATCCGCCCCGATGCTCTTCTCTTCGGAGAGAGCCAGTCCCGGATTGTTCTCAGCATCAGGAAAGAGAACCTTGCCAAAGTCCTGAATCTGGCCGAGAAAAGAACGGTCAGAGCTTCGGTCCTGGGCCAGACCGGGGACCAGATGATGGTCATCCATCATCAGGGCCGAAAACTCATCGATATTCCTGTCGAGGACGCCTTCAAAGCCTGGAAAGAAGCCATTCCTCAGGTCTTCCGGATTCCCTCACAGTAAGGGATGAGCCCGGGCAAAAAAGCTTTCGTTGATTTTGACGAAGTTTTCAATAAAATAGGATTAGCGTCTGAGTGCGAATCCTGAGCAAAGGACAGAGCAATGACCGAGGAGGTTTTCCGAAGCCCCAGGAAAAAAGGAAAGATTGCCGTTTTTATCTCCGGACGGGGGTCCAACTTCGTGGCCATCCACGAGGCCATTCTGGCCGGCCGGATCAACGCCGAGACCGGCCTCGTCTTCACCAACAAAGAGGATGCGCCGGGACTGCGCATCGCCCGGGAGAGAAACCTTCCGACTCTCTTCCTTGACCCCAAAGCGTATTCCAGCCGCGAAGATTATGACCGGGTGGTCATCGAAGAAATGACAAAAAGGGACATCGACCTGATCTGTCTGGCCGGTTACATGAGAATCCTCACCATTCCCTTCTGCCAGGAGTTCAAGAACCGAATGATGAACATCCATCCGGCCCTGCTTCCGGCTTTCCCCGGTCTCCACGTTCAGAAAAAAGCGCTCGAGTGGGGAGTGAGGTATTCGGGAGCTACCGTCCATTTTGTCACGCCGGAGGTGGACATGGGCCCGATTATCCTCCAGGCCGTTGTTCCTGTCCTCCAGGACGATACCGAGGAAACCCTGAGTGAGAGGATCCTGAAGGAGGAGCACAAAATCTATCCTGAAGCGGTCAGGCTCTATTTCGAGGGAAAGCTGGAAGTGAGGGGGCGCCGCGTTTTCATTCTCCAGGAGAGATGAGAGCAGCAAAGACAATGGCGAAAACCTTCGGCAGAGGGAAAAGACGATGAACGCTGTCGAAGAACAGTTCCATTACCTGAAAAGGGGCTGCGTGGAGATTATCCAAGAAAGCGAGCTCAAGGCCAAGCTGGCCCGATCACTCGAGGAAAAGAGGCCCTTGAAAGTCAAGGCCGGGTTTGACCCCACTGCTCCGGATATTCACCTGGGTCACACTGTCCTGCTGCGCAAGATGAAACACTTCCAGGAAATGGGGCATGCTGTGGTCTTTCTCATCGGAGATTTCACCGGGCTCATCGGCGATCCATCGGGACGTTCCTCCACCCGCCCTCCGATGACACGGGAAGAAATCAACAGGAATGCCGAGACCTACAAGGCCCAGATTTTCAAGATCCTCGACCCCCATAAAACCATTATCGACTTCAATTCCCGCTGGCTGGGAAAGCTGACCAGCTTCGATATCATCCACCTCACCTCCAGGTACACGGTAGCCCGGATCCTGGAAAGGGATGACTTCGCTGCTCGATTGAAGAAAGGCCTTCCCATCTCCACCCATGAAATTCTCTACCCTCTGATGCAGGCCTACGACTCGGTCGCCCTGGAGGCGGATGTCGAGCTGGGCGGAACGGACCAGAAATTCAACTTGCTCGTCGGCCGCGAAATCCAGCGGGAATTCCAGCAGGAGCCACAGGTGATCATGACCATGCCCCTCCTGGAAGGCCTGGATGGCACAGAGAAGATGAGCAAGTCTCTGAACAACTATGCGGGGATTACCGAGCCACCGGCTGAAATTTTCGGGAAGATCATGTCCATCTCCGACTCCTTGATGTGGCGGTACTACAGGCTTCTCACCAACATTCCCCTCTCCCAGATTGACAGATGGGAAAGGGAGGTCCGGGAGGAGAAGATCAACCCCAGAGACCTCAAATCGCAACTGGCCCAATCCATCGTCTCCGATTTCTGGGGCAGCCGGAAAGCAAAGAAAGCAGCGGAGGAATTCGATAGGGTTTTCAGGCACAGGGAAGCTCCTTCGGAACTCAAAGAGATCGCGGTGAAAAGCGCGACCGTATCGCTCGTCGACCTTCTGGTCGAGGAAAACATCCTTCCTTCCCGGGGCGAAGCCAAGAGAATCATCCGTCAGGGAGGCGTCTATCTCGACGGAGAAAGGGTTAAGGATATCGCTTTGAGGCT
>CAYZDV010000157.1:0-3926 GCA_964477275.1 uncultured Eubacteriales bacterium
CCGAGTTCCCTCCGGAACTCCTCGATGATCCTGGAGACAAGCCCGATATAACCGAAATAGAGTCCTGACTGCATGCTGGCCACGGTTGTGCGGCCGACCGCTTTACCGGGCTTTCTGATTTCAATCCGGGGCAGTTTGGCGGTCTTGAGATACAGGGCCTCGGCCGAGATCTGGATTCCCGGAGCAATCGCGCCGCCCAGGTATTCTCCGCCGGCAGAGACGGCGTCAAAGGTGGTGGCGGTCCCGAAATCGACCACGATGCAGGGCCCGCCGTACTTTTCATAGGCGGCAATCGCTCCCACCACCCTGTCGGCCCCGACCTCGAGCGGGTTCTCATAGAGGATGGACATTCCTGTTTTCAGGCCCGGCCCCACCACGGCCGCCTTGACCCGGAACACACTCCGGCTCAAATCCTGAAAAATGGGCGTGAGGGGAGGGACCACGCTGGAGATGATCACGGATTTCACCTCGGATTTACCGGGCCCGGCGAGGGAGAACAGGTTCAGCAGGGTCAGGCTGTATTCATCGGAGGTTTTCTCCCTGTCGGTCCGGATTCTCCAGCAGTGGACGAGCTTTTTTTCCCTGAACAGCCCGAGGGCGATGTTGGTGTTTCCGATATCTATGGCCAAGAGCATTTCACTCCTCCTCTCTCATTCTTTTATACTCGTTATCTCTGCAGAAAAAAAGGTTTTTCTCCGGCCGCCGACCTCAAGCTCCAGCCCTCCCCGGCTGTCGAGTCCGCGGTATGTGCCGCGCACCTCCTCTCCGTTGACTAAAAGCGTCACCTTTTTTCCGGGGCACAGCACCGACCCCTCTTCGAACGCCCGGATGATGTCCCCGCTCCTGCCCTCGAGGAACCGGCCGTACCAGCGGTCCAGGGCCGGACAAAGGCTCTCGAGGAGCGCCTCGCTGTCCACCTCCACGGCAGTGATTTTTTTGAGCGAAATCGCCTGAGCGCGGAGCTCCGGCGGAAAATCCTCCTGCTCATGGCTCACGTTCAGGCCGATGCCCAGCACGGCATGGGTCATGCGGTTGCCCTTGAAGCTGCTCTCACAGAGAATCCCGGCCAGCTTTTTCCCCTCCCAGAGGAGGTCGTTGGGCCATTTCAGGCCGACGCGGATGCGGAATGAGGCAAAGATGGCCTCCCGGGCGGCCAGCCCGGCGACCAGAGGAAGGAGCGAGACATCGGGCCGGGAAGGATAGAGAATAACCGAGAGGTAGAGGCCTTTTCCCCTGGGTGAAAACCAGGTTCTGCCCTTTGTCCCTTTGCCCGCCGTCTGCTCTTCGGCGACGACGACCGTTCCTTCCGCTTCTCCGGCGAGGGCCAGCTCTCTGGCCAGGTCATTGGTGGAGGCGCAGCTTCTGATGCGAATCATGTTCCCCCCGATGACCATGGCTGCAGACCTTTCTTTCCCGTCTTATTCCTTCAGCAAAGAGAGGATGTGGCTGAGGCTGTCTTCAATCTTCGCCCTCCTGGCCTCGAGCGCCTGGAGCCTTTGCCGGGTTTCCTGGATGACTTCCCGGGGAGCGCGGTTGAGGAAATCCGCTTTTTGAAGCCGGGCTTCGATTCTCTCCATGTCCAGCCTGATCCGGGAGAGCTCTCTCTCCAGCCTCTGCTTCTCCTGTCCCGGGTCAAAGGCCCCCTCCTCGACGGGGATGGCGATCTCCAGAGAGCCCGCCACACCCTTGAGAAGGCCCCTTTTCTGCGGAAACCGGTCCTGGACCTCGACCTGACGGATGCCGGCCAGGGTCTGGATGTAATCTCTATTTCTGAGCAGCGACTCTTCTGTTTTTTTCCCGGGACGCCTCACCCGGAGGTCGATTTTCTCCCGGGGAGGAATCCTGTTTTCTGCCCGGATGGTCCGGACAGCGCCGATGACCTCCTGCAGAAAGGCCATCTCCTTTTCTGCGGTAAGGTCCTTGAGAGCCCTGTTTGCCCGGGGAAAAGAAGCCTCTGTCAGCGACTTTCCTGGAACCGGAAGATGCTGCCAGATTTCTTCGGTGATGAAGGGCATGAAGGGGTGGAGAAGCCGGAGAATCTGGTCCAGGACCTCCACCAGAACCGCTTCCGAGGTCCTGTTTCCTTCGCGCAGGGCAGGCTTGACCAGCTCGATGTACCAGTCGCAGAACTCGTGCCATGTGAAATGATAGATGCGGTCAGCGGCTTTGGAGAACTTGAACTCCTTTAAGGCCGCGTTCAGGCTGGAGATGACGTCGGCCATCCGGCTCCGGATCCACCTGTCGGCCAGAGTCAGCTCTTCCTCTTTGACCCGGAGCTCCTCACCGCTGAGGCTCATCAGGACAAACCGGGACGCATTCCAGATTTTGTTGGCAAAGGCCCGGTAGCCGGCCATCCGCTCCTCGGAAAGGGAAATGTCCATGCCCGGGACGGCCAGGGCAGCCATGGTGAAGCGGAGCGCGTCTGCGCCGTATTTCTCAATCATCTCCAGCGGGTCGATGATGTTGCCCTCGGATTTGCTCATCTTCCGCCGCTCGAAATCCCGGACCAGGCCGTTGATGTAGACCTGGCGGAAGGGAATGTCCCCGGCGAACTTGAGGCCCATCATGATCATCCGGGCCACCCAGAAGAAGATGATGTCAAACCCGGTGGACATCAGGTCGGTGGGGTAAAAGTGCGTCAGGTCCCCGGTCTCTTCAGGCCAGCCCATGGTCACAAACGGCCAGAGTGCGGAGCTGAACCAGGTGTCGAGGACATCCTCATCCTGCGTGAGCGCGCCCCCGCATTTCTCGCAGCGGGCCGGCGGCTCCTCGGCGACCATGATCCCGCCGCACTCCCCGCAGTGCCAGGCGGGAATGCGGTGCCCCCACCACAACTGGCGGGAAATGCACCAGTCATGGATGTTGTGCATCCACTCGAAGTAGGTTCTGGCCCAGTTGGCCGGGACAAACTCCACCCGGCCCTCCTCGACCACCCGGATGGCCTCCCTCGCCAGAGGCCCGACCCGGACAAACCACTGCCAGGAGAGGTAGGGTTCGATGACGGTCTGACATCGGTAGCAGTGACCGACGGCATGCCGGTAGTCCTCTGTCTTTATGAGAAGGCCCAGCTTTTTTAGCTCGTCCAGGACCTTTTCCCGGCACTCGAACCTGTCCAGACCCTTGAACTTCTCGCCCGCGGCCCCGGTCATCTTCCCCGAGCCGTCGATCACGATCACCTGCTCCAGGTTGTGGCGCTTGCCCAGCTCGAAATCGACCGGGTCATGGGCGGGAGTGACCTTCACCGCTCCTGTGCCGAAATCCCTCTCCACCCTCTGGTCGGCGACGACCGGAATCTCCCTGCCGACCAGGGGAAGGAGGACCTTTTTGCCCTGAATCCCTCTGTACCGTTCGTCGTCGGGATGAACGGCGACCGCGGCGTCTCCCAGCATGGTCTCGGGACGGGTGGTGGCCACGATCACCGCTCCCTTCCCGTCGAGAAGCGGATATTTGATGGAGTAGAGTTTGGCCTGCTTCTCCCTGTGCTCGATCTCGATGTCGGAGAGAACGGTCCCGCACCGGGGACAGCGGTTGACCAGGTAATAATCCCGGTAGATGAGGCCTTCGCGGTGGAGGCTGACAAACACACGCCGGACAGCCAGCGAGAAGCCCTCGTCCATGGTAAACCGTTCTCTTGTCCAGTCCAGCGATGCACCGAGCTTCTTCAACTGGCCGGTGATGACGCCGCCGAAGTTGTTTTTCCAATCCCAGGCGATTTTGAGGAATTCATCCCGGCCGACCTTCTCCCTCGTCAGTCCTTTTTTCTTGAGGCTCTGCTCGATCACGTTGTGGACAGCGATGCTGGCGTGGTCAGTGCCGGGAAGCCAGAGGGTGTTGTATCCCTGCATCCTCTTCCAGCGGGTGATGATGTCGGGCAGGGTGAAGCAGAGGGCATGTCCCATGTGCAGGGAGCCGGTCACGTTGGGCGG
>CAYZDV010000158.1:0-3854 GCA_964477275.1 uncultured Eubacteriales bacterium
TATAATGACTTGCGTTTTTTTTTCAAATACCTTTTTGACTTTGTCAGCATTTCCAAATCCGCAAGGACAAAAGACTGAAAAAGAAATGCTTCCTTTTTCTCTGAAGGAGAAAGGCAGCGGGCAGGCCTGGAGCACAAATGGGCTTCCCTTTTAAGGCCTGATGATTTTCCTGAAGTAGGCGATGGTTTTCCGGAGCCCTTCCTCCAGCCCGGTGCCGGGACGCCAGCCCAGCTCCTTCCTGGCCAGTGTGATGTCAGGGCATCTCCGGCTGGGGTCATCGGCGGGCAGGGGTTTGAAGATGATCCTGGATTTGCTTCCGGTGAGCCGGATGATTTTTTCGGCCAGGTCGAGAATGGCCCATTCTTCCGGGTTTCCCAGGTTGACCGGCCCGGTCAGGTGTTCGGTTTCCATCAGGCGGAGGAGAGCGCCGATGAGGTCTGTGACATAGCAGAAGGAGCGGGTCTGGCTGCCGTTGCCGTGGACAGTCAGGTCTTCGCCCCGGAGGGCCTGGGCGATGAAGCTGCTGACCGCGCGTCCGTCGCTCGCCGCCATCCGCGGGCCGTAGGTGTTGAAGATGCGGGCGATGCGGACCTCAACCCTGTTCTGGCGGTGGTAATCCATCGCGAGCGTCTCGGCCACTCTCTTTCCCTCATCATAACAGCTCCGGGGGCCGACGGGGTTGACGTGTCCCCAGTAGCCTTCGTGCTGGGGGTGGACTTCGGGGCTTCCGTAGACTTCAGAGGACGAGGCTAAGAGAATCCTGGCCTTGACCCTCTTGGCCAGGCCCAGCATGTTGATGGTGCCCATGACGCTGGTCTTGACGGTTTTGATGGGATTTCGCTGATAATGGATGGGCGAGGCCGGGCAGGCCAGGTGGTAGATTTTATCCACTTCCACAAACAGAGGATGGATGAGGTCATGACGGATGAGCTCGAAATACGGGTTGTCGGACAGGTGGCGGATGTTGTCCTTGGAGCCGGAGAAGAAATTATCGACACAGACCACGTCGTTCCCTTTTTTCAGGAGGGCATCGCAGAGATGGCTGCCCAGGAAACCGGCTCCGCCGCTCACCAGGATACGCTCCATTCTCCCCTTCCTTTCTTATCCGTAGGCCATGAAGAGAAGGCTCTTTTTCTTGAGAACTTCCTTCTGGAGCAGGATGAGTTCCTTTATCCCCTTCCTGGCCAGGCCGAGCAGCCCGCTCAATTCCTTCCTCGAGAATGGCTCTCGTTCCGCAGAGGCCTGGACTTCGATGAGCTGTTCCTTTTCTGTTTCGACGACATTCATGTCGAGTGCGGCCATGGAGTCCTCGCTGTAATCGAGGTCGAGGAGGGCCTGTCCCTCCACTATTCCCACGCTGACTCCGCTGACCAGATGCCTGAGGGGCATCTGGTCGATCATCCCCTCATCCATCATTTTCTTGAGTGCCAGGGCAAGAGCCACGCAGCCAGCGGTGATCGAGGCTGTCCGCGTTCCGCCGTCGGCCTGGATGACGTCGCAGTCGATGGTGATCGTCCTTTCGCCCAGAACCGTGAGCTCGGTGACGGAGCGGAGGGCGCGGCCGATGAGGCGCTGGATTTCCTGGTTTCTACCGGAGATTCGGGCCCCCATCCTTTCCCGGATGTTTCTTTTCTCTGTGGAGCGGGGAAGCATGGAGTATTCGGCCGTGATCCAGCCCGAGCCGCTGTTTTTGAGAAAAGCCGGGACTTTCTCTTCGATCGAGGCTGCAGCGACAATCCTTGTCTTTCCGATCTCCATGTAGGCCGAGCCTTCGGCAAAATCCAGATAATCGGGCTTGATCCTGACCGGTCTGAGCGCATCCGGCGGCCGGTCGTTGAGTCTCATTTCCCCACTTCCTTCAGAATCCTGACCTCTCCTTTGACCAGCTCCTTGAACTTCTCTGCATCCCGAACGCTGCCGATCACTCCTGCTCCATAATGCATGGGGACAGACACATCGGCCTTGATGATGCCGGCTGCCCTGGCCGCCTCCTCCGCATTCATGGTGTACTGTCCTCCCACGGGAAGGAGGGCGATGTGCACCCGTCCCAGCTCTTTCATCTCCGGGATGAAATCCGTATCCCCTGCATGGTAGATGGAGACTCCATCGACGGTGAGGACATACCCCACCCAGTTGTTGGCTTTGGGATGGAAGGGTTTGTCGGGAGTGTAAGCAGGGACGGCCTTGACTCTCACTCCATGGGCTTCGAGTTCCTGGCCGGGCTTCATGGCTTTCACGTTGCCGGAGAGCCGGGAGACACAGTCCGGGGTGCAGATGACGGTCGTCTCTTCTTTCCGGAGGCGGTCGATGTCAGCCGGGGAAAAATGGTCAGAATGGGAATGGGTGACCAGGATCAGGTCGGCTTTGGGAGCTGAATCCGGAATTTTCCAGGGATCGATAAAGATGACCTTGTCTGCTTCGATGGCAAAAGAGGCATGGCCGTACCATTTCAGGGCGTTGAATATTTTCTCCACGTTCTCCTCTCTAAATGCGGGCAGAGAGGCCATGGAAAAAACAATAAGCCCTCCGAGGAGAATGAAAGAAAGGAATATTTTCATCTTACCCTCCAGTTTTCAGAATATGGACTCACCGGTCCCCCGGTCATGATTTTCGTTTTCCGGTCTTGTCTTCCATCGTTTGTGGAACCAGAGCCAGAACTCGGGGTTTTCCCTGACCCGGTCTTCTATCATCTTAGTGCAGACCCGGGTAATTTTCAACACTTGCTGAAAGTAATCTCCGGCCAGCGGAATCTCCAGAGGCTCCAGAATCCGGATGGCAATCCTCCGGGAAGGAGCCGGGAAGCAGAAGATGGGGACGAGGGGAGCTCCGCTTTTGATGTGGAAGGCGGCCAGGCTCGGCGTTGTGGCCGCCCTTTTTCCGAAAAAATCCACAAAAACAGCCTGATGCCTCTGGACGTTCTGGTCGATAAGGAAGGCCACCATTTCCTTCCTGCGGAGAGAGTGGAGAATCTGTTTGGCGGCCTGGTGTTTGGGGATGACCCGGGCACCCTGCTTCGCCCTCAGCCGGCTCAGCTCTTTTTCCAGAAGCCTGTTATCCAGCGGCCTGGCGATGACGTTGAGCGTTCCCTTCCTCGAGACAAAAGAGGGCCCCATTTCCCAGTTTCCGAAATGGGCGGTGAACAGGAGAACGCCCTTATTTTTCCTGAGAGCACTGTCCAGATGCTCTTCCCCCTCGACCTGGAGAAGCGCTTCCTTCCTTTTCTGGTCGAGGGAAGGGAACTTGACGAGGTCCATCAGGAGCATGCCGAAATGCATGAACGATTTCCTGGCGATCGTTCGCAGCTCCGGGGAGGGCTTCTCCTTGCCGAAAGCGGTCTGCAGGTTGTCGAGGGCGGTCAAGCGGTGCTTGCGGTCGAGATAAAAAAAGAAAAGGCCCAGCACCCGTCCGGTCCGGAGGCAGAGGCTTCGAGGGACAAACGCCAGGAGGGCCTGGAGAGCCTTGAAGGCCAGGAATTCCGCTGTGTCACTGAAACGAGCCATGTTGACCGCTCATCGACTCATGCCGAGAATGTCTGAAACGCGGGAGTCAAATTTTTCATCCAGTTCAAGCCCTATCCTCAGAAAATAAACAGGAACGCCGTCCAGGCCGGGAGTCACCTTGAGAGCATCTTTTTCTGTGGTCAGGGCAGCCTCGGCTCCACAATCCCGGCATTTTTTCGAAATTTTGCGCAGCGAGGAGGAAGGATAGGAATAATGGTCAGGATACTTCAGGAAAACCTCCGGCCGGATGCCCTCCTTTTCGAGGAGGGAGAGGAACCTCTCGGGCCGGGCGATGCCGCAGAAAGCCAGCACTTTCTTGTCCTGGAACGTTCCGGGAGCGACAGGCGCGCTGCC
>CAYZDV010000159.1:0-3848 GCA_964477275.1 uncultured Eubacteriales bacterium
CATCCTTGAGAGCCTGACCGATGAGCGTCTCGCTTCTGGTGTTCAGGTAACTTTCCGCCGTATCGAAATAGGTCACTCCTAATTCATAGGCGTATCTCATCACGTTCGGCTCGAAGAACGATATCGCGCCGCAGCTCACATCAGAAACTTTTATTCCCGTGTTTCCCAGAGGATTGTATTTTATAATCCTTGGAGAAGAAGAGCCTTGAGCAGGCTCCTTCTGGCCTACTGTTGATTCGACCTTTTTTACCAGGCCAAGACCAAGAAGGCCGGAGGTAAGGGTCGCCAAAAAATTGCGACGGCTGAAGTCAGACATGTTTTCCTCCTTATTTTTCCGTTTTTCTCTTCACCTGGATGGGCAAAAGAGGCTCTATTTTCTCCACAAGCTGCTCGAATTCCGGAGAGATAAGATAGATGAGATAATTCTCGCTTTCAGGGTTGGGAGCCATGAACTTTGAACCAGGGCCGATCTGCTGCCTCGGCGGCAGGACCTCATAGAGATCGATTTCGATCGTCTGGTCGCTGAGACCGAGAATGAGCTTATCATTGGGTGTAAAACCAGCGCTCCGCAGGCATTCATCGGTCCAGTTTGTGGCGATGACCAGCATGCCCCTTTGAAACCTGGATTCGACGATGTTTCCGGCCATTTCGCCCCGGCCGACCGTCACTTCACCGACCTCCACATCGAGCCTTCTGAAGAAGTCTTTATCCAGCGGCTGATTGGTCTGAACATCCACCACCTCAAAAGTCTGTCCCCGGGTTCCGACTTGAGAAGCAAACCACGAAAAGGGCATTTTTACCCCATCAACCCGCTCGTAAGGGCCAAAGTCATGATTGGCCTCGTATTTGCCCTGTGCAGGGTCAAAACCTTTGAACACCAGCCTTCTCAGCAAGAACTCGTCCGAATCGAGGTAGAACTCGACCCTGAGCTCGCCCACATCGGCTGAGAGCAAGTAATGCTTTTTTGCCCCGAAGCTTTTCAGTCCTTCAAAGCGCATCATGTCTTTGAAATTCTTGAGAGTAAACAGGCCGCACCTCAATCTGGCCAGAGACTGATTGATGGATTTCTCAATCCCTGAAAGCTCACTGATTCTGTTGAAACAATTTTTTCTGACGCTGTCTCCTTCAACTGTGATGACCTCGGTGATGACCGGCTCCTTGCCTTTTCTGATCTTCATCAACCCGTCATCGGACATGTAGACGACTGTTGGACCGAGACGGAAGGAATAGTTCTTTATCAGGGACAGGTTTTCCATTCCGCCGGCTGACTCGATGTTTTTTTTCACGATGTCAGGCACGGAAAGCTCGCTTTGTTCCTGCGAGAGAAGAGTCAAGCTGAAAAAAAGAAATGAGCCCGAAAACAGCATAATGAGAAAACGCCTTCTCATGCTGGCCTCCTTACGGAATTTCTCTTCTTGCTATTGTAAGAAGTATGGCACTTTATTTCAAGCCAACCGGTTGACATGGGAATCGGCCTCTGTTAATTTTTGAGCAATGTTTTTCAATCCCGCTCATATGAGGAGAGCAGATGGAAAAAACAATCCGCTTTAGGCTGAACGGGAGAGATGTCCGCCTGACGTCATCCCCGGAGCGCATGCTGTTGTGGATTTTGCGCTCTGACCTTGAACACACCGGCACAAAATACAGCTGCGGAGAGGGATTCTGCGGAGCCTGCACCGTGCTCGTCAATAACGAGGCGGTCCTTTCCTGTCAGTATCCCATCCGGAATGCGGAAGGAAAGGAGGTCATCACCATTGAAGGGCTGCAGAAAAACGGAAAACTCCATCCCCTGCAGGAAGCTTTCCTGAAGCATAATGCGCTTCAGTGCGGGTTCTGCACGCCGGGGCTGATCCTCCAGGCCTATGCTTTCTTACGGAAAAACCCCAGGCCCTCCGAAAAAGATATCGTCGATGCTCTGGAGGGAACCCTCTGCCGCTGTGGATGCTACAACCGCATCATCCTGGCCGTCCACACCGCGGCCCGGACGATGACAGGGAGTCCATCATGAAAGACGATAAATACAGCCTGTTTGACCCGGGAAACAGCTCTGGCACCGCCGGCCTCAACCGCCGGGAATTCCTCAAACTCATGGGAGGAGGAATCATTGTCTTTTTCTCGGTCGGAGATTCTCTTTTCCTCCAGGAGGCGAGGCGGGGCACCGGATACCCCGAGGATTTCAACGCCTATCTCCTGATTGGAGCCGACGGCCGGGTTTCCTGCTTCACCGGCAAGATCGAGATGGGGCAGGGGGTCATCACTTCGCTCGCCCAGATGCTGGCCGAGGAACTCGATGTTCCCCTGAGCGCTGTGGATATGGTCATGGGAGATACAGCTCTTTGTCCGTGGGACGCCGGCACTTTCGGCTCGAGAAGCACGAAATATTTCGGACCTCCCCTTCGCCAGGCCGCAGCCGAAGCCCGGGCGGTTCTTATCCAGCTGGCCGCAGAGCGGCTCGGCGTCCTCCAGGACAGCCTGGCCGTGAGGGACGGGATCATCTTCGTCCTGAACAGCCCGAACAGGAAGGTGACTTACGCCGAACTGACCCGAGGGAAAAAAATCGACGTCTATCTCGAGAAAAAACCGCCCATCAAGCATTACTCCCAGCATACCATCTCCGGAAACCCGGCAGACCGTCTGGACGGACGGGCCAAAGTCACCGGAGAGGCCAGGTTCGCCGGCGACATGCGCCTGGACGGAATGCTTTACGCCAGGATCCTGAGGCCGCCGGCCCATGGAGCATCGCTCAAGAGCGTCGACACCTCCGCCGCAGAGCAAGTGAAGGGAATTGAGATCATCCAGGACGGAGACATGGTCGCCGTTCTTCACAGGCTCCCTGACCTGGCGGAAAAAGCGCTCGGCCTCATCAAAGCCGAGTTCGAGCCCTCCGACTCCAGGCTGGATAACGAGACTATCTTCAAGCATCTGAAAGATACCGCACCGCGCGCCGAAATCGTCGCAGAAGCGGGAAACCTGGATGAGGGCAGAGCCCTTGCCGCGAAGCGTTTTAAAGCCGCCTATTTCAATCATTACGTTGCCCACGCCCCCTCAGAAACCCATACGGCACTGGTGAAAATCGAAGGAGACCGGGCGACGGTCTGGGCTTCAACCCAGGCGCCTTTTCGGGCCCAGGGAGAAGTCTCCCGCGTCCTGGGACTGCCAGCCCAGAATGTCCGGGTCATCACTCCCTTTGTCGGCGGCGGTTTCGGCGGAAAAAACCAGGGCCAGCAGATCGTCGAGGCTGCCCGGCTGGCGAAGCTGAGCGGCAGGCCGGTTCAGGTTGCCTGGACACGGAAAGAAGAGTTCTTCTACGATACCTTCCGGCCTGCGGCCGTCATCGAAATCCAATCCGGTCTCAGCAGCTCCAATCAAATTGTCTTCTGGGAATACGACAATTACTATGCGGGCAGCCGGAGCTCTCAGCCGTTCTACAACATCCCTCATCATCGCGTCTTTTCCCGGGGAGGCTGGGCTGGCCGCGACGGAGCCGGCGCGCATCCCTTCGGTGTGGGCGCATGGCGGGGGCCGGGCAGCAACACCAACGTGTTCGCCATGGAATCTCACATCGACCTCATGGCCGAAGCCTCGGGAATGGATCCCCTGGAGTTCCGGCTGAAGAATCTGACGGACAGGCGGATGCAGAGAGTCCTCCTCGCGGCCGCGGAGAAGTTCGGGCGTTCCTTTTCGAAAGCCCCGAGCGGCCGGGGCTATGGAATTGCATGCACGGATTACCTGGGCACATACGTGGCTACCATGGCCGAGGTCAGAGTCGATGCCCCATCGGGGAAAATCCGGGTGAAGCGTGTGGTCTGCGCCCAGGACACGGGTGAAGTGATCAATCCGGAGGGAAC
>CAYZDV010000160.1:0-3810 GCA_964477275.1 uncultured Eubacteriales bacterium
CCCTTTAGCAAAAACGGTTCTTTTCCCGCAAATCATCCCGAAAAAATCCTTTGATTTTCGCCGGGAATGGTATATAAATTTGAACACATGCCAATGGATCGTGAGTCTGAAAAATTGAATGAAGCGGAGGCAACGCATGGGGAAATTCATTTTTCTGGATAATGGGGCGACATCCTTCCCCAAACCTGGTGAAGTCTACGATTTCATGGACCGTTTCTACCGGAATTTCGGCGTCAATCCCGGACGCTCCGGTTACGACCTCTGTATGGAAACCGGTGAGCTGGTCGAAGAGACGCGAAAAATGCTGACCGAATTTTTCAACGGCAAAGACCCCGACAGGCTTTGCTTTGCCTACAATTCGACCGATGCCCTCAACCTCATCATCAACGGAATGCTCGACAAAGGCGACCATGCCATCACCACCACCATCGAACACAATTCTGTGCTCAGACCTCTCTACCACCTCTCCAAATACAGGGGAGTGGAAATCGATTACATCCCCTTTGATGAGAAAGGGTTTGTCGACCCTGATGACTTCCCGGCAAAATTCAAGAAAAACACGAGGTTGGTTATCGTCAATCATGCCTCCAATGCAATCGGGACCATTCAGCCCACCGCCGAAATCGGCAGGCTCTGCCGGAAGAGAGGGATTCCCCTGGCCATCGATGCTTCCCAGTCGGCGGGAAAAATACCGGTCGACATCGAAGCGATGAATGCGGATGTGATCGCCTTCACCGGCCACAAATCCCTCCTGGGTCCTACCGGCATCGGAGGCCTGTATGTGCGGGAAGGAATTGAAATCCGGCACACCCGGGCAGGCGGAACTGGAGTGCGCTCGGCCGTCCGCACCCACCTCGATGAATATCCTTACCGGCTCGAATATGGAACCCTGAACATCCTGGGCGTGGCTGGCCTTCATGCAGGAGTGAAATGGATCCTGAAAAAAGGTCTGACGGCTATCCACAGCCACGAAATGAAGCTGACCACCATGCTCCGCGACGGCCTCAGAGAAATCGATGGCGTGAGGTTATACTGCCAGGACGACCTGACGGACCACATCAGCATTTTCCTCTTCAATCTCGACGGGCTGGAAGCGATGGATACAGGGACCATTCTGGATGTGGATTACAACATCGCCTGCCGGACCGGCCTCCACTGCGCGCCTCTGGTCCATGAACATCTGGGAACGGACAAAATCCATGGCGCAGTCAGGTTTGGAATCGGCCCCTTCAACACCGAGGACGAGATCGAAATCGCCATCAGCGCCGTCCGGGAAATCGCTCAATCGAGGGCAAAGTGCTAAGAACTCAGCCTGCCCTGGATCTTTTGAGGACCAGGGCATTGGCGGCAAACTCGCAGATGGTCATAACCTTTATCCCCAGGTTGTAAGCCTTGTTGAGCTCCATCAACTGGTCGATGCAGTTGTGACAGGGTGCGACGACGATCCTGGCCCCGGTCTTCTGGATCTGTCCGGCTTTGACCTCCCCCGCTCTGATGCGTCTCTGGCTGAACCGGGTCATGGACAGCTGGCCGCCGCCTCCGCCACAGCAGAAATTTTTCTCCCGGTTGGGAGTCATTTCGATGAAGCGCGATGCGGCTTTCTGCAGGATAAACCGCTGCTCATCGACGATGCCTCCCAGCCGGACCAGGTTACAGGGATCATGAAGGGTGACCGGCTCGGGGTTGAGGGAAGGATCGAGCTGGATGAGGCCGGCGCGAATATAATCGGCAACCACCTCGAGAATGCTTCGCACTTCAAAGCCGGGTTTCCTCCTCATCCATTCCGGAGCTTCCCAGCGGTTGGAATTGTAGCCGTGACCGCATTCAGCCAGGACCAGGGTTCTTGAACCCAGTCTTTCCATCGACTCCACAAGCCTGCCGGACATGATGGCGGCTGCCTCATCGTCACCGCTGTAGAGGCCATAGTTGGTCACATCGTAATTCTCGCTGGAGAAAGTCCAGCTCTCTCCCGCAGCATAGAATATTTTCCCCGCTGCCACCATGGACAGGGGAAAAAACATCGGCTCGCGAGGGTTGACCGTGTAGAACAGCCGCGCGCCTTTCTCATCCACGGGAAGCCTGGCTTCTCTGTCGTTGACTTCAGCCTGAAGTTCCTCTTCCAGCCAGCGCACGGTCTCCACCCAGTCCTCTCTGGCGATGCCCATGTTGTTGCCTTTCTTGAGCGCCGTGTCCACCGTCGACTGAAGGCCTGAAGGAACCAGGCCGATAGAGGCCAGAGCGCTCCGGCCAGCTCGAACGAGGTGGTGGATGTTGATGCCCACCGAACAGTTCAGGGAGCAACGGCCGCAGAGCGTGCATCTGCCAAAGAGCGTGTCCAGCCACTCTCTGACCATCTTCTGGCCGAGCTTCTCTGCGCCTGTCCAGCCGGGAATTTTTCTCCCCACCAGGGTGAAATATCGCTTGAAAACCTTGTTGACCAGGTTCAACTTGTAGGCCGGCAGCGACTGAACATCCTTATGGGTGAGATAATAATGGCAGGAATCCGCACAGAGGCCGCAGTGGACACAGGAGTTCAGGTAGGCGGCGTACTCCTGGCTGATTTTCTGCCGAAAAACGCGGAGAGCGTTCTCAAAGTCTTCGGCGGCGAGCTGGCTGATTCTCTCCTCTGACGGGTTCAGGCTGTCAGCGCTTTCTTCCATGGTTCAATCCCTGTGGAATGAGGGAGGGAAAACACCCCGTCTTCCGTAATAAAAGCCGAAAAGAATCCTGGAGTAAAAAAAGAAAAAGCAGTGCCGGATTTTTCCAGTCGGCGCGTAAAGAAACAGCAGAATCGAAATAAGAAACAAGAAAGGGGCAAGGCGCTCATCAAAAGTATGCAGGAAAGAAAAGGCCAGAAAAAGGGTGACGACGATGTTGGCAGCAAAGTCGTCCGGACAGCTGATTTTTCTCATGACGGGTAAAACAACCCTTTTGGCCAGGAGTGCCAGGCCGCAGAGAAAGCCGAGCACAGCCATGAAGCGAAAAAAATAAGTCAAAGAGCCCGGAATTCTGGCAGAAAAAACATGGAGGAAAAGAGAGATGAGAGCTGAGAAGATTCCGAGATGATAGCCGATTCCTGTTAGGTAAGTCGGCAGATGCCTG
The DNA here is from genome assembly GCA_964477275.1 of uncultured Eubacteriales bacterium. Taxonomy (GTDB): domain Bacteria; phylum Acidobacteriota; class Aminicenantia; order Aminicenantales; family Aminicenantaceae; genus CAYZDV01. The sequence continues at coordinate 3,103 of CAYZDV010000160.1, forward strand.
GCCGCGCTCTCTTTTTCCCAGGGCAGCATCCCCTGCCCCAGAGCGTAGAGAACTCCTTTCCCTCCGCTGCCCCCGGGTTCAGAGAATTGGGTTTTTTTTCCAAATGATCCTGTTTTGAATATGAGAATGGCGAGAGAAACAAGAGCAAAACAGAAGGAAAGGAGAACTCCAATTCTCAGAAGGAGCATGGAGCCTGCACCCTCCTTAGACGCAGCCATCCGGTTTTGGCAGGCCCGCGACCTTGCAGGCCCCTTTGGCAGGACCTGAGGGGAAGAGCTCGTAGATGTATCTCAGCTGGAAACCGGACGTCTGACAGAGTTTTCGCACCATTGGAGCCAGGTTCTTCTCCAGATAATAATTCCGGATGTAATCGATAACGACCCAGTGGTCATCAGTCAGGGCCTCGATTCTCTCCTCCTTCTGAGCCAGGAACTCGGCCACATCTCTGTCCCATTCCTCTGGATGGACCAGAAATCCTTCCTCGTTGATTTCAAGCTTTCGTTCTTTGACTTCAATAACTGGCATTTTGAGTTCCTTTTCTTTTGGATCTTCGAAAACTGGTTATTATAGCATACCCGGGGCAGGATAAAATGAAAATCCCCGTTCAGTAGAAGGACTGCGTCAAAGTCCTCTTTTTGTCATTCCTGCGGAAGCAGGAATCCAGGATTTATTATTCTGGATTCCGGGTCAAGCCCGGAATGACAGGAA
>CAYZDV010000161.1:0-3685 GCA_964477275.1 uncultured Eubacteriales bacterium
GCAGCTGTGGTCCTTCCACCGCAAGTGCCCTGTAACGAAGCAGATGCGGCAAGATCGGCTCGCCCAAAGGGTAAAAAAGGCCGATTTGAGATAAGATTTAATGGCAGAATTTAATAAACTTACTTTCTTTATGTACGCCGAGAGAAAATCTTTTAACTCATACATAGTATTTGTGATATAAAAGGTATCGGCCTTTTTTATGAATAGTCCAGGCTAAATCAGCTCCTTCATATGAATCACATCCCAGTAGGTGAAGACGGGCCCGTCCAGACAGGTATAGATGTAATCGATGGCGCAATGACCGCATTTGCCCACCCCGCATTTCATCCGTCTCTCCAGTGTCATCAGAATCTGGTCCTTGGGGATGTTGAGCTTGACGAGCTCCTTGATGACGAACTTGTACATGACCGGCGGGCCGCAGACCAGGGAGTAGGTGCTGGCCGGGTCGATGGCTTTGAGCTTGGGAAAGAGGGTGGTGACCACTCCGATGTTTTCTGTCCACGATCCTGTGTCGTCGCCATCGACGGCCAGATGGCATTCCAGATCCTCTCTCTTCTTCAAAGAGAGGTACTCGTCGCGGAAAATCATCTCCGCCGGCCTTTTGGCGCCGTGGAGGACCATGACCCTGCCGAACCGGTCGCGGTTATCGAGGCAGTAGAGAAGAACGGAGCGAAGAGGGGCAGCTCCGAGGCCTCCCACCACGATCAGGATGTCCTTTCCTTTCATCTTCTCCACCGGGAACCCGTCTCCATAGGGGCCTCTGAGCCCGATGAGGTCGTTCTCTTTGAGCCGGAAGATGGCATCGGTTACCATCCCCACTTTCCGGATACAGAACTCGAGGAGGCCGGGCCGGGAGGGAGTGGAAGATATGGAAAACGGCGCCTCTCCTGCGCCCAGGACAGAAATCATGGCGAACTGGCCGGGCCGGTATTTGAAAGAGAGGGCTTTTTCCATGTCCGCCAGCCGGACCTGGAAGAATTTCACATCTTCGGTGAGATGATATGTGCGGACAATCCTCGCCGGATCCGGCATGAAAGGATTTTCCTGGGTAATGGCTTTGTTTTCTCCGTTCATTTTGTTACCTCTTTGTGGAATCTGGACCAGAAGGTGTCCTCTTCCTCGCCGAGAAGGGCTTTGCCCACGGTGCGGACGTTGATGTCCACCGGACAGGTCACGATGCAGCGGCCGCAGCCCACGCAGGCGGGCTTTCCATACATGGAGATGAAGGCCTGAAGCTTATGGGTGTACCAGAGCTTGAGACGGTCCGACCGTTTTTCTCTGAAGTTTTCACCGCCGGCGACGGCTGAATACTCCTCCAGGGTGCATGCATCCCAGTGGCGGAGGATTTTCCCGTCTTTTCCTCCCAGGAACTGCTTGTCCATGACGTTGTAGCAGTTGCAGGTCGGACAGACGTTCGAGCAGCCGCCGCAGGCCAGGCAGGCGTTGCCGAGCTTTTCCCAGAGAGGGGCCTTGTACTTGAGCGCCATCAAATCCGGCATGACGGTGAAGTTCAGGTTCCACTGGTAGGCCTTGTTTCTCTCGCTCTGCCAGGCGATGTATCTCTGGATGTCGGCGTCGCCCAGCTCTTCGATAAACAGCTCGGGCTGGAGACGCATGAGGTCATCTCCCCGGCTCGAGCCGATCCAGACCAGGAAGAAATCCTCGAGGTCGGAGAAAAACAGGTCATACCCTTCATCGATGATATGGGTGTTGGTGGACCTGGCAAAGCAGTATTCATCCGGCCAGCAGGAGAGACCGATGACCAGGGTGCTTTCCCTGGCTTTGAGATAGTAGGGGTCGAGGAAAGCCTGTTTGAAGAAGCTGTCCAGGATGAGCAGGCCGTGGATGTCGCAGGGATGGATGCCGAAAAGGATTTTTCGGCTGACATGCGAGAAATCCTCCCTGTAACCTTCTTTGGAGATGCTGAACATATGGAAGCTGGGGGGGAGGAAGATTTTTCGGGGAGGGATAATGGTTCTCGTCGTTTTGATCTCGATTTGAGAGAAATCGCTGACAGGCTTGAAAACGTGTCCGTCTCCTTTTTTGACCGGAGCCCAGAGCTCGGCCTCCGCGGAGATGGTCTTCAGGAAAGGAAACAGATTCTCCTTTTTGAGTTTGACGATCCTCATTTTGCCTCCCTTAAGTGATTTATGAATGCAGAGCTCCTGGGGAAAAAGAGCTCGCATTGAGAATTATCGGACCTTATGGAGAGAATACCGGACCTCCAGGCTGAATGTTATATGCAAGTTCCATGCCTGATTGGCGGTAAGAAGGGGTGAGCCGCTTTTTTTAAAACGGCCGCGTCGACGAAGCGGGGAATTTTTCCCCACCGTTGTCCAATTTTGTCCCCTTTTTCAGATTCAACGAATATGCACACAAAATCGATGGGATTCACTGGATTTTGTATTTTTTGAGTCTGGACGTCAGGGTCTTGCGGTCGATTCCCAGGATTCTGGCCGTCTGGCTCCTGTTTCCTTGCTGGGCCTGGAGAACGATTTTGATGTATTCTTTTTCGATTTCCTTTAGGGGTTTGTATTTCCCGCCCGCAGGAAAGAGGAGAGAGGAGCCGGCGCTGATGCCGTGATAGACAAGGTCCTCCGGCCCGATTCTCTCGTCTTTGGAGAGGACCACTGCCCGCTCGATGGTATTTTCCAGTTCCCGGATATTCCCGGGCCAGTCGTATTCCTTCAGGGCTTTTTTGACCGCCGGGGAGACCCCCTTGATTTCTCTTCTGAGCTTCTTGCCGTATTTCTTCACGAAATGGTCGATGAGGCAGGGAACATCCTCTTTTCTTTCTCTTAAGGGAGGAAGATGAATGGGAACAACGCTCAGACGGTAGAAAAGGTCTTCCCGGAATTTTTCTTTCCTGACCAGGTCCGCCAGGTTTTCGTTGGTCGCGGCCAGAATGCGGACATCGACCTTGATGGGTTTTGTGCTGCCGACCCGGGTGATCTCCCGTTCCTGGATGACCCTGAGCAGCTTGGCCTGGATGTTCAGGCTGATGCTGCTGATTTCGTCCAGGAAGATCGTCCCGCCGTTGGCCACTTCGAACCGGCCGTGCTTTGTCTCATGGGCGCCGGTGAAGGAACCCCTGACATGGCCGAAAAGTTCACTTTCAAACAGAGTTTCCACGAGGGCGCCGCAGTCAACCACGACAAAAGGCGCATTCCTTCGGGGACTGTGGTTGTGGATTTCCCGGGCGAGAACCTCTTTTCCTGTCCCGCTCTCTCCGCTGATGAGGATGGTGCTGTCGGAGGAGCTGATGCGCCTGACGATGTCCAGGATTCTTTCCATGGTCTTGCTCTTGCCGGTGACCATGCCAAACTCAAACCGCCTTTCCAGTTCTTCATGGAGGTAGGTGTTCTCCAGGAGAATCTTCCGGGTATTCAGGGCTTTTCTGGTGATGACCCGCAGCTGTTCGGGGCTGAAAGGTTTGGCCAGGTAGTCGGCGGCTCCTCTTTTCATGGCCTCGACGGCCGAGTCGATGCTGGAGTAGCCGGTGATGATGATGACCGGCGTCTTCGGGCTCTCCTTTTTCATCCGGCTGAGAAGCTCCATTCCGTCCATGCCGGGCAGTTTGAGGTCGAGAAGGACAGCGTGGAAGAATTCTTTCCTGAAGAGCGAAAGGCCTTCGCGGCCGTCCCCGGCCGTCCTGACCGAGTAGCCTTCTTTTTTCAAGACCTGG
>CAYZDV010000162.1:0-3640 GCA_964477275.1 uncultured Eubacteriales bacterium
GTCCCCTGTAGACTTTGAGCTTTTTATAGACAGCTCGACCGAGCTTTCCTTTGGGGATCATCCCCCGCACAGCCCTCTGGATCGCTTCTTCAGGTTTTTTCTCCAGAACCTCTTTAAGGGTTTTGACTTTCAACCCTCCCGGATACCCGGAATGAGAGTAATATTTTTTCTGTTCCATCTTTCTTCCGGTCACCTGAACCTTCTCAGCATTGATCACAACCACAAAATCTCCGCAGTCGAGATGAGGGGCAAACTCCGGCTTCTTCTTTCCCCGGAGGAGCGTGGCGATTTCTGTCGCCAGCCTGCCCAGTGTTTTGCCCTGGGCGTCGACCAGCCACCATTTCTTCTCAATGTCACCTTTTTTTGGGGCAAACGTCCTCATGATATTATACCTTGTATAAAACTCTGAAAGCGCTCAGGAAAAACGTGCGATGCTCTAAAATACAAAAAATTCAAGAAGTTGTCAACATTCCTCAGCTTTCTTTCATCGCACCCTGCGTCCAGGTTTCCTCTTTTTCGCATAAAAGAGAATGAGCGCCATCCCTATTAAAAACCCGCCGACATGGGCAAACCAGGCCACCCCGCCTCCTATCCCGATGTTCATCACCTGGCCCACGAACCAGATGCCGAGGACGAAGAAAGCGGGAACTGGCACAATCCACCAGAGAACCAGGGTCACCACCCTCGCGCCGGGAAAGAGGAGAAAATAGGCTCCCAGGACACCGGCGATGGCGCCGCTCGCCCCTATCAGGGGAACCATCGAACCGGGATGAAGGATGATATGGACAAGACTGGCTCCCAATCCTGAAAGGAGATAAAAGATGATGAACCGGAAGAATCCCAAAAAATCTTCGATATTATTGCCGAATATCCAGAGGTAAAGCATGTTGCCGAGAAGATGGAGAAGGTTTCCGTGAATGAAGAGGGAAGTCAAAAGAGTCAAGGGAGGGGACAAGCGCTGCAGAAAGGGGACCGTGGTGAAATGAGTGATCTCATATGGAATGGCTCCCATCCTGTACACATAATGTTCCAGCCCATGCGGAGAAAAGACCTGGTAAAAAAAAATGAAGACATTGGCACCGATCAACAAAACGGTCACCAATGGAAAGCGGCGGGTGGGATTCTCGTCTTTAAGAGGGATAAACATCCCGCCTTTGAGAAATCAGGAATTCATGGATCCGACGACAATGATCGGAAGACAGATGCCTCTGACCTGTCCTTATCTAATGCCCCTCAGCTCCTGTTCCAGCCGTCTTCTATCTGCACGCTTCTTCTGGGCCTCCTGAAATCTGGCCTGGTACTGATCCGCCTCGGTTATGTACCTGGATGCTTTTTCGGGCTCGAGTCTGGCTCGAAGGCTCTGGTTGAGAACACTCATATAGGCATACGGTTCCGGATAAGAGGGGTCTAACTCAATCGCTTTCTGCAATGCATTATGGCTTTCCTCGGCCAGTTTTTTCTGCTCTTCGATGGAGATGACATTCTGCAGGCGATAGGCTTTTGACCAGCGGTTGACACCTATTGCATACCACACTTCGGCATTGTCGGGATTATCCTTCAAACGGAGCTGATGAAAAAAACGGGCTTTTTCAAACATAAGAGCCGGTTCAGCAGCCCTGTTCACAGCATCGTCGTAAAACTGGGCAGCAAAGGCGTATCCCTCGGGATTCTCCGGGTCAAGCTCGATCCGGCGAAGATACATTTCTTCGGCTTTCTTGAAGGGGGTCGTCTCCCCTATTTCTGTTTTCTCCTCTGTCCCGCCCGAGTATCTCTGGTAAAACTGAGCCACGACGTAGTAGTTGCCCATGTTGGTCGGTTCCATCTCCAGAATCTTCAGGTAGAGCTTTTCGGCTTCCTCGAAGTCCCTCAGCTTGTCATACATATCTCCAAGGGAATAGATAATATCCTTGTTATCGGGATCAATCTCGTAAGCCTTCTTTAGCGCTTCCAGGGCCCTGTTTGCCCTCTCCGTGTTTTCCGGAGTATCGACGCCATGCTTGTACAGGTTTTTATAGCTTTCCCCCAACAATCGATAAGCCTGGGTCAGGTTGGGATTGAACTCCAGCGTCTTATTATACTCTTCGATAGCCTTGCGGTATTGACCGTCGCGGTAGAATTCGTTTGCCATGTTGAAATGATTGTTGGCTTTCAAATTGCTGACTTTAATTTTCTCGCAAGCGGTAAAGGCAAACAATGCCGCTATGGCCAAAAAGATCAGCAGGGGACGAATTGTTTTTTGTTTGACCATCATGACCTCCTTTCTCTCCAGGAACGGTCTTTCTCTCCAGATTTATTTATAAAGTATTGAAGAATCAAAGTCAAGGAAAACCAAAAGTTCCGCCAAATTTTTGAGCCGGGCTAAGCCCGGGGAGGTCACGGTGTATCTCCATCCTCGCTCCGAACCCGCCATCGCCCGCTTCGACTGCGAACATCAATAAATACAAACAATAAGTGCTGCCCGTTGGTTAGCTTTTTCTGAAAATAAGCCGGATGGGCGTTCCCCGGATATCAAACTTCTCCCGCAGGCGCTGGGTCAAAAATTTCCGGGAGGAGGAAGCCGCGGAAGCCGCGGACCGGGTGAAAAGGAGGAAAGTGGGGGGCAGAACGCCCTTCTGAATCATGTAGGTGATTTTGATTCTTCTCCCTTTTTTGGACAGAAGAGGATGATTGGCGTTCAGCCAGGAGAGAAAAACATTGAGCTGGGAAGTCCGCACTCTTTTTGTCCCGTCGGCATAGACCTGCTCGGCATAATCGAGAATTTTGACCACCCCTTTTCCCGAAAGAGCGGAAACAAAAAGAAACGGCGCATAGCTGACAAACTCAAGCTTGGCATAAAGCCTTCTTCTGCACTCTTCAGGCGCTCCGGGGTCCTTGGGGACCAAATCCCATTTGTTCAGAGTAATCACCAGGGGCTTGCCTGAATCCATGGCGAGCTGAGCCACCGCGGCGTCCTGATGGGTGGGAAACTCCCGGGCATCCATCACCAGACACACCACATCGGCGGCCTGGATGTTCTTCCTGGCTTTGATGATACTGGCCTTTTCCCTTTTATCCCTGGCCCGGCTCAGCTTCCGAATCCCGGCTGTATCCACCAGGCAGAAGGCCTTCCGATCCCGCCGGATGAGGGTATCCACGCTGTCCCTGGTTGTCCCCGGGATTTCACTCACGATCAACCTCTCCTCGCCGACAAGGCGGTTAATAAGGGAAGATTTGCCCACGTTGATCCGGCCGACGATAGCGATCCTCAGCGGTTTTGTTTCCTCCGTGGTCAGGACAGGAGAAGGAAGGGCCTCAACGAGGGCCTCTTCCAGATCCTCCAGGTTCCTCTTGTGCTCGGCGGAGACGGCCAGGATATTCTTCTCCCCCAGCCGGTAGAAATCCCCCAGCCCGGCCTCAGCAGAAGGGGAATCGACCTTGTTGACCACCACCAGAATCGGTTTGTTCAGCTTCTTCAAAGCAACGTAGAGCTCTTCTTCAGAGGGCAGCAAATCCCTCTTCCCATCGAGCACAAAGAGAAGAACATTGGCCTTATCGGCCGCTTCTCTCGCTCTGTCTTTAACGAGAGAGGACAGAGGCTCCTCCAGTGAATCGGAGTAGCCACCTGTGTCGGTCAGGACAAGTCTCCGGTCCTTCAAGGTGC
>CAYZDV010000163.1:0-3615 GCA_964477275.1 uncultured Eubacteriales bacterium
GAATGCGCAGGAGTCAGATTGGCAAGTCGACAGCCGGCCCTCCGGGTTAATCCGTTTTTATCTCGAGGGAAATCAGAGCCCGGACTTCCTCTGCCCTTCCTTCCGGATTTGTGCGCAGAAAACGGAAGGAGGCCTGCTTCTCTCTCTCGAGCGGCCTTTCGCTCCTTTCCTCCTTCTTTTTCTCGGTCAAGCTCTTGATCAAGCCGTAAACAGCGCCCACCGCATCCAGGATGGAAAAGGAATTCAGCATGGGATCGTCCTTCTTCACAGGACCAAAGGGATTGTAAACACCCGGCGAGGGCGGCAGCTCCACTTTCGGAGCCATGTCTTCGAAGGAGAGCTTTTTGCTGGAAACGATGAGCCTGCCTCCCACAAACATGGATAAGCTGTACTCCCTGTCTCCAGCTTCCTCCCCGGACTCTTCCTTCTTTTCCTCGGAAAAATCTATGAGTTCCCGGGGTGGGGGTTCACTTCCGGAGACATACAGCCGGACCTCGATTTCGACCTCCTTCCGGATGACCTCACTGTCGACTTTAAAATCCAGAATATACCGGTAACGTCCGGACTTTTCGAAAAAATCCCTGTCTTCGAGGCTGAGCAGGTTGAGCCCCCAATGAAAGAATCCGCCCTTGAGGGTCTGTTTTTCATCCGATAATTTGTAAAACCCCTTCCTCATCGCCTCCACACCGAGAACAATCTTCTTCGGCCGCTCGATGCCGTCTCCCATTTTTTCGGGTATCAAAGAAATATCGCTGATGAGGGAGTAGTCCGCCTCTCCCCGAACGAAAGAAAAAAGAACAAACAGGCCGAAAACACAAGCCTCGATTTTCTTAATCATCATAATGAAACTCAAAAAAGATCTCGAGAGTCTCTGCCGGAAAATCATCAGGCAGCATCGGAAAAGGAACGCTCGCCTCGACCGCCTTCAAGGCCGCCGCATCGCGCGACTTCACAAAAGAGGGATACACGATTTCGGCTGAGGAAACCTCACCGCTTCTGCGGACAACCACAGAGACACCCACCACCGTTTTGGTTCCGGCTTTTTCCTGGGCGCGAACGACCCAGTTTCTCAGGATTTTGTGGACGACTTCCTCTGCCCAGTGCGCAAGGTCATACTCTCTCACCCTGACCGAAATGCTTGCCCTGTGGCCGTCTCTTCCGGCCCCTGACCTGGCCATGGAAATATTCCGCCCTGAAAGGCCCGCAGCGGAGAAACCTGAAGGATAGGACTGCAAGGGAGATGGTTCTCTCAAAGGCAGCCTTCCGATCTGCGGAATATTTTCTCCCAATTCCGCTCTCCGGGAGAGAGTCAGGCGGTAGCCTGGAGGAAGAGTGGATTGATAGCTTAACGGCAGGTCCAGGCCAAACCCCGAAACAAGCCCGGAAGGGAAAATCTCTCTGCCGGTGACGCCCGGGGAATATTCCCGTTCGAACGGATATGGACTTTGCCTCCCGGTCTCCCATGTTCTCTCGCTTTCACTCCGGCCGGGTTCCGATTCTTCTGGAAGCGCGGGCACTGATCGAGAAGGCCTGGGGAAACCTGCGGCATCTCTCCCGGCCTCCACAAAGAGAACGTTTTCGAGATCTTCCGGAAGCAACAGCTTCTCGCGGGGAACGATCATGACCTGCCGGACATCAAACCTTCCCCCGAGATAAACTCCGACTGTTAACGGGGAATGGAAAAGAAATAAGGCCAGCCCTAAATGAAAAAGGAGGGAAAGAAAAAGACAGACAGCTCTTCTTTTCAGCTCGGAGCTTTTTTCTTTGATTCCTGTCTCAGCCAACACGGTGCGCTGCCCTCTCTTTTTATTTAAATGTATGACCCTCCCGAAAAGTTACATTTCAAACCTGTCCACCTTCTTTCCGGGGATTCGGCTCCTGGCGGACAGAAGAGAATTTTACACCCGGCGGTCAATTATGTAAACCAGGACAGCCGTCGAAAGAAGGACTGCGTCAAAGTCTTCTTTTCGTCATTCCTGCGCGGGCTTGTGCCAAGGAAGGCGGAGCCCGGTGTCTGTGCAGGCACGTATAAAAATCGTCATTCCTGCGAAAGCTTGTGCCCGTGAAGGCGGGTGCAGGAATCCAGACGTTGTCCCTGCGAAAGCAGGGAACTATAAAAAGGAGCTGGATTCCTGTTTCCACAGGAAACCCTGGATTCCCACTTGCGTGGGAATGACAGGAAAGGTGCCACCGAAGACGGGCATGGTATTTTATGGACTTTGACGCAGCCCTGGCGTCTAAAGGGCGGGAGTGAAGGAATTTTCATCGCAATCTTGAATTGTCCGCACAAGAGAACACATGGTATGAACGGGAAAGGCGTGTTTCGGCGAATGGAAAGAGGAAAAAGAGGAAAAGGCGCCTCGGCGGGACACGCCGTCCGCCCCCCTAAAAGACGCCGGGCCGCAAAGTTACGGACTGCGGATTATGAAAAAAGGGACAGGCATTTTTCCTTTCGGAAGGAGGGAATGACACGCTTTTTCTGGCTTTCAGCCTGCAGGTGAGGCCGAAAACCGCTTCGCTCTTTCGCTTCCTTTCCCCTCAAACGCGCTGCCTGTCCCTTTCCGTTTCTGATCCCTTCACAGGAAATGTTCTGGGTGCCCGATCAAATAGATCGTGACTCCTTAGCCGATCCGTTTGACAGTGATGACCGGAATCATTGTGTAATAGCCACCGTAGCCTTCCAGCGATTGTTCAGCATCGAAGTCCAGGACAACCTCTGTGGTCCTATCATTGGTAATTGTGAAGTTCACCAGGACTCTCACCTCCAGGTTCAGCTCGATATTCAAATTAAAGGTCTGGCCGTTGACCACGATGGAGACCGAATTGATGACCAGAATGACGGCTGTATAGGTTCCTGCTTCCAGGTCGACATCCAGGATCTGCTCTTCAATATCGCGCAGAGCCAGCAAGTCCAGGGTGAACTCGCCCTCATGAAGAGTGATGACCTTACCGTCATCTTTTTCCACGCGAATAGCGCTGAACGTGACGTAGACATGTTCCAGGCCATCAATGGGCTGGTCCGTGAGATAGAGCTGGAAGCTTCCTTCTTTCTCAAAAAGAGAACATCCACCGAAAAGTAAGATCAGGGTGAGAGCGGCGCTGGCGAATTTTTTCATTTTTTCCTCCTCGATGATTCACTTTAAACATAAACTTTTATTAGATAAAATCAATCATCTCTGGAGACGATTTCCGGGGTGATTTTGGGGGTGAGTTTTCAACTGTCTCCTTCAACATGGGGGTTAGTCTTTGAAAGAGGCGCTCATCTCCGCATTCCCCCGCAGACAGCCTGAGTGAATCATGAATAATGCAATATATTATGAACGCAACAAATAAATTGACAACGGTGTTTTGTCAAATCCTCTATTGCGTGTTAGCATCTTTTTTTCCGGGGCAATGGCAATTTCCTTTTGGAACAGGATGGGTGGCATGGGGTGTCCCCCGCAACGCCCGCAGCGGAAGGGCCCCACTGGGGGATGGGTGAAGCGAGGACGGACGGGGGACACCCCATGACAGGACCCATCCTAAAAAATATTGGCCTCCACGGAAAAAAAGATGCTTCCTATTGCGTTTGTATTACCTCAGCGGAGAACGGCCTGTTCAGAACCTTTCCAGGTA
>CAYZDV010000164.1:0-3590 GCA_964477275.1 uncultured Eubacteriales bacterium
TTTCATAACTTATTTATTTTCAGCAAATTCATAACTTATTGATTATCAATAACTTATACTAATGACGAATTTTTGTGCAGTTTGTCATATTGTCAAGAAATTTCGAAAATTCGGCTTCGAAATCGGTCAGTTATCAACAAGTTTTCCACAGAAACTGTTAAAAACTCAAGCCGCATTCCATCGGCTTTTTATATCTTCAGAACAGTAATTCTCTGGCGATATCAAACAGATTATATCCCTTAATCGGGTCCGGAATAAAGGACAGGACAAAGATCACAACCAGCAGGTATCCCAAGAATTTTCTCCGGGGAGAGAGCGGACCGGTTTCATCGACGATCCGGGGATGCCTCAAGCCCAGAAAAATGAGGAGGAGAGCCCAGACAAACCAGCCGACCCAGAAAAGAACGCCCATGACGACGAAAACGCCCAGAAAAAACCGGGCAAGATACTTCGATTTCGGACCCAGCAGAGCGTAGGATACGTGGCCTCCATCGAGCTGGCCGACAGGAAAAAGGTTGAAAGAAGTGATCAGAATTCCCACCCAGCCGGCAAAGGCAATCGGGTGGAGAACCAGGTTGGAATCCGCCGGAACGTCAGTCAAGAAGAGACTTCCGAAGATTTTAAAAATCATCGGCTCGCCGAAAACATAGACAAAGGCTTCTTCCCGGGACACCGGGGGAATTGCCTTGGAAAGAGAAATGCCATAGACCAGCGCAGGAATGGACAGGCAAAATCCGGTCAGGGGACCGGCGATTCCGATATCGAAGAGCTGCTGCTTCCGGGTGATCGGCGATTTGATTTTGATGAAGGCTCCCAGCGTGCCGATAAGGGTCGGCGCCGGGATAAAATACGGCAGGGTGGCGTTGATCTGATAGTGGCGGCAGGTCAGAAAATGACCGAGCTCATGGCCGAGGAGGATGGCCAGGAGAACCACTACGTAAGTGAGGCTTAAAGTCAGAATCCCGGGGTCGCTGAGGACATCGACCGCCGTCTGGGCGTTCTGGGCGATAAGCTCAGGATATTTGTAATTGATGCCCAGGGAGATCCCGACAAAAAAAGTGGAAAAGATGGTGGCCAGGAAAAGCAGGATATTCAGCCAGAGATTTTTCCGGAGTGAGAAATGCAGATTCCTCCCTTCGTTCCTATCGGTTTTTTTTGTCTCCTCTTCCATGGGACTTAACAAAAAAAATAGGAGTGACCGAAATCACTCCTATTTCAGAAACCTCAAACTTCAGGAAATCAAGCTTCGCCCTGGAGCCTTTTGAATTTCATCTCAAGCTCTTCTCGACTCTCTTTATGGGCAGGGTCAGGAACGCAGCAATCCACCGGGCAAACGGCGGCGCACTGGGATTCATCGAAATGTCCGACACACTCCGTGCATTTGTCCGGATCGATCACATAAATCTCATCTCCAACGGAAATGGCGTTGTTGGGACATTCTGGTTCGCAGGCACCACAGTTGATGCATTCTTCAGTAATCATAAAAGCCATTTATAGCCTCCTCTTCAACAAAATTGACAGACCATTATATCGTTTTTTCATCAATTTACAAGAGAAAGGGTTAGTTTTTTGTCTCTAACTTCCTGGCCTTTTGAGAAGCATCAAAGCCGTAGTAGGTTTGAGGATATTCTTCTTGAATTCTTTTGTAGACTTCCAGGGCCTTTTCCACCTCTCCCTTTTTTTCATGAACCTCAGCACGCTGGAAGAGGACGACATCCAGAGGATAATCGTCGGATTTTTCCTCTTCCAGCATCCGGTAGATTTTGATGGCCTCGTCATATTGTTCTTGCTCCGCGCAGGTCAGAGCCAAGAGGCCCATGGCCTGAAAATAGAAAACGTCTTTTCTTTTCTCCGGCATCGCCAGCAGGCAGGATTGCGCCTTCTCCAGTTCTCCGTTTTCTATCCAGTGTCTGGCTAAAGCAAGATAGGCAAGTCGCGAGAACCTCCCGCCGCCGGCCAGATTTTCCAGTTTTTCAACGTTCTCAGGATTGCGGGCCAGATCCGAGCTCAGCTCGAGGATTTCGGCCAGAACGACATTCTCTCTCTTCAGGCTCTGCCCGGTTATGATTCTTGCCACCAGAAAAACCGCGATTCCGATCACAACCAGGCCGCAGACAGTTAAGATTTCCCTTTTTCTATTCCTGATAAAATGGAAAACTTTAGTGACCGTAGTCACAAACTCATCTTTTTTGAGGCGTTTCCTCGTCTTTCTCTTCATGCGTCATTCTCCTTGAAATGAGCGGTGCCGTTTCCGTGTATTTTCGTCATTAAATTACCCACACAAAACGGAAGAGAACCAGAAATGTTAATATAACGGAGGAAAATATTGAAATATTACTGTTTCCTGACCCACTCCCCGTTTTGTTTCTGGATCCACCAGCCGGGCCGGGCGTTCTTGATCCATTCCTCGGAAAAAATCTTCTGAACTCTCGATATCTGACTGGAATCAATCTCCAGCGCCCTGGCCACCTCCTCATAGAGGCTTTTCCGGTCGCTGTTCTCCTCCTTCTCCAGGCTCCGCAGGAGAGCTTTGTCCCTCAGGTTCAAACCGGAATCATCCCTGATGTTGATGAACCCGTCGTTCCCTTCACCGATATGGCCTCCGTCATAGAACGGTTTGAGCTGCGTCTGCCTGGCCTTCAAGGAGTCTTTGAGAGCCCTGATTTTGGGGGAAGAGACGGTAGAAACCTCCTGCCCGGCAAAAGCGGCAGGGATCAGGGAGAAGGCGCTGTTCCGGGCGTATTCCGTCTGGTTAAGGAGATGCTCGTCGAGATTTTTATCCTTCTTCTCTTTATCTTCATCAGATTTTCTGATCTCTCCCACGATTTCCTCGGCTGTTTTTTTGACTTCGGCTTCGGGGAAATAGATGTTGATGGTCAGGCAGGAAAAGATAAACAAAACAGGCCAGCCGACCGCGATCAGCTGAAGAGTCTTCGTTTTCATTTTCGACCTCTCTTCAAGCGAGATTTTTCTCAATCATAATCGAAATCCCTATTTTTGTATAGCCGGCCCTCGGGACTGGCCGATTCTCTTCAACCGGTTCATCATATCTTTGAAGTTGATCTTGCTCCGCGGTTTTTTATTTACCACACTGATCCCAAAAAGCCAAGATTTTTTGACCAGAAATTCCACGCCTCCCTCTCTGATGGTGCCCCTCATGGTGAAGACATCGTTCTTCAAAGAACAGAAGATTCCGATTTGTTCATAGCCGAACTCCGAGATGAAGCGGGTGAACCCCTTGTTTGGGGACAGCGAGCTTCCCTCCCCGGAGCTCAGGATAGAGAGGTCGTTCACCGCGCCCAGGCTGAATTTCTGAGGGACTCCTTTCTTTTTCACCGACTCCAGAAGCATGAGAAAACCTTCCGGCTGGCCGTAGGAAAAGGCCAGGCCCTTGATTTCTCCCCTTAAAACTCCCGTAACCCGGCCAAAGGGGATGGCATCAGTCAGCTTTTCCAGGTTCAGGTCGTCAAAACGCACATCGCCGGAAATGGTCGTGTCCCTCGAAAAGGGTCGCGAAACGCTGAAATTTTCGATAATAATTTCTGTGTCGAACATCTCCAGCCGCACATCTCCTTCCGTGGAAAGAAGCC
>CAYZDV010000165.1:0-3574 GCA_964477275.1 uncultured Eubacteriales bacterium
TATAATAAACACGATGAAGTCATTCCAGCTCGTCTCGGAATTCGCGCTCAAAGGCGACCAGGTCAAGGCCACCGAGGAGCTTCATGAAGGCCTGGAAAAAGGACTCCAGCATCAGGTTCTGATGGGAGTCACCGGCTCTGGAAAAACATTCACCATCGCCAACGTCATCGCAAGGGCGAACCGGCCGGTGCTGGTCATCTCCCACAACAAAACCCTGGCCGCCCAGCTCTACCAGGAATTCCGCCGCTTCTTCCCTGAAAACGCCGTCGAATACTTTGTCAGTTATTACGATTATTACCAGCCAGAGGCTTACATTCCAGCCACCAATACCTATATCGCCAAAGAGGCAACCATCAACGATGAAATCGACCGCCTCCGGCTCTGCGCCACAAACTCCCTTTTTCAGAGAAGAGATGTGATCATCGTCGCTTCGGTCTCCTGCATCTACGGCATCGGCGCTCCCGAGACTTATTATTCGATGAGTTTCTCTCTCGAGCAGGGCCAGGCGATCTCCCGCAAGGAGATCCTTAAAAGCCTGATTGAAATTCAGTATGAGCGGGAGGAGACGGATTTCAAACGGGGAAGGTTCCGGGTCCGCGGAGACATCATCGATGTTTTTCCCTCTTATGAGGACCTGGCCTACCGGATTGAACTCGAGGACAATACCATCGGCAGCATTCTCTCCATCGACCCGCTGCTGGGAAAAACGCTGGCGGCGCACGAGAAAATCCTCATCCATCCCAGGACGTTTTTTTCCACTCCTCATGACATTCTCCAGTATGCGATCCAGGGCATAGAGAAAGAGGTTGAGGAAAGAATCGCCTTCTTCAAAAAGCAGGGGAAGCTCATCGAAGCCAACAGGATCGAAGAGAGGACGCTCTTTGACCTCGAAATGCTCCGCGAGTTCGGCTACTGTCCCGGAATCGAAAATTATTCGCTCTATCTCAGCCAACGCAAGCCCGGAGAGCCGCCGTACACCCTTCTTGATTATTTTCCTCCGGATTTCCTGACCATCGTCGACGAATCTCATGTCACCATCCCCCAGGTCGGAGGGATGTATCACGGCGACCGGTCCCGCAAAGAGAGCCTCATTGATCATGGCTTCCGCCTTCCCTCTGCCCTGGACAACCGGCCTCTCCACTTCCGGGAGTTTGAAAGCCGGATGAACCAGGTCCTCTATGTCTCCGCCACTCCGGCCCATTATGAGGTCAAAAAGGCGGGGAACAGAGTGGTGGAGCAGATAATCAGGCCCACAGGCCTCACCGACCCTGAAGTTGAGGTCCGGCCGGTCAAGGGCCAGGTCGACGACCTGATGACCGAAATCAAAGAACGGGCGAGGAAGAACGAGCGGACGCTGGTGACCACTCTGACCAAAAGGATGGCCGAAGACCTCACCCGCTATTACCACGAGCTCGGCCTCCGCGTGCGCTATCTCCATTCCGAAATCGAGACGCTCGACAGGGTCAACATCCTCAGGGACCTGCGGAAGGGAAAATTTGACGCCCTGATCGGCATCAACCTCCTCAGAGAGGGACTCGACCTCCCCGAGGTCTCCCTGGTGGCCATCCTGGATGCGGACAAGGAGGGATTCCTCCGCTCCGCCACTTCTCTCATCCAGACTTTCGGCCGGACGGCCAGAAACGTGGCCGGTGAGGTCATCCTCTACGCCGAGGTGATGACCGACTCGATGAAAAAGGCGCTCGCCGAGACCGAACGGAGGCGCCGCATCCAGCAGGAATACAACCGGAAAAATAACATCACTCCCCAATCCATCCAGAAAAGGATCGATGAGGCCTTGACCAGCGTCTACGAAAGGGATTATTTTGATTACTCCCGAATCTCGGAGGAAAAAGACATCTTCCTCTCTTCCCAGCAGAGAAAGCAGAAGATGGAAGGGCTGGAAAAAATGATGAACGAGGCGGTCAGAAACCTGGAGTTTGAGAAGGCGGCCCGACTGAGGGACGAACTCAAGAAGCTGAAGAAAAGGGAGCTCGAACTGGTGGGCTGAGATGACCCGGAACTGGAGAAAGAAAATTCAGACCCTCCCGGATAAGCCGGGCATCTATTTCTTCAAGTCAGGCAGGGGAGAGGTGATCTACATTGGCAAGGCCCGCTCGCTGCGGGACAGGGTAAAATCGTATCTCCAGCCATCCCCTGACCCGAAAATCAAAAGCATGCTTTCCGAAACTCAGGACGTGGATTTTGTCCTGACCGATTCCGAACGTGAGGCAGTTTTCCTGGAAAATAATTTTGTCCGTCAGTATCAGCCCAGGTTCAACCTGAGACTCAAGGATGACAAGAGCTTCCCATATCTCAAGCTGACCGTTCAGGACAGGTATCCGGCGCTGTCCTTCACCCGGCGGGTGGAAGAGGACGGGGCCCGGTATTTCGGCCCCTTCAGCCCTGCCCAGCAAGCGCGAAGAACCATCCAGCTCACCGCCAGATACTTCGGTATCCGCACGTGCCAGGAAAATATACCGGGAAAAAGGAAAAGGCCCTGCCTGGAGTACGATCTCAAGCTCTGTTCGGCTCCCTGTGTGGGCTCCATTTCCGAAGCCGCTTACAGGGAGAGCGCGGAGAATGCCCTCCTCTTCCTCGAGGGAAAAGCGGAGAAACTCCTGGGCATCCTGAAGAAAAAAATGAATGAAGCGGCAGTCAGCGAAGAGTTCGAGCAGGCAGCCCACTGGAGAGACATCATCCAGACCATTGAACAGATCAAGGAGAAGCCCAGGCTAATTTCCGTGCAGAGAGAGGACAGGGATATTTTCGGCTTTGCCAGAGAGAAAGAGAACATCGCTGTTTACATCTTCCTGATGAGGAAAGGAAAAGTTATCGAATCCAGCGACTTTTTCCTCCGGGAAGGGACAGCCACCCCGGACCAGGAAGCCCTCTTTTCCTGTTTGAAAGAGCACTACCGGGAATCCACGGATATTCCCGATTCGTTCCTCCTCCCCTTCGAGCCGGCCCGGAAAGAAGAGCTCAGCCGGGAGCTCTCCACGCGAAAAGGGAAAAAAGTGGAAGCCCTCATTCCCCGCAGAGGGCCGAACCGGAGGCTTGTTGAACTGGCGAACAGGAACGCGGAGATTCTTCTGGGGAAAAGGTCTGAGGGACTGACGCCGCTGAGAGAGCTCCAGAACCTCTTCTCTTTAAAATCCCCCCCCTTGCGGATCGAAGGCTTTGATGTCTCCAACACCGGCGGCAAAGAGTCTGTGGGCTCCCTGGTCGTTTTCGAGAACAGCCGCCCCCTTAAAAAGGATTACCGGAAGTACAAAATCAAGGCCGTCAGCGGGCCGAACGATGTGGCCAGCCTGCAGGAAATCCTCCGCAGAAGGTTCGGGAGGCTGCTCGAGGAGAATAAAGCCCTGCCCGACCTGGTTCTGGTGGACGGCGGCAGGGGCCAGTTGAACGCAGCCAGGGCTGCGCTCGAGGAGCTTGGACTGGGGCACCTTCCGGTCCTCTCCCTGGCCAAAAAGGAGGAGACCATCTTCTCGCCATTCCAAAAAGAGGGAGTGAGGCTCGATAGAACATCGGCTGCGCTCAAGCTCCTCCAGAATATCAGGGACGAGGCGCATCG
>CAYZDV010000166.1:0-3545 GCA_964477275.1 uncultured Eubacteriales bacterium
CTTCTCGACCCGTACTGGATCGACGGACCGGCCAAGCACGTCAAGCGCTCGGTTCTCAACTGGCTCTTCATTCTCCGCTACGACACGACCTCTCCTCCCCTCGTCAGGATGGAGCCGGAAGACGCGCTGCGCATCCTCGAATCGGGGGAAAGCCTCGGCCTCCAGCGCAGCCTCAGCCCTGCTAAAAAACATCCCTTCTTCAACCCCCACCTTCTGCTGACGACTCCGGAGAGAACAGAGATCGAGAGGCGCTTCCTGCAGCGGCTGCTCGAGAGTGCCTCCTGCTATCTCTTCAACAGCGGCGTGGGCTCAGCCGGTGACCTCAAAAACATCATCGGCGGCGGGAAGGCTGGGGAGAAATGAAACTCCCGGCAGCGAACGGCCATGGACGATAACAACATCTATAACCAGGACGCCTACCGGAAATTCATCGAAGAGCTGCCCCGGGCTCTGAAGGGGCCGAACATCAGGACCGTTGACCTCAGGTGGCTCGAGCCGAGAGCCAGGGCGGTGGGAGTGAAAACCAAATACGGGTCCTTCGGGTGGCGCTCGGCCATCTCCAGCCGCATCGGCCCCAAGACGGTCTACCTGGGAAGTCCGTCCGTCTGGCCGCCACGGCCTTCCGAGATCCAGAAAAGCCTGATTGCCAGCGCGCCGGAGGAGCTGGAGAAGGTCCTCCACCTGCTGCGGACTCTTCCTTTCTACCACATCCGGAGACAGATGGGAGAGAACGACGTCTATAATCCCTTCTGCAGCCTCTATGTCTCGGAGGCTGACCTCATCAACTACCGCCTGGGCTACATGTGGGGAACAACCCTCTTCAAGCCGGGCAGGCGGCCGGGCCC
Organism: uncultured Eubacteriales bacterium; assembly: GCA_964477275.1. GTDB lineage: Bacteria > Acidobacteriota > Aminicenantia > Aminicenantales > Aminicenantaceae > CAYZDV01. Next base: position 846 of record CAYZDV010000166.1, read on the forward strand.
TGAGTTCATCATGATTCACATCCCGGAGGAGCATCAGATCCGGCAGCAGGTCCTGGCCCTTCCCGAAGGGCATACGAACATCGCCCTGGGAACCGATTACATGGGAGAAGACAAGAAAGGATTCCTGCGCCAGGCGATGTGGTCGGCGGACCAGAGGGGGATGCTCGGCCTCCACGCCGGAACCAAGATGGTCACGGTCAGGGACAGGAACGACAGGCTCAAGACCTACGGGGTGTTCCTCTTCGGCCTCTCGGCGACGGGAAAATCCACCTGGTCCTGCCATCAGCTCGGCCTGGATCACAGCCGGGGGGAAAAGACCCAGGTCACCCAGGACGATATCGTCTTTCTCAGAAAAGACGGTTCTGCCCTGGGGTCTGAAAACAATTTCTTCGTCAAGACGGATGTGGAGAAAGAACACCAGGAAGCGATGCACAACGCCCTCATCGACAGGACCGCCCTGCTGGAGAACGTGATGATCAAGGCCAACGGAGAGGTCGACTTCATGGACGAAAGCCTGACCGCCAACGGCCGGGCGGTTGTCCAGCGCCGAAAACTCCGGGTCAACATCGGCGGAAAAATGGCCGGCATTTTTTCCCGGTCGATCAACCTCCCCCCTCTGGAGGAGCTGGACGGCCTGATCTTCGCCTTCATCACCCGCCGGAACACCATCATGAGCTTCAGCCAGGAGCTCAGCCCCGAGCAGGCCGTGCTGGCCTATCTCTGGGGGGAGAGCACCCACAGCTACGCCAGCCAGCCGGACAAGGCCGGCGAATCGGTGCGGACAGTGGGCACCGACCCGTTTATCGTGGGGTCGCGCGCCGCCAAAGTCAACCGCTTCTACGAGATCATCATGACCCTGCTCACCAATCATCCCGGAAAGCTCAAATTCATGCAGTACAACACCGGCGGGAAGGGTGAACTCATCGAAACCCATGAAGAAGGCGGCCAGAAGAAAAAACGGATGGTGCGCAAGGCCAGCCGCGTGCCCATCAGCCTCATGGCCCGCATCCAGAGGGGCGACCTCAGAGGGACAAACAGCTACGAACGAGGAAGACTGGGGACAAAAGAAATCACGCTCTGCGAAGGCCAGCCCCTCGATGAGTACGATATCCGCAAATTCTACTCTGAAGAGCAGATCGAGCTTTACATCAGGGACCTGGTGGAAGGGAGGCAAAAATTCACCGAGCAAATCGCCTCAGAGGGGATCAGGCCGGAAATCCTCCTGGCCGCAGAACGTTCTTTCCGGATCGCAAAAACCGGGCACAGAGAGAAAGTCTTCATCCCCGGCACTCCGGCCTCCGAAGATAAACCCGCTCCTTTCTTTGAGTTCAAGTCCCGGCCCCGGCGGGAAAGGTTCTGGCGCTCGAGGTGAGAGGCCGCCTAAGCCAGCCTGCTCTCAATCTCCTGGGCGATGAGATGGAGGAGGAGAATGTGCACCTCCTGGATTCTGGGCGTCTTTTCCGAAGGCACATCGAGAACATGGTCGACGAGCGCGGCCAGCTTTCCTCCCCCTTTTCCGGTCAAGGCCACGGTGAGCATCTCCCTCTCCCTTGCGGCCTTCATGGCTTCGAGCACGTTGGGTGAGCGCCCGCTGGTGGAAAGGCCGCAAGCGACGTCGCCCGGCTCGCCTAAGGCTTCAACCTGCCGGCTGAAGACAAAATCGAAAGAGGTGTCGTTGGCGATGGACGTGAGAGTGGAAGTGTCCGTGGTCAGGGCGATAGCCCGGAGCGCCGGCCTCTCCCTCAGGAATTTGTTGACCAGCTCTGCGGCAAAATGCTGGGCCTGGGCAGCGCTTCCGCCGTTTCCGAAGACGAGGATTTTTCGGCCGGCCTGAAGGCGTTCCGCACACAGGCGGATGACCGTTTCGAAAACATCTCCTCTGGCCGCGAAAAATTCCTCTGCGGCCCTGCGCCATTCCTCCACAGCATCCCGATAGTTCATGTCTCCTCCCGGTTCATGATTTCCCTCCGCTCACCCTCCCAACCCTTCGATGATCGCCGCCCTCGCTTTTTCCATCAGCTCAGGGATATCCTTGAGGCCGGCCCCCTGAACAGACAGGGCGGGATGAAAAACGACCCTCGCTTTTCCCTTCCTGGCGAAGAACGACCCTCTGGGCATCAGCTCGTAGGTGCCGCTGATCGAGACCGGCACAACCGGGGCCTGGCTGTTCACTGCCAGGAAGAACCCTCCCCGCTTGAAGGGCTGGATCCGGCCGTTCCGGCTGCGGGTGCCTTCCGGAAAAATCAGAAAGGAAAAACCCCTCTCCCGGATCATCCGGGTGGCCCGGTCGATGCTTCTCTTCCCGCCTTTGAAGCCTTTCCTGTCCACGGGAACAAACCCCACCAGCCTCATTCCCTGGCCGATGACCGGAACCCTGAACACTTCCTTCTTGAGGATCACCCGGATGGGCTGGGGGATGAGCATGAACAGCAGCGGACCGTCGATAAAACTCAGGTGGTTGGACATGAAGACATACGCGCTTTTTTTATCGATTCGCTCCAGCCCGGACACGTCCAGCTCAATTCCCAGCACCTTCTGGCCGAGCCTCATCACTGTTTTGCCGAGCCGGATGATGAGCTGCGGCCAGCGGACGATAAAGCAGAAGAGGATGAGGGGGATGAGGAGCAGGGAAAGGATGATGCAGATGACCAGGATGATGACGGTTCGCATGCGTCGCTTCCCGAATTATACCACAGGCTC
>CAYZDV010000167.1:0-3520 GCA_964477275.1 uncultured Eubacteriales bacterium
ATAGAACATCGGCTGCGCTCAAGCTCCTCCAGAATATCAGGGACGAGGCGCATCGCTTCGCCATCTCCTTCCACCGCCTGAGAAGAGAAAAACGAAGTTTTGAATCCTTTCTCGACGGCATCGATGGAATCGGCAAAAAGAAAAAAGCCGCCCTGCTGGCCAGGTACGGAAGCATCGCAGAGATGGAAGCCGCCGCTTTTGAGGAGCTGGCAGAAGTCGTGGGCCGGAAAAGCGCACGAAACCTCATCCAGAAATTAAAAAAATAAGTGATAAAAACATTGTGTAAATTAAAGTGGGTCTCTTCCATTCTGTGTGGGTAATTTAATGGCAAAAATATACGGAAACGGCTTCGCTCCCTTCAGATTTTTAACGCCATTCCCTCACCGTCCCCCTCGGCGCCTGCGTAACTCCGCATTCAAGATATATCACTTCCAACCAGCTGTCCCTATTCAATCATTTTTTCATCAGACTGATTCACACGTGCTCAAACATACTCGGCGGCCGATTTCATCGGCTTCCCTCGGGAGGAGGTTCGGGAAGGCTAAATCTTCAAGGTCGCTTCTTCCATTTCCGTGTATTTTATTCGCATTATCTGGAAGAGATTCATTAAAGTTAATTTAAATAAATTAAAGATAAATTACTGACATTTTTTCTGATTTTTTGTTCTCAGGGAAGGAAATTCGCAAAGAGGAGTATGAAAATGGTGGTCGGAATCGGCGTCGATTTGATCGAAGTGGAGCGGATCAGGAAAATCCTGGAAAAAACTCCCCGTTTTTTAACTCGCATCCTCACTGCTGACGAGGCGGACTACTGCCTCAAAAAGACAAATACGCACCAGCATCTAGCCGCCCGTTTTGCGGCCAAGGAGGCTTTTTTCAAGGCGCTGGGGAGACGGATCAGCTGGCGGGAAGTCGAGGTCCTCAACCTCCCTTCGGGAAAGCCTCAGATCAGGTTTCACTCCAGAGATAAGCTTCCGTTTGAGGAAGCGCATGTCTCCATCTCTCATCTGGCTGAATACGCCCTGGCCATGGTCATCCTGGAAGGACAGGGATAAAAAACGGGCTACTTCCCCAGTATCCACCTGGCAATCAGGCTGAGCAATATCGCCACGCCGGTATTCAACCCGATGGAAATCAACGCCACTCTCCGGCCGATCTCTTTCCAGAGAATGGCGACTGTGGACAGGCAGGGGATGAAAAAGCTGATGAATACGGTAAAGATGATGATCTGGTCCCTGGAGATGATGGTCAACAGGTCCTTGTAATCCACTCCGAGGGCCTGGAGCATCATGACGAGGGAAAGCTCTTTCCTCAAAAACCCGAAAATCAGGGTCACGCCGAGCTCCCGCGGCAGACCCAGCCCCTTTTCGACGAGGGGGGAAAGGACAAGGTTGATGAAACTGTCGAAACGGAAGTACTGAAGAAAGCCGAGGACGATGCTTCCGGCGATCAGGATCGGCCAGGCAAACTTGACGAAGGATTTGAGATGAAAAAGAGTCTTCTTCAGCATGTTCTTGAGGGAGGGGATCTTCAAGGTGGGAATCTCCAGGATTAAGCCAGGCGAAGGCGTCTTGAAGAAAAGCGTAATCACCCGGCCGAGCACAGCCACCAGCAGGATGTTGAACACATAGAATCCCAGCGCCCAGAAGGGGCCCAGGTAGAAAGCCACCAGGGCGAGAATGATCGTTGTCCGGGCCGAGCAGGGAATAAAGGGGATGAGAAGCGAGGTGATGATCCGGTCCCGCTGCGATTCCAGAATCCGGGTGGAAACGATGGCCGGCACATTGCAGCCAAAGCCGATGATAAAGGGGGAGATGGATTTGCCGTGAAGACCGATCCTGTGCATGAAGGTATCCAGCAGAAATCCGGCTCTCGCCAGATAGCCCACATCCTCAAGGAAGGACATGAGAAAAATGAGCGGAAGAAAATAGGGAAGGACGATGGCCATGCCGCCACCGATTCCGGCCAGAAGGCCGTCAATCAAGAAGAAAAGCACACCTGCGCCGAGCTCGAGTGAAAGGGAATGTCTCAGGCTGGTCAACGGCTCCAGGAGAAGCTCCTCGAGAGGACTGCCGACCCAGAAAATCACAAAGAAGAAGAGAAGAAACACGACGAGCAGGATGATGTAGCCGAGAAAAGGATGCATGACGACCTCATCGATTCTTTCCGTGAGGCTTATCTTTCTCCCCCTTCTTACCGTGCAGCACGCTTCGAAAATTTTAAAGGCGAGATGGTGTCTTTCAGCGGCGATGACTTCATAAGCAGGTGCGTTATGCATGGCCTCCAGGTCCTCTCTGACCCGGTCAAGCTTCGCCTTGAGGTCGGGATGGATATCCTTGAGGACCCGATCAAAGAAGAGGCTGTTGGCCTCGATCATGGTGATGGCCGTGAACCGTCTGTTGGCGACGACCGGGAACTCGTCCGGGAGCTCTTTGGCCAGCTCATCGATTTTTTCATCCACATCCTTTGACCATTTGAGAGCGTGCCGGAAAGAGAATCCTTTCTCCTGGACCCGGACGGCCGTATCGAGAAGCTCCTTTATCCCCCGGCCATGGGTAGCAATGGTCGGAACCACTGGGAGGCCGAGAGTTTTTCCGAGCTTCTGGATATCGATCATCACTCCCTTTTTCTCCGCCAGGTCCATCATGTTCAAAACGACGATCATCGGGTAGCCCAGCTCGAGCAGTTCCAGGGTCAGCTCGAGGCTCCGGCCAAGAATGGAGGCGTCGATGACATTGACAACCAGGTCAGGCTTCTCGCGGAAGAGGTGAGTGAGGGCCACTTTTTCGGTCGGGTCAGTAGGGTTCAAGGAATAGGTTCCCGGCAGGTCGATGATGTTCAGAATCCTGCCCTCAAAATTGACCTTGCTGTGGGTGTGCTTGACGGATGTCCCGGGAAAATTGGAGGTCTCGGCCTTCAGGCCAGCAATTGCGTTGAAGAGAGTGCTCTTTCCGCAGTTGGGCTGGCCGCAGAAGACGATGTCCGGATATCTATTCTCTCTGGTCAACGAATTCTACCATAATTTTGTGAGCGACTCCCCTGCCCAGGGCAACAGATGTATCGGCGGTCACGTTCTTCACCAGAAACGGGCCGCGCAGAATGCCCCGGGAATCGAGCTCAATGATGTCGCCCGTGTGAAAACCCATGGCAATCAGCCTGCGGCGCACGCCATGGCCGCCGAGGATTCCCACAATTTTCAACGGCGTGTCCGGAGGAGCAGCGGTTAAGCTCATCATTTTCAATCTATCGCTTTCTTGGGCGCAGCTTTTTTCCCAGGATTTAATTGAGAATAATTCTCAATTTAACAGCATCTGATGATACCGGAAAAAGAATAAAAAATCAATCCGGAAAATCCTGCAGGAGGATTAAAGAGGGTCAGGCTGGGTATTGAGAAAACCGTGAGCAGGGCTGAGCGGGCATGGTATACAAAATGGGGACAGTCCCTTTTCACTACAGGGACAGTCCCCATTTTGTCTGAGCGAAGCCCGAATCCGAGCGGGATTTCTTAGTCGGGGAAATTC
>CAYZDV010000168.1:0-3463 GCA_964477275.1 uncultured Eubacteriales bacterium
CGATTCGGGTCTCACTCACCGCACCTCCTGAGGATGAGGTCCGCGTCGGCTTCCGCATTCTCCAGAGTCTCGGGCTGCGCGACTACGGTCCAGATATTGTATCCTGTCCGACCTGCGGCCGCTGCGAGGTCGACCTGTTCAAAATCGTGGAGAAGGTGGAGAGGGAGCTGGCCTCGGTCAGAACAAACATCCATGTTGCGGTCATGGGCTGCATGGTCAACGGGCCGGGTGAGGCAAGGGAAGCCGACATCGGCGTCGCCTGCGGCAGGGGTGTCGGGGTCCTGTTCAAAAAAGGAAAGGTTTATCGTAAGCTGAAGGAAAAGAGCATCATCCCGGAGCTGGTGAGGGAAGTGAAAGAATTTGAGAAACTCAAAAATACAGGCACCAATCGAAAGGTTAAGACATGAAGCAGGCCCATTACCGGAAAAAAGGAGAGGTTGCCCCTGGGATCCTCTGCAGGTATGAAAAATTGAGAGAAATCCTCCAGTCGATGGGAAGAGTCCTGATCGCCTTCTCCGGCGGGGTGGACAGCACTTTCCTGTTGGATGTGGCCCATGATGTGCTGGGGGACAATGTCCTGGCGGTCATCGCCCGCTCAGAGACCTATCCGCAGCGAGAGAGGGCCGAAGCCCTCAAGCTCGCCAGGAGAATGGGTGTCCGCTATCGCTTCATCGAGACCAAGGAGCTCAGCAACCCGGATTTTTCCAGCAATCCACCCGACCGCTGTTACTTCTGCAAGAAGGAGCTTTTCTCGAAGCTGAAAGAGATCGCTGCCGCCGAGGAAATTCCCCATGTCCTGGATGGCTCAAACCGCGATGATACGGCTGATTTCCGGCCGGGGTCCAGGGCCGCAGATGAGCTTGGAATCCGTTCCCCGCTGAAAGAGGCCCTTTTGGGAAAGGAAGAAATCCGCCAGCTCTCCAAGATGCTCGGCCTTCCCACCTGGAATAAGCCGTCGATGGCCTGCCTTTCCTCCCGTTTTCCCTATTACTCCGAGATTGATTCGGAGAGTCTGAAGCGCGTCGAGAAGGCCGAGATGTTCCTGCGGAACCTGGGCTTCAGCCAGGTCAGGGTGCGCCATCACGGCCAGACTGCCCGGATGGAGATTGACATCAAGGAATTTCCGAAGATTGTTGAAGAAAAGATCAGGGAAAAAATCGTCAGGAGCTTCAGGAAACTCGGGTATGTCTATGTCACCCTGGACCTTGCGGGCTTCAGAAGCGGGAGCATGAACGAACCACTCCTCCTGGGAAAAGATAAGATGGAGCACGGCTTGGTTCGCTCAAAATCACGCTGACTTTGCCCCGGCGAAGGATGAGTGGTGCTGAGGCCGCCCCTCAAGCCCCCCTTAGCGGAGGGGGGTCACGTCGGTTTTTCCGACGGGGGGGAACCGACGGGACTGGTTCCCCGGGGTTCGGGAGCTGGGGGACGGCCTCAGCGCCGTCGCATATGTTTTGTCACATCCTGTATGGCGTTTGTGTTAATACAAACGCATGTATGAAAGCGCTGCCTATGTCATTTAGTAAATTGACATGACCATATAGTGTTGTCATTCCCGCGCAGGCGGGAATCCAGGGTTTCCTGTGTAAACAGGAATCCACTTCCTTTTTATAGTTCCCTGCTTTCGCAGGGACAACGTCTGGATTCCTGCTCCCTGCCTACGCAGGGACAGGCTTCACAGGAATGACAGGAAATGTAACATGATTAATTTCGTTTGTATTAGTCAACCCTTTCTGTCTTGGCCTCGGTGATGATGCCCACGATCTCGATGCCCGCATTGTGGAGGACTTGAACCACGTCGATGATCTTCCCGTATTCCAGGTTCATGTCCGCTCTCAGGTAGAGCTTGTTATCTCTTGCAGTCAAAAACGCTTCTTCCACCATGAGCTGGAGGTTGTCCAGAGTAACCGGCTGTTCCATCAGGAACATTGTGCCGTCTTTCTTGATGGAAAGGATAACATCCGGGTTTTCTGGCATGCTGATGGTGTTGAGAGCGACAGGGAGTTCGACGTCGATTCCTTTTTTGAGCAAAGGGGTCATAATCATGAAGATGATCAGAAGCACAAGCAAAACATCACACAAGGGGACAACATTGGGTTCAGAGATGACGCTGCTCTTCTTTGATAATCTTATCGAAAGTGCCATTGCTGGACCTCCCTGTTTAGCGCATTTATTATGAAATGGGTTTTTTGAGTCAATTATTTTTCTGATTCGGCTCTTCTGATGAAGAAATCAGAGATTTCAGATGCCGTGTTGGACATTTCGGCGCCGTAGACTTCAATTCTTGTGCTCAGGAAATTGTAGCACCAGAGGGCGATAATGGCCACGCCGATTCCAAAACCGGTCGTCACCAGAGCTTCGGAGATTCCCTGGGATACGGCTCCGATTCCGGCAGAACCGGTTTCTCCCATGCCGCGGAAGGCGTTGATGATACCGGCGATTGTTCCGAACAAGCCGATAAACGGAGAGGAAGTCGCGATGGTTGCCAGAGTATTCAAGCCTCTCTTCAATTCCTGAGTGAAAACTGTCGAAGCTCTATCACAGCCTCTTTGAGCTGTCTCGATCTGTTGTTCCAGGGAGAGATTGTATTCTTTTCCCTCGAGAAATTCTCTGATACCGGCAGCCGTCACCCGGGCTAAATGACTCCCCTTGTTTTCTTTCGAGGAAGAGACCTTCAAGGCTTCCTGAATCTGTCCCTTCTTCAACAGTCCAGCCAGCACGGGGGCAATCTTCTTGGATTTTGCTCTGGCTCTGAAAAAGACCAGCTGTCTCTCGATGAACAGATAGATAGAAATGATGGAGAGAATAAACAAGAGGATCGCCACTCCTTTCGCCAGAAATCCCATTTGATGCCACATATCCATCAGACCAAATTGCATTTTGTGTACCTCCTTTTAGAGATCGAAAGCCATTTCAAGCTTTTCTTATTTTAATTGAAATGTGACTGTTACAACAAAGATAACGCCTCTGGGGCGACCGTTGATGATCATCGGCTCGTAGACCCACTGGCGAACAGCATCGACCGCAGCCTGGTCGAGAAGCGGGATAGACTTGAGAACCTTGACGGTCTGCACCCTGCCGTAGATGTCAGTTGTCGCCTCGACAATCACTTTCCCTTCCACCCTGGCCTGGCGGGCGATTTCCGGATACACAGGCTTCACGTCCTTGATGAGTTTAGGGGGTTTGATTTCACCAACCGCGCGGACGGGGGCTTCGACCTCACCGACAACTCCGCCGAGGACGCCGCCGACCACTCCGCCGAGGACGCCGCCGACCACTCCGCCTGCGACTCCGCCTTCCACTCCGCCTTCAATACCGATGTCGGAGAGCTCTTCTTCGGCGATTTCAACGGGGATTTCCACCGGGGCGACGAGTTTACCGGGTTCGACGGTGGTCTGGGACTGGACGGGTTTGATGCGGGTGCGCCGGGTGGAGCTGGCGCGGCTTTTCGGGGGTGGGGGAG
>CAYZDV010000169.1:0-3397 GCA_964477275.1 uncultured Eubacteriales bacterium
TCAAGGTCGGCGGCGATCCGGATGAGGATGTGCGGCGCATCCAGGCCGTGCTGGACGTGCTCGGCAAAGGGGACATTCTGGTGGCCGATGCCAACACCGGCTGGCTCACCCATGAGGCCATCCGCGTGACCAAAGCCCTTGAAGGCAGGGACTTTTACCTCGAGCAGCCGTGTCGCACCCTCGAAGAATGCCTCACTGTCCGCGAACACACCCATCTTCCCATGGTTCTGGATGAAGTGATAAGTGGAGTGGAGTCCCTGTTAGCTGCCAGCGAGCGCCGGGCCATGGATGCTGTCAACCTGAAGATCTCCCGGCTGGGAGGGCTGACCAGAGCCAGACTGATGAGGGACATCTGTGAATCGTTAGGAGTGGCCATGACCCTCGAGGACAGCTGGGGCGGGGATGTGACCACGGCCGCCATCGCCCACCTGGTGGGAAGCACCCGGCAGGAGTTCTATTTCACATCCACCGACTTTAACAGCTACAATGACGTGCATCTGGCACCGGATGCGCCGATGAGAAAGGAAGGCCGGCTTCCGGTTCCCGGCGCACCGGGACTGGGCATCCACGTCGACGAGAAAGCGCTGGGCAGGCCTGCCGTGACCTTGAAATAAGCGGCCTCCAGCCTTCTCAACGGCCTGGGAGTTGGTTTAAAATACCCTCGAGGAAGAGAGAGTGACCAGAGGCGTCGTCTTCGACATCAAACGCTACGCCATCCACGACGGCCCCGGAATCCGGACCACTGTTTTCTTCAAGGGGTGCGGCCTTCGCTGTCAGTGGTGCCAGAACCCCGAGGGCCAGGACATGCATCCTGAGCTGATGATCAGGGAGAAAAGATGTGCTGCCCGGTGTCATGCCTGCGTCGAGGCCTGTCCCAGGAACGCCATTTCCAAAAACGGCTCCTCTCTCCGGCTGGACAGAGAAGCCTGCGACCTGTGCGGAAAATGCGCTGAGGCCTGTGTCTACGAGGCCGTGGAAGTCGTCGGCCGGGAGATGACGGTCAAGGAGGTCGCGGACATTATCGAACGGGACAGGATTTTCTTCGAGGAATCCGGAGGAGGAGTCACTTTTTCCGGAGGGGAGCCTCTGATGCAGCTCGATTTTCTCGACGATCTTCTCGATGAAGTAAAGAAACAGAATATCCATGTCGCGCTCGACACCTGCGGATGTGTTCCTTTCAGGAGCCTGGAGAGAATCAGCGACAGGGTGGACCTTTTTCTCTACGACGTGAAGATGATGGATGAAAAAAAGCACCGCCGCTACACAGGGACTTCCAACGACCTCGCCCTGGACAACCTGCGGAGACTCTCTGAAAGCGGAAAAGCTGTCATTATCCGGGTTCCGCTCCTGTCAGGGATCAACGATGATGAGCAGGGCGTTCAGATGCTGGCCGACTTTCTCCGGCTTCTTCCCGGGGTCCGGGAGATCAGCCTTCTGCCCTACCACAGAGGGGGCCGTGAAAAATTCCGGCGGCTGAGGAAGGGAAAATCCCAGAAATCCTTCCAGGCTCCCTCCGAAGAGAAGATGCAGACGCTAAAAAAAATTCTCCGTGATGCGGGCTTTCGGGTCAAGAGAGGAGGTTAGGGATGGAGGAGAGAACGAGAATGCTGCGGGAGCAGAGCCTGCGCATCAAGCCCTACATCACGCCGGAGAGAGCCAGGCTCATCACCGAATTTTACAGGAGTGAGAAGGCACAGAGAGTGTCTCCTCCCGTCCAGCGGGCCCTGGCCTTTCAATACCTGCTCGAAAACAAAGCCGTCTGCATCAATGAAGGCGAACTCATTGTCGGCGAAAGAGGGCCGGCCCCCAGGGCAACGCCGACCTACCCCGAGATCACCGCCCACAGCCTGAAGGACCTGAAAATCCTGAACTCCAGGAAGAAAACTCCTTATGCGGTGGACGAGAAAACAAAAAGACTCTACAGAGAAGAGATCCTGCCTTTCTGGAGAGGACGCTCCCTCAGGGACAGAATCTTCGCGGAGATGTCGGAAGAGTGGATCTCCGCCTATGAGGCCGGAGTGTTCACGGAATTCCAGGAGCAGCGGGCTCCCGGGCATACGGTGCTTGACGACAAAATTTACAAAAAGGGATTCCGCGATCTCAAGGACGAGATTGAGGAGAGCATGGCGAGCCTGGATTTTCTCCATGACCCCCAGGCCTACCGGAAGAGGGAAGAGCTGAAGGCGATGTCTATCTGTGCCGGTGCCCTGATCGCCTATGCCCGGCGTCATGCGGAAAAAGCCCGGGAGCTGGCCAGCAGGGAGACGGATGCAAAGAGAAAAAAGGAACTTCTGCGGGTCGCGCGCAACTGCAGCCGGGTCCCGGCCCATGCTCCACGGGATTTCTGGGAGGCCCTCCAGTCCTACTGGTTCGTGCATCTGGGAGTGATCATCGAGCTCAACACCTGGGATTCGTTCAATCCCGGCCGGCTCGACCAGCATCTTTACCCGTTCTATAAAAAAGGGCTGGATGAGGGAAGCCTGACCCGGGAAAAGGCGAAAGAGCTGCTGGAAGCTTTCTGGATCAAGTTCAACAACCAGCCCGCGCCGCCCAAGGTGGGAGTGACTGCCGAGGAGAGCTGCACATACACGGATTTCGCCCTGATCAACACCGGCGGGGTCAGAGTTGACGGGTCGGATGCGGTCAACGACCTCTCCCACCTCATCCTTGAAGTGGTCGAGGAGATGCGCATCGTCCAGCCGAGCTCCATGGTTCAGATCAGCAAGAAAACGCCGGACAGCTTCCTGAAACGGGCGCTGAGAATCGTCAGGACCGGTTTCGGACAGCCCTCCATCTTCAACACCGATGCCATTGTCCAGGAGCTCATCCGGCAGGGCAAATCCATCGAGGATGCCCGCAGCGGAGGCGCCAGCGGCTGCGTGGAGACCGGCGCTTTCGGAAAGGAAAATTACAACCTGACCGGCTATTTCAACATACCAAAGGTCCTGGAGGTCGCGCTGAACAACGGCCGTGATCCCCGGACCGGAAAGCAGATCGGCCTCGCTACCGGCAGCCCGAATTCCTTCTCCTCGTTCGAGGAACTTTTCCAGGCTTTCAAAAGACAGCTCCGCCACTTCGTGGACATCAAAATCAGAGGGAATAACATCATCGAACGGCTCTACACAGAGTATCTTCCCGCTCCTTTCCTCTCCCTGCTTATCAGTGACTGCATCGCCAGGGGAAAGGATTATCATGACGGCGGGGCGCGCTACAACACCTCCTACATCCAGGGCGTGGGGCTGGGGACGATAACCGACGCGCTGGCTTCCCTCAAGTCCAACGTCTTCGATAAAAAAGTTGTTTCCATGGACAGAATCCTCAGGGCGCAGAGGAAAAACTTCAAGGGGGAAGAGCTGCTCCGGCAGAGGCTCTTGAACAGGACTCCGAAATACGGGAA
>CAYZDV010000170.1:0-3392 GCA_964477275.1 uncultured Eubacteriales bacterium
TCCCCTGATGGACGGAAGAAGGGAAAGGCCCTGGAGAAAGGCTGGCTTCTTGATTCTTAAGACATCACAGACGGTTGGGAAGATATCCACATGGCAGACGACCTGGTCGACCTGTCCCTTCTTTGCGTCCGGAAGGGAGATTACGAGCGGAATCCAGAGCGTGCTGTTATAGGCGAAATAGCCGTGGGTCTTTTCCCCGTGCTGGCCAAGCGACTCGCCATGATCTCCTGTCAGAATGACCAGGGTGCTGGCATATAAATCATGGGAATTCATATAATGGAAAAGCTTACCCAGGCTGGCATCCACATAAGCGACCTCACCGTCATAGAGCTGTTTTTCATACTGAGTCCGGAAAGGCTCAGGCGGTTCATAAGGGTCATGGGGGTCGAAACAATGGACCCAGAGGAACCAGGGCCGCTGCTGGGCTTTCAGCCATTCTAAAGCGCTGTCGAGAACTCTCTCGGCCTTTCTCTCGATCGCCGAAAGCTTCTGGGAATTCTGGTCCCGGTACTGGTCATCATAGACATCGAAGCCCCGGGCAAGCCCGAATCTTGAGTCGAGGGGATAGGCGCCAACAAAGGCACCGGTGGAGTAGCCATGATTCTTTAGGTGCTCGGCTAGGGTTAAAAAATTTTCCTGGACGACAAAGATGCCGTTGTCGTGAACCCCGTGATAAAGAGGGACGGTCCCCAGAAGAATGTTGGCGTGGGAGGGCAATGTGGTTGAGGTATGGGCAAAAGCTCGGGTAAAGATTATGCCTCTCTCTGCCAGGCTGTCCATGTTCGGAGTTTGAAGATGTTCGGGGCTGTAACAGCTCAGCCTGTCCGCCCTTAAGGTGTCGATGGTGATCAGAAGCAGGTTTACGGCTTTTTTGTGAGAAGCGGAAGGAGAGGACGCGGTGAAGAGGGAAAAGAAGAGGAAGACAGATAAAAGAAGAGAAACGCCTTTTATCTTCGACATCTCAACCTTCATCTCTTCTTCTGTATCCTCTGGCGATATTCAAGAAAGCGTCAGGGGCAGCAATGTGAACTGCTCCCCAAAAGCTGAACCACCCTCAGTGCGGCACTTAGCATGGAATGGAATAATGGACATCCTCGGAGTGGAATCTCAATGGCAGCGCCTGGTTTTCAGCATGATTTTCTTTTTTTCCCATCAAAAAAACTATAAATCATAATGGGAGAGGATGTCAAACTGCGAATTGAGCTTGACATTCTATTTCCCCGTATAATATGATTTGGCGCACTGGGAGGAGGGGAGAGCCCGGTTGAGAATGTCATGTCCTTCGGATGAGCCGTTAAGGGAACTTTCCATCCTTCGTAACTCAAATAAAAAAAGGGAGGTAAAAAAATGGCAAAACTGAATGTGGTGGACTGGATCGCTATGATCCTGATGATCATCGGGGGTTTGAACTGGGGTCTGGTCGGCGTGTTCAAGTTTGACCTGGTCAGGGCCATCTTCGGCGATATGACCATCATCTCGCGCATCGTCTACATTCTCGTCGGCGTTGCTGCGATTTATGGCATATTCATCCTGCTCAGACTTTGTAAGAAATAATTCTTCCCCTTCCTGTTCATTTATTCAGTCGTCAACAGCCAGGATTGGAATCCAGGGCTGGATTTTAGTTACTTTACGGCCGGGAAAAAGTCCATCGGTTCTGCTTTTCCGACAGCACGCACAACTTCGACAGCCAATAAAAAGATTTTCCGGCCATTTGTTGATGGGCCTGGCCTTGAAAGCGGGAGTCCATTTCAATTGATGGAGGAGAGGCCGTTTTTTTTGCATTTTTGGGATTTTCTGCCAGAATCTGGCTTTAAGGTTGTCCGATAGTTCGCTTTTTTCCCGGCCCCCAGGGGGGATCCGTGTTCGAGGTAAGTGAAAAAAATTTCTTTTTGTTATTTCTGTCAATAAATGGAAAATGAGCAGCATGGGAGAGTGTGTGCAAAAGGCCTTATCGATTTTATCTCCGGCAATGGCCTTCACCTTAAATAGCGTCCGATCCGCCGAATGCCTTCCTCGATCTGATCAGGCGGAAGAGCGAAAGAGAGACGCAGATATCCCTCGCCGCGTTCGCCAAAAGCCAGCCCCGGAATAGTGACCACCTTCTCTTTCGACAAGAGGTCGAGAGAAATTTCAAGCGAACTCCCGTATTTGGACATCCTGCTCGATACATCCACAAAGATATAGAATGCTCCCGAAGGTTTCACGAAATCGAAGCTCGTATACTCTGCCAGACAGCTCATGGCAAGGTTCCTCCTCTTTTTCAGCTCTTCGACATTTAACTGTTTTTGCTCTTCCGCAATCCCTTTCAGGGCAAGCAAAGCGGCCTGTTGGGAGATGGCAGGAGCACAAGTTACGACCAGCTGATGGAGGTCGATGATGGGATGGATGAGCTCCGAAGGCGCAATGCACCAGCCCAAACGCCAGCCTGTCATGGAAAAGCTTTTAGACAAACTGTTGATCACCAGAGTCTTTTCCAGGTAGCGGGCGATGGAATCTGGCTGTTTCTCAAAATAAATGTCCCTGTACACTTCGTCCGAGACGGCAATAATGCGGTGTTTTTCAAGGAGCCCGGCAAGGGACCGCAATTCGTCGCTTGAATAGACGGCGCCGCTGGGATTATTCGGGCTGTTGACCATTATGGCTTTCGTCTTTTCAGTAATTATCTTTTCGACATCCTCGCGTCTCAGGGAAAAATTGTTTTCCCTGCAGAGAGGATAACATGTCGGCACTCCCCCGGCGATCCTGACTATCGAGCCGTAGGCGGGGAAGCCCGGATCAGGGATGAGGACCTCATCTCCCGGGCTGACAATGACCATGAGTGCCAGAAAAAGAGCTTCCTCTGCACCGGCGGTGATACAGACCTGGTCCCAGGCAACAGGCAATCCGCTTTTATCTGCGACAAGCTTTCTGAGCTCCAGAAGGCCTTCGTTCGGGGTGTAACTCAATTTCCAGTTTTTGACTTTTCTTCTCAGGCAATCGAGAATAGGCTCCGGTGTGGGGAAGGAAAGCTCACCCAGGCCCAGGTTGATGCAGGAAGGGTCCGCGCGGTCATGGATCTGACGGATAAGAGTTCTCTCGATGCCCTGCATGCGCTCACTCAGGAAACGTTTCACCCGACTGCCTCCTTCATCAGATCAGCCCTTTTCATTCCGTTTCCGCGTTGTTAACAATACCGTGATAACATAATTGTCATCGCGAGAAGGAGCCGAAGCCGCGAGCAGAGTGTGATGGGAAGCGATATGGCGACCTGCTCCGTTACATATGCGAAACTCAATGTTGCATTCGTATTATTATGAACGCAATAAATAAAGTGACAACGGATGCGCGGCGCTGAGGCCACCCCTCAAGCCTCCGTAGCGGAGGGGGGTCCCGTCGGCTTTTCCGACGGGGGG
>CAYZDV010000171.1:0-3391 GCA_964477275.1 uncultured Eubacteriales bacterium
AGGGGGACCTCCTGGTTTCTGGAGTAAACGGCGGCCGCAAGATAGCCGACGACCTGGGACTCAGGCCCGCCGGCCTGGGAAGAATCGGCATAGCCAAGAACCTGAACTTCTGCTTGGGCGGCGTGCTGCGCATAGAGAAGAGTGGAGACCACCGGACCTCCGCCGCACAGGATTCCTTCGCCCCGTTCGATTTGTCGAAGCAGCGAATCCGTGTCCATGGCCTTGATAAGGGATATGGTCCGGGAGTCGAGCTCGTTGGCTTCTTTCTTGGTCAGAAAATGGGACATGTCCGTGGAAGCAATGACCAGCGCCTCTTTTCCAGCCAGGACCTCTGCCAGCGCCCTGGCCAGTGTGGTGATGGTTTTCCTGGTGGGGGCACCCATGACCACGGGCACGATTCTGGCTTGCGGGAGGATTTTCTGGATGAAGGGGACTTGAACCTCAACCGAATGTTCGTTCTGGTGGGCCTGGGGGATGTATTTGAAGCCGGATGCCCGGGAGAGTTCTTCGGCAAGAGCCTCGTCAATTTCCGCGACTCCCAGAGGCGTTTCGTATCCTCCTTTTGGATAGATCGAGCAGCCCCGGAACGCGTAGCGATGGGAAGGCCCGATGATGACCACAGTCCGGTAATTTTTTCCCTTGACGAGGCTGTAGGCGCAGGCGGCGACCTGGCCGGAATAGACATAGCCCGCATGGGGAGAGATAAGGGCCAGGATGTTTTCAGGAGGGGCTTCCACGCTGCTTGCCCTCTGGAGGAAGCGGTCAATCGTCCGGGAGAGGGCTTCCGGGTTTTCCTCGTAAAACATCCCTGCCACCACCGGCTTCCTGATCTCTTGAGCCCACGTGAGAAGGGCCAGGACCAGGAGAGGAATCAGCATGAGGATTTTTTTCATGGTGTTTTCCTTCGCTGTGAATGTTCCACGCAAAATATACACTGGATGAGAAGAAAAATCAATTTTCCACCGCGCCGACATCTTCGTTTCCGCGAGAGAATGGTTGACTTCTCCAGGGCAAAAGGCTATATTTCAATAGGCATTCGAATCGGCGCAGCAGAGTCAAGATGTTCGGAAACATAGGCTTTCCCGAGTTGCTCATCATCCTGGCTATTGCCCTTCTCATCTTCGGGCCCAAAAAACTCCCTGAAGTCGGAAGGTCCATCGGCAGAGCCCTGAGGGAGTTCAGGCGGACCTCTGAGGAGATCAAGGAAAAGATTGAAGAAGAGATCCAGGCCGACGAGCTGAAAGACATCCAGAAGGATATCCAGGAAGAGATCCGAAAGGACATCGAAGGCGATGAGGAAGGGTAGAAAATCGCCCGACAGGATGACCTTTCTCGAACATCTCGAAGAACTCAGAAAAAGGATTTTCTATTCCTTCATCGCCATCGTTGTTGCTGTTATCCCCGCCTGGATGTTCAGTAAAGAGGTCTTCAACCTCCTTGCGGTTCCCGTGGCCCGGTTCCTTCCTGAAGGAGAGAAACTCGCTTTTACCGGGCTGGCCGACCCCTTCATGCTCTACATCAAGGTCTCCTTTCTGACGGCGATCTTCGCCACCTCGCCTTTTATTTTTCTCCAGCTCTGGCTGTTCATCACCCCCGGCCTCTACCAGAAGGAAAAAAAACACGTCGTCCCCTTTGTCCTCTTCACCTCTCTGTTCTTCATTCTCGGCGCCCTCTTTGGCTATTTGATCGTCTTTCCCTGGGCCTGCCGGTTCTTTCTGAGCATGGGAGGGGATTTTCGGCCGGTGATCACTGTCAATCAGTACTTCAGCCTGGCCCTGCGGGTACTGTTAGGAATCGCCCTGGTCTTTGAGCTGCCCACCCTGGTCTTCTTCCTTTCGCGGCTGGGACTCGTCACCTCGCGCTGGATGCTGAAAAATTTCAAGTATGCGGTCCTGGCCGTCTTTATTATCGCCGCTGTGATCACGCCCACTCCGGATGTGGTCACTCAGAGCATCATCGCCATTCCGATGCTGGGCCTTTACGGGTTGAGCATCCTGATCGCGCTCGTGGCCGAAAAAAGACGAAAGAAAAAGGAAAAGGAATCCAGCGAAGGTCTGGCCGGATAATGAAACAACGAATACGGCTCATCGGCCTGACCGGGACAAACAGCGCCGGAAAAGGGGAGGCGGCCGCTTTTTTCAAAAAAAAAGGATATTCCTATCTCTCCCTTTCCGACCTTATTCGGGAGGAACTCCTCAAAAACGGAGAGGATGTCTCCAGGAATAACCTGATCAAAAAAGGGAACGAGCTGAGGGAAAAATTCGGCCCGGACATCCTGGGCAGGTTAATCATGAGGAAAGTCAGAGGCCGTTCCGTGATCGACAGCATCCGCAACACGGCCGAGGTCGAATTTTTCAAAAAACAGGAAGGCTTCATTCTTCTGGCTATCGATGCCCCGGTGGAGTTAAGATATGAGAGGGCCAGGAAGAGAGGACGCGATGAATCGGCGGCCACGCTCCAAGAATTCATCGAAAAAGAAAGGGAAGAAATGACCTCCTGTGAAAAGGGGCAGCAGCTCCAACGTTGCCTGGAAATGGCCGACGGAGTGATCAACAACGACGGAACTCTCGAAGAATTCCATGAAAAGCTGGAGGAATGGCTATGAACCAGAAGAGACCCTCCAAGGACCAGTATTATCTGGGCATCGCAAAGGAAGTGGCCCGGCGCAGCACCTGTTTTCGCCGCTCCATCGGTGCGATCATCATCCGCGATGACCAGATTATTTCCACCGGGTATGTGGGAGCGCCGAGAAAAACCAGGGACAGCTTCGAACACGGATTCTGTCTGAGGGACAGGCTGAGCATCCCCCACGGCCAGCGCTACGAGCTCTGCCGGAGCGTTCATGCCGAGCAGAATGCCATCATCAACGCGGCCCGGTCAGGAGTCAGCCTCCTGGGAGGCGACATGTACATCTACGGAAGCGAGGGCTCCGGCGGCCAGCCCATCGATGCTTTCCCCTGCTTCATCTGCAAGAAGATGATCATCAACTCCGGACTTAACCGCGTTATCTGCACGACAAAAGATGTAAGGATAAAAATATTCAGGGTGAGCGAATGGGTGAGAGACTGGCAGCGGGGAGACATTCTTGATGACACCCATCAGTACGGATGAAACGTGCGCGATGTGTCCTGCGGCCTTTTCGGACCCATAACCTGGAATCCATAGATGAGGGAGAAAAAAATGTGCCGTCGAAAAAAAATCCCTCTTCTGTGCCTTTTTGTTATCCTGCTCCTCTTTTTATCCCGCGCATCGCCCGGCGGGCAGGAGGAAGCCCAGCCCGTGGAAGGGGATGAACCCCACCTGCTCAGGCTTCTGGGGATCACCCACTCTCCCGAATCCATCGATTATGTCCTGAGCAAGACACAATTCCAGCTTCATACCCTTGTCACCG
>CAYZDV010000172.1:0-3334 GCA_964477275.1 uncultured Eubacteriales bacterium
TGGAAGGAGCGGCTTTATCCTGTTGACTGAGCATGAACAGTTCGCGATGGAATAAGGGAAAGTCCAGAATCAGCGGAGTCCTTCTTGCCGCACTCCTCCTGGCCTGTTCGTTCGTGTTTTTCTGCGGGAATCCCCAGACATCGGAGAAGGCCAGGGTCATCACCTCCGTCTTCCCGCTTCTCGAATTTGCCAGGGCTGTTTCAGGCGAGAGAGGAGAGGTGAGCCTTCTTCTCCCTCCCGGTGCAGAGATTCATACCTGGCAGCCGCGGCCGAGTGACATTGTCCGGCTCTCCTCTGCCGACCTGTTTATCTTCATCGGGGCCAGGATGGAACCGTGGCTGGACGGGATTCTCAAGAGCATCAAGAACCCGGGACTCCAGGTTCTCGAGGCCAGTCAGGGGCTGGCGTTGATGGATGCCGGGACTCTCGATGAGACAGAGGACCATGGCCATCTCCACGGCACTCTTGACCCTCATGTCTGGCTGGACTTTGGCTATGACCAGGTCATCGTCGACCGCATCGCCGCTGCTTTATCCGGGCTGGACCCTGAGGGGTCACCCATTTACCGGGAAAATGCATTGGCCTACAAGGAGAAGCTTCGCCAGCTCGACCGGAAATACCAGGAGAGCCTTGCCGATTGCGACAAGCGGACATTTATTCTCGGAGGGCATGCTGCTTTTGGCTATCTGGCCCGCCGCTACAACCTGCGCCAGGTTTCCCTTCACGGGCTGAGTCCTGATTCCAGACCCACCCCGAAGAAGATGGTGGAAGTGGCTGAGCTGGCCCGCAAAACGGGAGTTCGCGTCATTTTCTTTGAAGCCTATTTGGGGAATAAGCTGGCCAGGGTCCTGGCCGATGAGGTCGGAGCACGGACTCTCGTCCTCAACCCGGGTGCGAATCTGACCAGAGAGCAGCTTGAGTCGGGAATGACGTTTTTTGATATAATGGAAGAGAATCTGAGGAATTTAAGAGATGGACTCGGCTGCCGCTGATTCGAAAGCGCTGATCGACGTCAGGGAGGTCAGCTTCCATTACGGCCCGATCGCTGTTTTAAAGGATATCACCTTTTCCATTCATCCGGGTGACTTTCTGGGCATTATCGGCCCCAATGGCGCAGGCAAGACCACTCTGATCAAGGTCATCCTGGGTCTTCTGAAGCCCAGCCAGGGAGAGGTCCGGATTCTGGGAAAGTCTGTTGAGGAGTTCGATGACTGGAACAGGGTTGGGTATGTTCCCCAGAATGCCACCCACATCGACCCCGTCTTTCCTGTCTCGGTCAGGGAAGTGGTGGCCATGGAGCTCCAGGCCAGACAGAAGTTTCCCGGCCTGACGCGGCGCGAAGAAGAGCGGCGCATCGAGAACGCCCTCCTGCAGGTGGGGATTGAAAATTTCAGGAACTGGCGCATCGGAAGCCTCTCCGGAGGACAGCAGCAACGGGTGTTCATCGCCAGGGCCATCGTGAACCGGCCGCACATCCTTTTTCTGGATGAACCGACGACCGGGGTGGATGCCGAAACCCAGGAGCGCTTTTACGATATGTTAGACAGCCTGAACAAGAAACAGGGCATCACCATTGTCATGATCACCCATGACATCGGGATCGTGAACAGGCATGTCAGCCAGGTGGCCTGTGTCAACCAGAAGCTTGTCTACCACGGTACCCATGAAGAATTCTGCTGCTCAAAGGCGTTCAAGGAGATGCTGGCCGGCGGGCATCACCTTGTCTCCCATCGCCATTGACCGCAGGGCATAACGTCTGATTCAAAATGGAAGCCTTTCTCGCCTATGGATTTCTCCAGCGCGGCCTTCTGGCCGGTCTTTTTGTGGCCTTCGCCTGCGCCCTTCTGGGCGTCTTTCTCATCCTGAGGCGGGATGCGATGATCGGCCATGGGCTGGCCCACATCACCTTTGCTGGAGTTGCTCTTGGCCTTCTGCTCAACGTCATCCCGCTGGGCATGGCTCTGGCGGTTGCCGTGCTGACAGCGCTGGGCATCATGAAATTGAAGGAGAAGGCCGGCCTTCATGGAGATACGGCCATTGCCATTTTTTCCAGCCTCGGGCTTGCCCTGGGGATTTTGCTGGCGACCCTGGCCGGCAGCTTCAACGTCGACCTTTTCAGCTACCTGTTCGGCGACATCCTGGCCATTCAGACCTCTGAGGTCTGGCTTTCGGTCGCGCTGGCGGCAGTTGTGGTTTTCATCGTTGTTCTCCATTACCACCGGTTCATGTACCTGACCTTTGACCGGGAAGCAGCCAGAGCCAGCGGAATCGAGGTCGGCCGCCTGGATGTGCTGCTCACGGTGCTGACCGCTGTCACCATTGTGCTGGGGATGAAGGTCGTCGGGCTTCTTCTGGTTTCGGCCCTGGTGGTGATTCCGGCTGCTGCCGGACTGCAGCTCGCTTCCAGCTTCAGACAGGCCATGGCGCTTTCCGCGCTTTTTGGAGGGAGCTCTGTGCTGGCTGGACTCATCCTGGCCTACTTTTTGGATTTCCCGGCTTCAGGAACGATCGTGGTTTTTTCCTTCCTTCTATTCAGCTTTTCCTTTGCCTTCAAGAGAGCGCGATAAGTCCTTTGGCGCCAGCCACCCTGCTTCCCGGAACAAGATTCCTGTTGGCGGTGTTGACCACCGCCTGCACCTCAAGGAGGGCGATGTTTGCCCCCACGAGCCGAATTTTTCTTCCTTTGAAAGCCCATTCATTCATCCGAGCCCCTTTGTATTTTCGGACACTTTGAACAGGAATTTGGACCTCACGCCGGTCTAAACAGGCTAAACGACCGTTGCGCCGTAGGTCTTCTCCATTCTTTTCAGGGAGAACGCGTGCGCTTCCGGGTCGAAATCAGCCACACCGTCTCTGTAGACAATAACCGGATAGTCCCGGTTTCGAAGGTCGCCAACCGTATCCATGACGCAAATCGATGTGCAGACACCGACCACGTGGACCTCATCGACGGCGTGTTCATTCAGGGCATCCTCCAGGTTTGTGTTGTAGAAAGCACTGTAGCGGCTTTTCCTGACGATCACATCCTGAGGTCCGCGAGGCAGTTCATCGATGATCTCCGCCCCTCTTGTTCCGGTGACGCAGTGGCGGGGAAACATCCGGAATTCCAGGTCATCCTCGGCGTGCGAATCGCAGATGAAGACGACCAGTTCCCTGCGCTCGTGGAATTCTTCGATCTTTCTCCGGACAAAGGGGATGATCTCCCGGGATGCGTCGCCGCAGTCGAGAGCTCCCCCTTTCTCCAGGAAATCCTTGAGCATGTCAATGACCAAGAGAGCTTTCATCTCTCCTCCCGGCGGCCGATTTCATCGGCTTCCCTCGATGGATGGTTCGG
>CAYZDV010000173.1:0-3278 GCA_964477275.1 uncultured Eubacteriales bacterium
CTTAAACGGGTGCGGAAAATCCCCTCCATCGTCGGCCAGGACCTGGCCCGCAGGGTCACCACTCTCAGGGCTTACAGATTCCGCGAGGGGCTCTACTCCTGGCCGCAGGGCTGCTCCCTGAAGAAAAGATTCAAGTATTTCGCCGTGGTCTACGATTTCGGGGTCAAAAAGAACATCCTCCGCAGCCTGGTCTCCCTTGGCGTTGACGTGCTCGTCGTCCCGGCCCATACCTCCTGGACAGAAGTCCTGGAAATGAATCCGGATGGAGTTGTCCTCTCCAACGGCCCCGGAGACCCGGAGCCTCTGACCTATGCTGTGGAGAATATCAGGAATCTCATCGGGAAAATCCCGCTTTTCGGCATCTGTCTCGGCCATCAATTGCTGGCCCTGGCCCTCGGCGGCCGGACCTTCAAGCTCAAATTCGGCCACCGCGGGACCAACCATCCGGTGAAAAACCTGGAAACCGGCGCCATCGAAATCACCTCTCAAAACCACGGATTTGCGGTGGACATCGATTCCATGAACGGCCGGGCCCGGCTCACTCATCTCAACCTCAACGACATGACCGCCGAAGGGTTCGACCTGAGAGAAAAACACCTCTTCTCCGTCCAGTATCACCCGGAGGCCTCTCCCGGCCCGCGCGACTCCGGCTACCTTTTCCGGGATTTCCTGGCCATGATGGACGACTTCAGGAGAACGTGAGATGCCGCGGCGGGACGACATCCATTCCATCCTGATCATCGGCTCAGGACCGATCATCATCGGCCAGGCCTCCGAGTTCGACTACTCCGGCACCCAGGCCCTCAAGGCCCTCAAAGAGGAGCGCTACCGCGTCATCCTGCTCAACTCCAACCCGGCCACAATCATGACCGATCCTGAATTCGCTGACCGCACCTACCTTGAGCCCCTGACCGCCGAATACCTGGAAAAAATCATAGAGAAAGAAAAACCCGATGCCCTGCTGGCCACACTGGGCGGCCAGAAGGCGCTGAACCTGGCCCTGGAGCTGGATGAGCAGGGCCTTCTGGCCAGGCACGGAATCCAGCTCATCGGGGTCAGCGCGGATTCCATCCGCAAGGCCGAGGACAGGATGCTTTTCCGCCGCTCGATGGAAAAGATCGGCCTGGAGGTTCCGGAATCCGGGTACGCCTCCAGCCTGAAGGAAGCAGTGGACATCGTAAAGCAGATCAAGTTCCCGGTGGTCATCCGGCCCTCCTTCACCCTGGGCGGGACAGGCGGGAACATCATCAAGAACTGGAAAGACTTCTACAAATACGTCCCCCTCGGCCTGGCCATCAGCCCCGTCAACCGGGTCCTCATCGAGAAATCCATCATCGGCTGGAAAGAGTTCGAGCTGGAGGTGATGAGGGACAGGAAGGACAACGTGGTCATCGTCTGCCCCATCGAAAACTTCGACCCGATGGGCGTCCACACCGGAGACTCGATCACCGTGGCTCCGGCCCAGACACTGACCGACAAGGAATACCAGAGGCTGAGGGACGCCTCGATCGAGATCATGAGGGAGATCGGGGTGGAGACCGGCGGCTCCAACATCCAGTTCGCCATCAACCCCGAGGACGGACGGATGATGGTCATCGAGATGAACCCCCGCGTGTCCCGCTCCTCGGCACTGGCCTCCAAGGCCACCGGGTTTCCCATCGCCAAAATGGCGGCAAAGCTCGCCGTGGGCTACACGCTGGATGAAATCCTGAACGACATCACCAAGAAGACACCGGCCTGCTTCGAGCCGGCCATCGACTACGTGGTGGTCAAGATTCCCCGCTTTGCCTTCGAAAAATTTCCCGAGGAGCAGCCGGCTCTCACCACCCAGATGAAATCCGTGGGCGAGGCCATGGCCATCGGCCGGACGTTCAAGGAAGCCCTGCAGAAGGCCATCCGGTCGCTGGAAATCGATCGCTGGGGACTGGAGGAAAAGTCGAGGAGGAAAAACTCCCGTGCTCTCAAGGAAGAGCATGCCCTGCCCAACGCCGAGCGGCTGTGGCACATCGCCGATGCTCTAAGGGCCGGGATGCCCGTCAGCGAAATCTCTCGCCTCACCCGGATCGACCCCTTCTTCTTGCAGAACATCAAGGAGATTGTCGACTTCGAAAAGGAGCTCACGCTCGCGGCAAAAGGCAGGCTTGACCCCGCGCTCCTGCGCCGGGCCAAGGAGCTGGGATTTTCGGACAGAAGGATCGCCGCTCTGGCCGGGATGAGCGAGGAAGATGTCAGGAGCCTCAGGGAAAAGACAGGAGTTCTCCCGGTCTGGAAGGTCGTCGATACCTGCGCCGGCGAGTTCGAGTCGGAAACGCCCTACTTCTACTCGACCTACGAGGAAGAGGACGAGGCCCGGGAAATCCCCGAGAAGAAGGTCATCATCCTCGGCTCCGGCCCCAACCGCATCGGCCAGGGGATTGAGTTTGACTACTGCTGCGTCCACGGCGTCTTCGCCCTGCGGGACATGGGCTACAAGGCGATCATGATCAACTCCAACCCGGAGACAGTTTCCACCGACTATGACATCTCCGACCGGCTCTACTTCGACCCGGTGACGCTCGAGGATGTGCTGGCCATCTACCGCCACGAAAAGCCGGAAGGAATCATCGCCCAGTTTGGCGGGCAGACGCCGCTGAAGATATCCGTCGGCCTGGCAAAGAACAGGGCCGCGATCCTGGGCACGGGCTCCCGGTCCATCGACGAAACCGAAGACCGGGAAAAATTCGACAATTTCCTCAAACGACTGAACCTGAGGCGGCCGCGCAACGGCATGGCCCGCACCGCCTCCCAGGCACTGAAGATAGCGGAGACCATCGGCTTTCCCGTCCTCGTCCGGCCTTCCTACGTTCTCGGCGGCCGGGCGATGAAAGTCAGCCACGATGAGGAGGAGCTCGAAAAATACGTGAAGTCCATCGAAGAGTACGGCTCCGAGCATCCCATCCTCATCGACGAGTTCATCGAAAACGCCGTGGAGCTGGATGTGGACCTTCTCTGCGACGGAGAGGATGTCTGTATCGGGGGCGTCCTGGAACACATCCAGGAAGCGGGGATCCATTCCGGGGATGCGACCATGGTCACCCCTCCCTACTTCCTCGCCGACAGGATCATCGAGGAGGTCAAGCGCCAGGTCACGCTGATGGCCAGGGAGCTGGGAATCATCGGCCTGATGAACGTCCAGGTCGCGGTCAAGGGAACCAAGACATACATCCTGGAGGTTAACCCCAGGGCCTCGCGGACCGTTCCCTTCCTCTCCAAGGCCTTCGGCATCCCGCTGGCCAAGC
>CAYZDV010000174.1:0-3263 GCA_964477275.1 uncultured Eubacteriales bacterium
CCCTCGGTGGACGGTTCGGGAAGGCTAAATCTTCAAGGTCGCTTCTTCCATTTCCTTGTATTTGACCCACATTTTCTGGAAGAGAACCTCTTTAAAGAAGAGCATTGCCGGAAGAGATTCAAAAGGAAATGGCGTTTATCAAGCACGAGAAGTGTGAGACCGGCCGGGAGGAATGTCTGTAATTATTGAGACTCGCCAACATTTTTGGCGAAGACCTTGATCCGTTTCAAGAATCCATCTCCAATGCTCTCGGTGGAGATGCCAGGGATTTGATTGGCAACGATATGGACGATCCGCCGCTCATAAGGGTTCATCATGTCCATGATCTCATCCTTTCCTGTTTCGGAAACCTGCTGGGCAACCTGCTGGGCATATTCCCGGATTCGTTTTTCCACTCGCCTCCTGTAGAATTCGCAATCGGCCTGAACCTTATGAGAAGAGATCTTATTCAGGATGTGCTGGAGGGCCATCAGGAGCGCGCCGTCCTTGCGGAGGAGGAAATGTCTGTCGTTTCCGTTGAAAATGAGATAGATCATGTCGTCCTTTTTCTTGACCTGGTATTTGATATCCAGAGGGAAATGCGAGAGAAGCTTATTCAGAAACTGGGTGACGGGCAGTTCAGCCAGCTCTTCTTTGAGCCAGGTCCGGATCACGATCTCTTTCGTCTTGATCCCGAAGAGCCTTGTCTTCTCGGCGACGATTTCATAATTGAATTTGCTCCGCGAGAGCTTGAGAACGTGTTCGGCGAGGCTGATGACATCTTCCAGATTCTTTCCCTTGAATTCCTGTTTTTCGCTATTTTTTTCTTCTTTTTCCATGGAATTCTCTTTTTTCTCTTTGCCGGAGGCGATTCATGATGTACTGCTGGCCGATCTGGAGGACGTTATTGGTCAGCCAGTAAAGAACAAGCCCGCTCTGGAAGTTCATGAAGATGAATGTGAAGATGATCGGCATCAGGAGCATCATCCTTTGCTGGGTGGGGTCAGCGGATGTCGGGGTCATCTTCTGGCTGATGAACTGGGTGACGCCCATCAGGATGGGAGTGACATAGAAAGGGTCTCTGACAGAGAGGTCTTTGATCCAGAAGATGAAGGGGCTGTGCCGGAATTCGATGGCCACCACCAGAAGACGGAAAAAACCCCAGAAGACAGGAATCTGGATGAGCATCGGCAGACATCCGCCAGCCGGATTGATTCCCTGCTCTTTGTAAAGACGCATGATTTCCTCATTCATCTTGCGGCGCTGGGCGATATCGGTTTTGGCTTTCTTGTACCTGTTCCGAATCGCCTTGATCTTGGGCGCGAGCTCCTGCATTCTGGCCATGGAGCGCATGCTGCTGTAGGTTAAAGGAAAGAACAGGATTTTGATGATCAACGTGAGAATGATGATCGAAACGCCCCAGTTGGGAACGAGACTGTGGAGAAGCTTGCTGGCCTTGAGAAGGACTTCGGAGATGAAGCCGAAGAAGCCGAACTGGATCAGGCTTTTTGTCTGGTAGCCCAACTCGGTGAGAATATCCATATCTTTTGGCCCGATGTAGGCTCTCTCTGCCAGGCTGACGGACATCAGAAAAAAGGCAGGGATGCCCGGTCCCTCGATGTCTCTTCTCAGAAAAGCGGCGCTGGCTTTCTCATGGGGAGTGAGGAAGAGGGCGGCGAAGTAGTTGTCTTCGTAGGCGGCCCACTGGATGAAGAAGAAGGAGTTGCCCTTATTCTGGACAAGCTTCTGCCATTTGGTCGGCGGTGTGTATTTTCTCTCGTCGAGGCGGATGACTTTTTGGGGTGTCAAGACCGCGAAGCCGATCCCCCCGCCGATCCTGTTCTTTAACTCGGCAGGTGTCGGATTTCCGATGCTGGGTCCCCAGACCAGTTCAGGTTCAATCTTCTGCCCGTATTTGAGGACTCTGATTTGGACCTCGAAGTCGTATCTGCCGTCCTGGAAGACCAGAATCTTCTCCACCCGCGTTCCTCTCTCGTTGGCGTACTGGAAGTGAATGGCTCCTCGCCGGCCTTCTTTCAATTCGAGGTTTTGGATGGATGGCCTGTAGAGGGAAGTGTTGATGAGGGCGTCGAAGGAGGGGTCTTCTGTTCTCAGCGAGAAAGGGAAAAGGTCCAGCTCTTCGGAATGCATGGAGACGAGTTCAAGGTCTTCACCCTCCTCGCTTTTGTGCTCCTTGAGCTTCCAGCTCTTCAGCACTCCTCCCCTGTTGCTCCAAACTGCCGAGTAGAGAGAAGTCTCGACCCGGATGTCCAGCTCTGACTCCTCCCGGATGGGCTGCCGGGTTATCTCTTCTGATGGTTCTATCAGGGCTTCGGAAGGCAAAAGGGGCTCTCTCAGAGAAGGCTGAAGTCCTGGGCTTTTATCGATCTGCGCCGGGCTTTCGGCCGGCGCTTCGGGCAGCGGCTGTTTTTTGAAGAAGATGGCCTGAAAGAGAAGGATAAAAAGGAAGGAAAAGACAATGGCGATCAGGAGTCGTTTTTCCATTCTCAGCCCTCTCAGGGAATGGGGTCAAAGCCTCCGGGGTGAAAAGGATGGCATTTGAGAAGCCTCCTGGCGGCCAAGAAAAGCCCCTTCAGCAGACCGTGTTTTCCTATGGCTTCGCAGGTGTAGACGGAGCAGGTCGGAGAAAAGCGGCAATTGCCGCCCAGAACAGGCGAAAGGAAAATCTGATAGCATCGGATGGCAAGCAGGGAAATTTTTTTCATCAGACTCGATTGCCCGGGATGGATTTTATGGCCGCCCGGTACTCCTGCTGGATTTGAGGCCAGTCGAGCTCAAGGATTTCCTTTTTGGCGATGATGATAATATCCAGGGGCATGGTGAACAAACCCTTGTTCCTCCGAAATAAGATTCTCATCCACCGTTTGACTTTATTCCGTTTGACGGCATTGCCAATTTTTTTACTGACGACAACGGCCATTCGGGAAAAATTCAACGCATTGGAGAGATAGATCAGGTTGAAATACTTTCCTTTGTAACGCTTGCCATTTCTATAGAGAACCAGAAAATTTTTTTTCTTTCTGATTCGCTCCAGAGGGCCGAGGGTCTCGTCCATTAGCCGGCAAGTCTTGTTCTTCCTTTTTTCCTGCGGTTTTTGATGGCTTGCCGGCCGCCTTTGGACCTCATCCTGACCAGAAAGCCGTGGTTTTTTTTCCTTTTTCTTTTGTTCGGCTGGAACGTTCTTTTCATCTTCCTTCTTCAACTCTTGTCATTCGAAGAATTATGTTAATAAACCAGAGGAGGTCTGTCAAGCTTATCGTGAA
>CAYZDV010000175.1:0-3257 GCA_964477275.1 uncultured Eubacteriales bacterium
TGCGCTCTCTGGACAGAGCTTCTGATATCGAAGTGGTCAACATTGAAAAGAGCACCATCGATTCTTTTATTGAATCCATAAAAAATTTGGCACCTCATATCATCGTCTTTACCAATTCTGAGCCCCTGCCCAACATCAGAGAAGTCTGTAAAGCGGTCATCGAAGTCTCGAGCACAAAAACGAAGTCCCAGTTATTGCTGCTGGGAAACATTCCCTCCCATGAAGAAGTGGTCGGCCTGATGAATGCAGGAGTCAGAGGATATTTCGACCTGAACGACCCTTCAGACCAGCTCCCTGATGCCATCCGGATCATCCACAAAGGAGAAATCTGGCTTCCCCGGGACAAAATGAGCAGCATCATGGACAGAATCATTTCTGTGGTGGGCAGAGACCTGAAAGAGAAGACTCTCGACCAGTTGACGCCAACGGAATTTCAAGTGCTCAGGCTCATCGGTCAAGGAAAAAGCAACGATGAGATCGCATCTTCTCTCTTCATCAGCAAGAACACCGTCCGCTCCCATATCAAAAGCATCTACGCCAAGCTCAACACCCACAGCCGGCTTCAGCTCGCACTCTACGCCATCAATTCCGCGCTGTTTTAATTCATCAAGGCCATGAAGAGGTGATTATGACCAAAAGAGCCGCTTCCAAGAAAAAGGCAGCCAAGAAAGGCGCCGGGTTATCCGATCTCAAGGTCAACCGCCGCAGAGAATGGCGTTTCGAACTCCCTCTTTCAGCCAAAATCGAAGGGAAGATTGCTCAAGGAAAAAAGTTTCAGGAAAGCACTACCATCAAAAACATCAGCTCCACTGGAGTCTATTTCTGCCTTGACTCGGGTGTGGTGATCGGGTCAAAGCTCAACCTGGTCATTGATCTTCCCAAAGAGCTCAACAAGGGCGGGAAGCACCTGAAGCTCTGCATTGGAGGTCTCACCGTTCGCCTGGAAGAGCTCAATAAAAAGCATAAAAAACAGGGTGTTGCGATCCGCTTTGAGAAAAAATACAGGATCATTCCCGAAGATTGACTGCGGCCGGGGATTTTGATAACCTGAAAGACCCGATGGGGCGGGTTTCCTTCAAGGATGAAAGACTTCTCTCTTCTCCGCGAATTCTTCAGCCATTCTTGCTTCCGAAGGATATAAAGGAATCATCATGCTTGTGGTGGCGCTGACAGGAGGAATCGCTTCGGGAAAATCCGTTGTGGCTGATATCCTCGAGAATCTTGGCTGCTACATCCATCATGCCGACCGGGTCGCTCATGACCTGATGAAGCCTGAAAAACCAGCCTGGAAAAAGATTGTCGCCCGCTTCGGCGATCAGATTCTCAAGGAAGACCGGACAATCAACCGCGCCTGCCTGGGAAAGATCGTTTTTGCCAACGAGAAGGAGCGGCGATTCCTGAATGAGCTCATCCATCCCATGGTTATGGAGAAAAAAAAAGAGACGATCAAGGCTTTGAGAGAGGAAGGCCGCTACAAAATCTTTGTCTCGGAAGCTGCCCTGACCATCGAGGCTGGCTTTGCCGATTTCTTCGATAAGATCATCCTGGTCTCCAGTCTGCAACACATCCAGATTCAGAGACTCATGGAAAGGGATGGGTGCAGCCGGGAAGAAGCGACAAAAAAAATAAAGAGTCAAATGCCGTCCGAGAGAAAGATCGATTACGCCGATTACATTATCGACGCGTCCGGCTCTCTGGAAAGCACGGTGGAACAAACGGAACGGGTTTTCAGGAATCTCGTCCTCGATTACGAAAGGAAATACCTGACTGGCAAACACAAGGAGACAGATGATCAGGACTGAAGCGGCTGGGCAGACTTGAGCACGACAGCCAGGAGCGGAACGAGAAGTTCGTGGTGCCCGATGAAATAAAATCCCTTTCCCTTCCCGCCATGGGGTCTTTTCACCACATTCTGCTCGGGTCGGTAGTGCCGGATGAAATCAAAAACAGCCGTATGAAAATTGTCCAGACGCATTCCTCTGTTGCGAACAAAGGACAGGGCTTTGAGAAACACTTCAGGCAGGATCACCGCTGAGCCGATGTTGACAAAGATTCCCCCTCCCTGGAGTTTCTCCAGCAACGCACAGAACAGAAAATAATCCCTCAGGGTCAGCTTGCCCAGCGCCTCCCCTCGTGTTTTCGGATGCGAATGGATGACATCTGTGCCGATGGCCACATGGACAGTCACGGGGATACCGAGCTCATAAGCGGTTCCCAGAAGACTCATCTCTTTAAAATCAAACCGGGAGGAAGACAACATCTCGCCCACGGCTTCTCCCAATCCGACATCCTTTTCTTCTCCCCTGTTTATGGCTTCGTTCAGCATCTCTGCAGTCTCACGGGCCATCCCGAATCGTCCCTCGCTGAGTTGAGGTTCGACATCCTCAGAAGTACGGCCGGCAAAAGCAATCTCGAAATCATGAATGATGCCGGCTCCGTTAAGAGCGAGAGCGGTTATCCAGCCTTCCTTCATAAGGTCGATGATAATGGGATTCAAACCAACCTTGAGCACGTGGCCGCCCAGGGCAAAAATGAGGGCTCTGTCTGTCCTTCTGGCCTTGACAGCGAGGCAAACGAACTCTTTCAGGTCTTTTCCGGCCAGGATATCAGGGAGGCTATCGAGGAAGCGTTGAAACGGCTTCCGAGGAGGAAGGGGTCGAGCAAAATGCTGGACGCTCACCTTGCTTTTTCTTGAGCGAAGCGGGTAAGCCTTGAGGCCTTCTGGTGAAAGGGGCTTGAATCTGTATTTACTCATGAATCTGGAATGGTTTTAAACCGGAAGGATGCGCTAAAGGTGAGACTTTTAAGACCATCCTTTTCATCCCGAAGATGCAGCTCTTGACTCCTCTCCCGACATTCTACTTCAAAGCCTTCAAATCCTGACCGGGCCTGAACTTGATCCTTTTTCCTTCTTTGATCTTGATCTGTTTCTTCCGCCGGATGTCCCTCCCGAATCCAGTTTTCTTCTTGACGACCCGGAAGCTTGAAAATCCTCTGACCTCGATTTTCTCGTTCCTGGCGAGAGCCCCCTTCAGAGATGAAAGGACGGTTTCCACGATTAACAATGATTTTGCCCTGTTGAATTCCGATTGCTTCTCGATGGCGAGGGCGATATCATTCTTAATCATCCCGTTCTCCTTTTAGCCTGGACTATTCATAAAAAAGACCGATATTTATCATATAACAAATATGATGAGTGACTTAAGAGATGCTTTTAAAGTCAACGGGAAGAAAGTCCGTTTCTGAAATTCTGTCAT
>CAYZDV010000176.1:0-3252 GCA_964477275.1 uncultured Eubacteriales bacterium
TCGAGGCGGTGGACACGGAAGGTCAGGCTGTTTTTCCGTCCCTCCCCGGACGTGATGTTCAGGCTGCGGCCGGTCTTTGTCTCAAACTGCCAGAGGTCATATTTATCGTAGACGAGGACAGCCCGGTCTCCTTTCACCCAGCCGGCCAGACCGTAGCTCGGCGGCCCGGAGGGACTGTCATGCTCCTCATTGTAAAAGGGAACATCGAGCTCGGCGGTCAGGCTGCGGACGCTCCCGGTCTTCCCATCGAAGAGATACCAGTGCTTGTCTTTGTAGTAGACGATATACCGGCCCTCAGGGGAGAGGTCGAACCGCTCTTCGAGCCGCGTGTCCA
Source organism: uncultured Eubacteriales bacterium (assembly GCA_964477275.1). Lineage (GTDB taxonomy): Bacteria > Acidobacteriota > Aminicenantia > Aminicenantales > Aminicenantaceae > CAYZDV01. The sequence continues at coordinate 335 of CAYZDV010000176.1, forward strand.
CTTTCTGCCTTGAGCCGTCCCTGAGGCTGACGAGATAGATGTCGTAGAGCCTTCCGTGCCAGGTCAATTCCTTGAGGTACGGCACATCGGAAATTCCCAGTGCAAAATCAGGATTCTCATTCGGCCAGACAGCCGGCAAATCCCGGTCCGCGAGCTGAACCATTTTTCCCGAATCGAGATGGAAGACGGCCAGAAAGGTCCGGTCCTTGATCCGGGGCCACATCTTCTTCTGGTTGGGGATGATGAGCGGGTCGCCGGAGTGCCAGACATCGACCCCTCTTTTCTCCAGGATTTTCCGGATGTTGAAATAATCGGCCTCGGCCGCCTCCTCCGCTTCCTTCTCTTTCTCCTTCTCCGGCCTCTCCTCCTCCTTTTCCTCCCTAACTTCGAGCTCGTGGATGTCTCGGGGCTTGAAGCCAAAGAAGAGGCGCTTTCCGTCCTCTGTCCAGGAGAGCTCGTTTTTCTCGGGAATGACCCAGCCTTCAGGCGCCTTTTCAGCCGCCACGGCCTGCGTCATCTTTCCGCTCCCGGCGTCCCAGACCCGGAGCGAAAAAACCGGAGGAAATTTGCTTTTCTCGTCCTCGACTCCTGCGAGATACGCCAGCCGGCTGCCTTTCTCCGTCCATGCGAGACCGGCGTAAATGCCGTTTTCAGTTTTATCGATGGCTTTCTTCGGCAGGCTCTCTTTCCCGAGGTCGACAAAGTAAAGCCCATTGTCCTTCCCCTCAGGCTCTGCCACAACATACGCAAGGCGGGGGGAAGAGCTGTCAAAGGCAAAGGATAGCACCCAGCGAACATGAGTTTCCCTTCCCGACTCCAGACGACGAAGGACCAGAGCGCTGCCGGTCCTTTTCTTTTTCTTCTCTTCTTTCTCCTTCGCGGCGGGCTCTTCTTTTTTCTCTTTTTCGATTTCTGATTTTTCAATCTTTTCGTCTTTTCTGGGCTTCTCTTCTTCCTTGAAATGGTGGACGGCAAGCCAGGACGAATCTTCCGAAAAGGCGAACCGTTCCACATTTTCGTAGCGGAGAACACCTCCGCTCGCAGTGTTCAGAAGAGCCATCCCGGGTTTGGGTTTTTCCTTCGCTGCTTTTTCCGCCTCCACGGCTTTCGGCTTGACGGCCATGGCCACCCAGCGGGAATTTCTGGAAAAAAGCGGCTTGCTGCCTCTTTCCACCTTAAAAATCTTTGCGTTTCTGAGGTCGTGGACAACCGCTTCTCCATCCCCCCTGTCCGGCTGCGTGCCGTAGGCCAGCCACAGTCCGTCGTCGGAAATCACGCCGTCCTCGACTTGCTTGAACCTCATAACATCCTCGAAACTCAGGGGTCTTTTCTCTTCGTTCCGGGCTGCAGAGAGGAAAAGAGAAAAACTCAGAAAGAAAAGGATGAAGAAACAGACCCGAGGGATTGTCTTCCTGCTCATCACAGAACCTCCTTTTTGAAAGGAACTCAGTGTTTAAAGTTGAAAATACCTGACAATTTGAGGAAAAGACACTCGCAAATCTTCCTCCTCTGTCAACCCGTTTCTCTTTTCCCCCCGGAGAAAAAGCTTTATACCACAGGGAAAAAAGGAAATCAACGGAATTCCAGTACGTCATCCCGGTCGACAGGTGTTTTGCCTGCCAGAAAATCTGGTTCGATGCCGACGAGATGGAAATCCTCCAGATCCTGATCGAGAAACGGTAGGCCTATTTCCTGAAATTCAGGCTGTCCTGCGCGGCCATGTCCAGCACAGCCACCAGCAGGAGCTGAGCCAGGTCTTCAAGGATTTCCGGGGTGATGGTGTCGATATTATCCTTGGTGATGTGGTAGTAGGAACGGCTGCCGAAAGCGCTGAAGGAAATGGTCGGCACATCCTTCCACATGAAGCGGGCCGCATCCAGCCGCGGCCGGGCGATGTTGGCGAAATAGGACGGATTGATCACCCTGTGGATGTACTTCTCGTTGGCCCTGCGGATAAACTCCCAGAACTCAGGGTAATTCCTGGCAGCCAGAGCACTCAGCTTATCCCCGCAGCCCACGCCATCCATGTTGATGAAGCCCATGGTCTTCTCGAGCGGCACCGCGGGATGCTCGCAGTAGAACTCCGAGCCGAGCACGCCCTGTTCCTCCGCGCCAAAGCAGAGGAAGAGGATGGAGCGGCGGGGCTTGATGGGACACCTGGCCATGGCTTCGGCCAGGCCCATGATGACCGCCACCGCCGAGGCGTTATCATTGGCACCGGGCATGATCTCGTAGCAGCGGCCGAGATGGTCGAGATGGCCGCCGACGATGATCACCTCCTCCTTGAGCACGGGGTCGGAGCCCTGGAGAAGGCCGATGACATTGTAGCCGATGCCTTCCGGATGATGCTCGGTGGTGTTCCTGATGGTGAAAACCTTGCCCGTGGCAAAGGACTGGGGCTTGAGGGTTTTCTGGATTCTGTTCACGACTTCCTTGTGGGTCTTTCCCGTGCCGGCAAAAACGTCGGCGACGACCACATCGCCCACATGGGAGTAGATGAAATCCTTGTCGTATGCATTATTGGGGTTGGCGATCGGGCCGTAGTTATAGAGCATGCCCCTTGCGCCTTGCTTGACCGCATTCTCGAGCTTGTACTGATGGAAGGAATAGGGACGCCATTTCTTGAAGAGCTCCGGGTCGGCGGTTGGGGAGACCGGCGCTTCCCTCTCCATCAGGACGATCTTTCCCCTGACATCAACGCTCCTGTAATCATCGTAGTCGAGTTCGGGGGCGGTTGTCCCGTAGCCGACATAGACGACCTCAGCCGTCACCTCGCCAGAGCCGGAGGTGGAGCCGGGGATGAACTCGTCCTCGTACCTGTAGTATTTTTTGATGACCGCGGACTGGCAGGGGATGTGGAGGGAAACCTCACAGTCTTCAAAAACGAGAGTGTAGGGGTTGGGAAAAGCCTGAAGATA
>CAYZDV010000177.1:0-3250 GCA_964477275.1 uncultured Eubacteriales bacterium
CAGGGGATGATTCGGAGCAAAATGGGCGTGGCTTTGAGCGAACCATCCCGAGCCCGCTGTCCGGTTTTTCTCTTTGATTTTTTCAGAAATTGACATAAAATAAATAAGCGAACGAGGTTGCTCTGATGACGACCTTCGAAGAAGAGCTGAAGAAACTCGAGCCCTTGATCAGAAATCTGAGCGATTTTTTCCTTCTCGGGAAAAAGGTCGAGATTAGAGGCGGCGAGAATTTCGTCAAAAAAGGGCCGAACATCATCATCGGCAATCATATCGGAACCTTCAAGGATGTCGCCACCCTAATGAAGATTGTCCCCCGGCCCATTTTCTTCACTGCCAACATGATGATCTTCGATAAGAAAGAGTTCAGTTATCTCGTCCGCAGCCACCTGAAAAGGCACCTGAAAAACCTGGGCTATTTTGTCGATTTCATCCTCGGCCCGCTCAAGTCCATGTTCATCAACCTGCTGACGGATAATATCACCAAGGTGGGCACCATAGCCGTGGATTTAAACAGCAGCAGAAGGCTTGCCCTTGCCAAGTGTCAGGAGTACCTTCGGGAAGGAAGAGCCATCATCACCCTCCAGGGCAGGGGGCGAGTAATCAAGAAGGGACCTCACCCGTATGTGGCCGAATTCAAGAGGGGAACCTCCATTCTTTCCTACAACCTGCATGAAAACGAAGGGATTGATGTGCCGGTAACGCCCGTCGCCATGCTCGGAACTCAGGTTCCTTTCATTGTTCCGGCTAAGATCAAAGTCAATATCGGAGAGCCGATGTTCATTTCTGACCACTGGGGAGGAGGGTTCACGGAGACTGTGGAGCGCTTCCGCGATGCTCTGGAGAGAAAGGTGAAAGCACTTCTCTTTGAAATCCTGAAGTGGTAAGCCAGCGGGCTTTCAGGTTTCCCGTTCGTATCTGGCCAGGACATCAGAGGTGATCTTGAGGAAGAGGTCGTATTTGATCCTGACTCCGTAGTCCTCTCTCAATTTCGCCATGTAAGACTGGAAAAGTTTGTTCTTTTTTTCCTCGAGCAGAGTCTCTTTTTCCATCTCTCTGTCTTTTTCGAAGTCTTCCCTGCTGACTTCTTTCCGGCTGAGAATCCTGACCAGGACGTAGCCCCGCTCAAACTCGACAGGCTCGCTGGCTTCTTTCAAAGGAAGGCTGAAAGCCAGACGGTCGACTGTATCATTCTCTCCGATGATGCTCAGGTACTGACCCCTTCGGTGTTCGTTGACCGTTCTATATTCGAGACCGTATTTTGCGGCAAGGGCCTCGAGGTCTGAGCGCTCGAGTTCCTCCGTCACTTTTTCCATCCTCTCCAGGCCTATTTCTTTCTCCTTGAGGTTGATGAATTCCTCGCGGATTTCGTTTTGCACCTCTTCAAAGTTCGCCGGACGCCCCGGCTCAATCCTTTCCAGCTGAACGATTCCCACGCCTTTATATGTGTAAAGAAGAGAGGATATCTCTTTTAGCTGGAGCTCGAAGAGGGCATTGCTGATGGTGCCGGAAGGGTCAATCTCATCAAAGCCTTCTCTCTGCCTGAGGAGCCCTGTGCTTTTCATCTTGACCCCCCTCATTTGAGCAGCGACATCCAGGCTGTTTTCCCTGCGGGCGGCTTTCTCCAGGCTGCGGATCTTTTCTTCTGCCTGCTCTCTTGCTCTCTGGTCTTTGAGGATGCTTTCGATTCTCTCCCTTACCTCCTCCATTGGTCGGGTGACGGCCGCTTTTTTCTCCGTCACCTTGAGAATTGCCAGGCCGTCTTCGAGCTCGAGAAGGCCGGAGTTCTCTCCCTCGGACAGCTTCTCGATTTCCTCTTTTTCGGCAGCCGACAGGGATTTCCACTCAAAAAGGCCCCAGTCGCCGTTTTCCTGTGCTTTCTGGTCTCTGGAGAATTTTTTGGCCAGCTCGCCGAACTCTTCACCGTCTCTGATTCTCTGCAGGATGTTTTCAGCTTCATGGATGACCAGTGCCCGGTCTTTATCTTCGAATGGAAGATAGATGCGGCTCACCCTCACTTTTTCGGGCTCCATGAACTGAGCCTCGTTCTCTCTGTAATATTTTTCAATCTCGGCCTCGCTCAGCTCGATGTTCAGCTTCAGGTCCTCTGTTTTGATAAAAATCAGAGAGCCCTCCCGTCTTTCCGGAATTTTGTATTTCTCCCTGTTTTTCTCGTAAAAGTCTCTGATTTCGGCCGTGGATGGCTCCTCTTTCAGCTCGAGTTTATCGACTTCCAGGACCGCAAACTCCATCTCGGCGGTTTCGTTCCTGTTCCGGTAATCATGCCAGAGTTCTTCAGGAGTGACAGTGACTCCAGCGGTGAGGATGTCGACGACCTTGCTGATGAGAATTTCCCTGCGGATGCTGTTTTCGAAATCAGACAGGGGAATCCTGTTCCAGTCCAGGATTTTCTTGTACTCTTCGAATCCCACAAATTTTCCGTCTCGTTGAAAAACAGGATAACTCTTGATTTTTTTCCGTATCTCCTCCTCTGTCGCCTCGATGCCGAATTCTCGCGCTTTCTGGAGAAGGATAGTCTGCTGGATCATCTGTTCCAGCACCTGCTGGGGAAGGTTGAGCTGCTGGATGAAATTTTTGTCCAGGTCGGGGAATCCTTCCTTGAGATTTTCCAGCCTCTGTCTGAGATTTATATAATACGATTCAGCTGAAATCTTCTCTTTCCTGACTGAGACCAGGGAATCGGTTCCCCTCGTTTCTCCCAGCCGGCCCGCGCCCCCCCAGACGGCAAAGATGGTGATGATGAAGGCGGCGATCACCAGCCACAGGGCTGGAGCCAGTTGCTTGACGTTTCTTCGCATGGCTTTGAGCATGTTCTTACCTCAGTCTGGATTCATGTGAATGGGCAAACTCATCAATCCTTGAGCAAATGCCGGGCGATGACCAGGCGCTGGATTTCCGAGGTCCCCTCGTAGATCGAAAAAACCCTGGCATCCCTGTAAAGCTGCTCGATAAGGTATTCTCTGGAATAGCCGTAGGCTCCGTGGATCTGAAGGGCCTGATGGACGACCCTGTTGGCCGTTTCAGAGGCGAAAAGCTTGGCCATGGAAGCTTCTTTGGTAAAGGGTTTTCCTCTGTCCTTCAAATCCGCAGCCCTGTAGGTGAGCAGCCGGGCTGCTTCGGTCAGCATCGAAATATCGGCAATCATGAATTGAATGGCCTGAAATTCTGAGATCTTCTGCCCGAAAGCCTCCCTTTGCCGGGCGTAGGTGGCAGCCTCTCGAAGGGCCCGGTC
>CAYZDV010000178.1:0-3221 GCA_964477275.1 uncultured Eubacteriales bacterium
TTCCCGATATCTGGACGGCGGACCTCGGGTTTTCCTCGCCGAAAAAAATCTCGGATGTCAACCCCCGGATCAGCGATTTTGCCTGGGGAAGCGCGGAGCTTGTCGAATGGATGAGCCTCGACGGCATCCCCCTCCAGGGCGTTCTCATCAAGCCCGGAAACTACGAGCCCGGAAAACGTTATCCGGTCATCGTCTATTATTACGAGCTTTTCTCCCAGCGTCTTCACGAGTTCAACCAGACCGTCATCAATCACCGCCCCTGTTTCCCCTTTTATGCCAGCAACGGCTATGCCCTTTTCCTTCCCGACATTAAGTTTGAGGTCGGCCGGCCGGGCTTCTCCGCCACAAAGTGCCTGGTTCCCGGCGTCATGAAGCTGGTCGAAATGGGAGTGGCTGATCCGAAGGCCATCGGCCTTCATGGCCATTCCTGGAGCGGCTATCAGACCGCTTTTGTCATCACCCAGACCGACATCTTTGCCTGCGCCATTGCCGGTGCGCCCGTGGCCAACATGACCAGCGCTTACAGCGGCATCCGCTGGGGAACAGGTCTCGCCCGGCAGTTCCAGTATGAGCAGACCCAGAGCCGGATCGGCGGCAGTCTCTGGGAGCATCCCGAGCGCTATATCGAAAACTCGCCTGTTTTCTTCGCCGACCGCATCAAAACCCCGCTGCTCATCCAGTTCGGAGACGAGGATGAGGCTGTGCCCTGGTGGCAGGGGATCGAGCTCTACCTGGCCATGCGCCGGCTGGGCAAGGACTGCGTCTTCCTTCAGTATCGGGGCGAACCCCATCATCTCCAGAAATATCCCAACAAGCTCGATTACGCGATGAAAATGAAAGAGTATTTCGACCATTACCTGAAGGGAAAGCCGGCTCCCGACTGGATCGTCAAAGGCGTCCCCTACCTCGGCAAATAGAATCCAGGAAAATTTGATTTCACTCACGTTAAAGAAAGACCCATAAAAACGAAGAGGGACAATAAATCTGAATAAGTCAGGGGTTCAAGCACATCCGCGCACTATGAAAATGGGACTGCTTTGCTGACGCCCGCAGTGACATCATGCATTTTCGGGCCAATCCAAAAATTGCATCCGGGCTTGATTTGCGTTATAAATTTGCGTTGAGAAGGTGAGCAAATGGTCCTGCAGGGAATCGACTGGGGAATCATCATCAGCTTTTTTCTCCTCTCTCTCATCATCGGGCTGGCTGTCTCCAGGACCGCCGGCAAGAGCGCCTCTGAGTTTTTTCTCTCCGGCCGCAACATGCCCTGGTGGCTGCTCGGGATTTCCATGGTGGCCACCACCTTTTCGAGCGACACGCCCAACCTGGTGACGGACATCGTCCGCCAGAACGGAGTGGCCGGAAACTGGGTCTGGTGGGCTTTTCTTCTGACCGGGATGCTGACCGTCTTCGTTTATGCTAAGCTCTGGCGGCGCTCCAGGGTCATGACCGACCTGGAATTCTATGAGCTGCGCTACAGCGGCTGGCCGGCCGCCTTTCTGCGGGGTTTCCGCGCTCTCTATCTCGGCGTGTTCTTTAACGTCCTCATCATGGCCACGGTGTCCCTGGCCATCATCAAAATTGGCGGGGTGATGTTGAAGCTGACTCCGGTCGAAACGCTGCTGCTCGCCTCGCTGGTGACGGTCATCTACAGCGCCCTCGGAGGGCTGCGGGGCGTTCTGATCACGGATTTTTTCCAGTTCACCATCGCCATGGCCGGCTCGATCGGCGCGGCTGTGGTCGCCCTCAGGCTGCCCCAGGTCGGTGGGTTCGGGGCACTGCTGGCCAGCGACCGCGTTTTCCCCAAACTCAGCCTGCTTCCTGATTTTTCCAACACCGAGGCGCTGCTGACGATTCTCGTCCTGCCGCTGGCCGTCCAGTGGTGGAGCGTCTGGTATCCGGGAGCAGAGCCCGGAGGCGGCGGCTACATCGCCCAGCGCATGCTCTCGGCCAAGTCCGAAAAGCATGCGGTGGGTGCGACGCTGTTCTTCAACGCCGCCCATTATGCCCTGCGGCCCTGGCCGTGGATCATCGTTGCCCTCTGTTCCCTTATTGTCTTTCCCAATCTGGAATCTCTGCGGGATGCCTTTCCCCAGGTGGCGCCGGGCGTTTTGAGGCACGACCTCGCCTATCCCGCCATGCTGACTTTCCTTCCCAGCGGGCTTCTGGGATTGGTGGTGGCATCGCTCATCGCCGCCTACATGTCGACCATCTCCACCCACCTCAACTGGGGCTCGTCCTATGTGGTCAACGATTTCTACAAGCGGTTCCTGAATCCCGGGGCCGATGAGAAAAAGCTCGTTTTCGTCGGACGCGTGTCGACGTTCGCTCTGATGGTTCTCGCCGGGCTGATGGCCCTGGTCCTGAGCAGTGCGCTCCAGGCCTTCCACATCCTGCTCCAGATCGGCGCCGGCACCGGGCTGCTGTTTATCCTCCGCTGGTTCTGGTGGAGGGTCAACCCTTACAGCGAACTCACGGCCATGGCCGTCTCTTTTCTCGTTGCCATCTATCTGCAGTTGATCCATCCCAGGCTGGGGTTCGCTCTGCTGTCCACGCCTGTTCAGCTTGTGGTGGGCGTCGGGATTACGACCGTCTGCTGGATCACGGTCACCCTGCTCACCAAGCCCACGGATAAAAAGACTCTCCGGTCTTTCTACCGTCTTGTCCAGCCCGGCGGTCCCGGATGGCGGAAAGTGGTAGAGGAAGCCAGAAAGGAGAATGACCCGGTGGAGACCACCGAAAGGGGCTGGGACGTGCCGACAGGAATTATCTGCATGGTCCTCGGCTGTTTTGCCGTCTACAGCGCGCTCTTCGCCACCGGAAACTGGATTTATGGCCGGTATCCGCTGGCCGCTGTTTTGACCGGAATCGCTGTTGTCTCCACCTTTGTTTTGACCAGGGCGTGGAAGAAACTCCGGCTGCAGAGCTGAGAATCGGCTTGAGTTTTTGAACAGGCGGAATGACGGAGCATGTTTGCAAAGCCCTTCATTACTGCGTCCGCAGAAGCTTCTTTGAAGCGCTGAGTGTTTACCATGAAGAATGAATCTGATACATTAATCGGCAGGATGCAGCGGCTCCTCGACGGCGGGCCGTGAATCAGAAGGAAAACAGTCCTCGGGTTCGATGGATGTCTGGAAGTCATTCGGTGCGCCCGTAGCTCAGTGGATAGAGCGGTGGACTTCGAATCCAAAGGTCGGGGGTTCAAATCCCTCCGGGCGCGC
>CAYZDV010000179.1:0-3147 GCA_964477275.1 uncultured Eubacteriales bacterium
TATTACCGGGACAACATTTTGCCCGAACTTTTCAACCGGCGGAGCATCGGAGCCAGCATCACCATCGGTGCGCACCTCAAGGGCGACTGGAGGACAAGCTTGACCTGCGGCCACGAAAATGTGCGCATCGAATTGCCGGAGGGCCAGGCGAACGATGGTCCGGACCCCATCTATCTCACCATGTTTGGACTGGGAAATCATGATTTCTCCAGCGCCATTGTCTCCCTTTTTCATTCTGACCTGGAAAAGCCGTCGTTTCCTTTCAGGCGGAGTTTTTTCTCGGCTTCCTGCAAATTTTCTGGCTCGTTTCTGGGAGGAGGCATCGGCCTCATCAAGCCGCGGCTGGTGTGGAGCCTCTTCCGTCGAACAATCTCCGACCATGTCGCCGGTTTCCATGTCGACTCGCAATTCGTCAGGAGCCTCGGTGAGCGTCCCATCCCGTTCTGGGAAAGATTCTATCTGGGTGGAGACCGGTCGATCAGAGGCTACGATGTTTATGGCATCGGGCCGCGCAGCGAACAGGGGACAAACATCGGCGGAGAAAAGGCTTTCGTCCTGAATATGGAGTACATCATTCCTGTTATCGAACCGTTCTCTGCCGTGCTATTCTATGACCTGGGCAACGCCTGTTCTTCACCGGAAAAGCTCAGCCTGAAGAACATGTACACCTCAGCAGGCCTGGAAATCCGGATCTTTTTTCCCCGGTTGCCTCTCCCGGTTCGCCTGATTTTCGCCTCCAACAATCGAAGGCTTCATCCTGAGGATTCCCGGCTTGTCTTTCGCTTCGCTTTCGGAACGTCTTTTTAAAAAGCCGGGGAAAATCACCGGCCCTGAACCCTCACCCGTATCACGGAAAAGAAACGCTCACATCAAATGCGCAAAATGGAACAGATTGCCCGGAATAGATTATAATATCGGGCTTGATGACCGGCTAAAGGATGCCAGTGTTGAACGCGCTCACCAGAAAGATTCACCTGATCAACTTCAGCCGCAAGCTGATTGTGAATACAGTCTTCTTTCTCATCCCCCTATACTTTTTAACAATAGGCTTTAAAGGATGGCAGATCGGGCTGATCGTCTCCATCTTTGGCCTCACCCCTCTGCTTTTTTCATTTCCCGTCGGCTGGCTCAATGACCGCGTCTCGATAAAAAGGATCGTCCAGGCGGCCATGCTGGCCCTGAGCCTCATATTTCTGGTCATGGGATGGATCCGGAGCTTTCCCCTGATGGCGGTTCTCTTCCTTTTTCTGGGAGTCTCCAACAATGCTCTGGATGTCTCTCTGAACAGCATGTACTACAAGGATGAGACCCAGATGGACCTCAACAAAAAATACAGCCAGCTGGCGTTCTGGCTGGCTCTGGGCACCGCCGTGGGAACTCTGGTCGGCGGGTTTCTGACCCATTTTTTCAATTTCCAGACATTGTTCTACGTCTATTCCCTTTTTATCCTCCTCGTCCTTTTCGGAGTCGGCGATCTGGGCAGGGTAATGTTTTCCCGTGTGTCGATAAAGGAGTACAGACTCGGCCTGTTGAACAGGAAAACCATGCTCTTTGCTCTGATAATCTTTGTTCTCACCCTTCACTGGGGAGCGGAAGGAACGGTGTACAGCCCGTTCCTGAAGAACTATTTCGACCTCAACAATTTCCAGCTTTCACTCTATATTTCCATTCCACTGTTTGCCCTTGCTTTTTCCTCGTTCCTGGTCGGCGTGCGGAAGTTTGATGCCGGAAAAAACAGGCGCATGTTCATTTTTTCCATGTTTCTTTCCGGTATGGGACACGTCCTGATGGTCAATAAAAACGTCTATCTTTCCTTTATTTTCCGGATCATCCACGAGGTCGGCGACGGGCTTCTGGGAGCCTTAATTGTCCTGTTCATCTCCCGCCTTTTTGAGAAAAGAAGCATCGGCGGAAGCTCCGGCGTTCTGCTGGCCATCATGACCCTCGGCCACATGGCCGGTGCCCTCGTTTTCTCCTTGCTCGGGTACAGGATAGGGCTCCAGTATCCTTTCGTCATTTCCGGCGCTCTGCTGATCGCCAATTCAGCCTTTGGCTATTGCGTTTTCAGAAAAATCCAGTACTGATTTTCTGCCGCTTCAGGAGATCATTTCTTCAGCTCCCGGATCACTTCAGACATCCGCCGGATATAACCCGGGTTTGTTCCGCAGCAGCCTCCGATGAGGTTGGCTCCGTTCTCGATCAGCCGGGGCACATGACGGACATACTCCTCCACGTCCTGGGAATAGGTCACATGACCATCTGCGGACATGGAGGGCTGTCCTGCGTTTGCCTGGGCAATGAGGGGGAGGGGAGTGGCCTCTCTCATGGTTTTGATGAGGTCAGCCATCTCTGCGCTGTTCAGCGTGCAGTTGGCGCCGATGACAGGGACCATGTTTCTTTTTAGCTCCTCGACACAATCAGGGACGCTGTTCCCCATGATGGTGAAGTAGCCCCTGGGTGTGCGGTTAAAGGTCATGGTGAGAAAAACCGGAAGAGACGAAGCTCTTCTTGCGCCTTTCAGCGCGCACAGGGCTTCTCTCAGGTCATACTGTGTCTCGATCAGCAGAAAGTCCACACCGCCTTCTGCGAGGGCGCTTGCCTGAACGGCATAGGCGGACTCAAAGTCCTCTTCCTGGAATTCTCCGTGAGGTGCGAGAAACTTTCCGGTGGGCCCCATGCTTCCAGCCACAAATTTCCCTTCCCGTCTGACTTCCACGGCCAGACGGGCTGCTGCACAATTCAACTCGCCGCATCTCTCTTCCAGACCATGGGAGGCGAGCTTGATCCTGTTTCCGCCGAAGCTGTTGGTCAGGATGACATCTGAGCCGGCCTCAAGATAGGCGGTATGGATTTTCTTGACGATTTCAGGGTTTTCCACATTCCAGGCTTCAGGGCAGGCTCCTTGAGCCAGACCACGCCCGATGAGCTCGGTTCCCATGCCGCCATCGAGAACGACGATTGTCTCTCTGATCAAATCAAATATGCTTTTTGCCATTCCGGCTCTCCTTTTTCCGGATTATTTGAAAAAGTTATCTTCCATTTTGTGCGGACAAATGGGTAAAATACACGGAAATGGCATTTCTCCCTTCATGTTTTTAACGCCATTCCCTCACCGTCCCCCTCGGCGCCTGCGGTACTCCGCACTCA
>CAYZDV010000180.1:0-3109 GCA_964477275.1 uncultured Eubacteriales bacterium
AAAATCCTGCAGAGCCGCCTCCTTAAGGCCGATATTCCTGGTGAACCTGTCATTTTTTAGGGTAGCCTTTCCGAATATCTCTGAAAGCCGGCCGAATCCCGCCCTCCGGGTGAGCTCCATCTGCCACATCCTCTCCTGGGCATGGACAAACCCGCAGGCAAAAAAGAGGTCTTTCTCGTTTTGAGCGAAAAGATGAGGGACTCCCCATTCATCCCTGAAAATACGGACATCTCCGGACAGGCCTTCCAGAGAGAGGCTTCCTTTGACTTTCGGCCCGCCGCGGCAGAAGCCGAGGAGGATGAGCAGAAAAAAACCGAGAAGAATGAAAAAAAAGGCGAGGATGGCAAACCGGACAAGTTCTCTCATCAAAAGAGAGGAGAATACGAAGGACTTTCCGCGTCTCCCTCTGCGCCGAGGATTTCATCCGCATTGCGGAGGATTCTCTCCGGGAACCGGACACCCTGCTTTCTGGCGGCTTCGAGGTTGAGATTCAGGCGGACCTTGCTCATGTAGTAAATGGGAATGCTGCCAGGGCTTTTCCCGTCTTTCACCCGCATGGCGATCTCGCCGCTCTTGTAGCCCATTTCATAAAAATCCCAGCCCAGCGCCGCACAGGCTCCGAGGCGGGTGGTCAAAAGATATCCGCCGAAAAGCGGGATGGAGTTCTCCGCGGCGACGTTCCCGATGTCTTGGAAAGACTCGTTGATGGTGTTATCCGAGATCTGGTAGATGGCGTCGATTTTTTTATTGATCAGGACCTGGGCCGAATGAGGAATCTGGCTCTTGTTGGCAATGGGAACCGCCTCGATTTCCATCCCCAGTTTCCTGGCCCCCTCTCTGGCCAGCTCCAGGTAGAACTCTGAGTTGACCTCGGCCGGCGTCCATAATGTCCCCAGCCTCTTTGCTCCGGGCAGAACCTCCTTGATGAACTGGAGGCTTTCGTAAATCGGGCCTCGTGAGCAAACGCCGGTCACGGTCTCCAGATGATCCTCTGCCGACTTACCCGCACCAGCCAGGTAGGGGTCAGCCACAGAGGAAAAGATGATCGGAATCGCATGTGTGGCGATCAGAGCAGCCTGAAGGCAGGGTGTGGAAAGGGCGCCGATCATGTCCACCTCTTCGGCGACAAACTCCTGAGCGATTCTCTGGACTTCGGGGATGCTTCCGTTTCCATTCCTGATGAGCAACCGGATGTTCTCTCCGTGCTTCAAGCCATTGTCTTCCAGGGCCTGGATGAAACCCTGCCGAACTTCGTTGAGGTGGGGTGCATCGTTAAACTGAAAAATGCCGATGGTGTAAAGGTCCTGATCGCTCTTTTGCGTGCAGAAAGTCAAAGACAGGAAAGCCAAAAGAAGGATGAGGCCATTTTTCTTTATCATTTTCTTCTTACTATCATAATCCAAACCGTCCTCTGCGGGCAATCACTTTTTGGCTTTTTTCTTTCCAGGGATTCATTTACAATAGGCGGGAAATGGCGCGCTATTTCATAGGAACGGCGGGCTGGAGCTACAAGGACTGGGAGGGCATCGTCTACCCGGTGAAAAAAGAGCGGGCATTCCACCCCCTCGTTTTTCTGGCCCGCTTCATCAACATCGTGGAGGTCAACAGCACCTTCTACCGCCCACCCGCCATCGCGCTTTCGCTCTCCTGGATCAGGAAAGTTGAAGGCTGGCCGGATTTTCTCTTCTCGACCAAACTCCATCAGATATTCACCCATGAAAGGAAGAGTTTCAGCCGGAAGGATGTCGACCAGTTCAAGCTGGGCATCGAACCGCTGAGGGCGAGAAACAGACTGGCGGCAATCCTGATCCAATTCCCCTGGTCTTTCATTCAGACCCCTTCAAACAGGGAATACCTGGCGACGCTCTTTCATTTTTTTTCCGACTATCCGCTGGCCCTGGAGGTCAGGCATTCCTCCTGGAACACTGGCTCGTTTTTCAGGCTGCTCGAAGAACACAGGGTCGGCTTCTGCAATATCGACCAACCCATCTTCCGCAACTCCATCCTGCCCTCTGCCGTCAGCACCAATCCTGATTTCGCCTATGTGCGGCTGCACGGACGGAACTCCCACAACTGGTTCAGGCCGGATGCGGGCCGGGATGAGCGGTATGACTATCTCTACACCAGAGAAGAGCTGGAAGAATGGGCGGAGAGGATCAAAGAACTGGGCACAAAGAGCCGCAACGTCTTCGTCATCACTAACAATCACTACAGGGGACAGGCCCTGGCCAACGCCCTGCAGATCAAAAACATGATTTCATGCGAGAAGCTGGACGTCCCTTCCACTCTCCTCGAACAGTACCCTGTGCTCAAGGAGCTTGTCAGGAAATTGAAAAACGGCCAGCTCGACCTTTTCGAGAAAAAATAGAGGGAGTTCGTTCCATCATCTCACTCCGTTCAATGTGTCAAGCCAAATGCCCCCCTGACGAGGTTACGGCGGAAGAATGCGGCAAAAAAGAGCATCCCGGAGCGCCCGAGCGGCGGCAGCCCCTGGGGAACTGCCCCGTTCCGTCCCAGAACTACGGGATAGCATTGATGAAACGGGGCACTAAGGAATGCGACTCTGCGGAACGTCTCCAAACCTGTGGACAGAAACGAACTTATGAAAAGGCAGCCTTTCTGGCCTGTTTTTCTCCCACTCGACCTGCTGGCTGGAGAGAACCGGGCTGATGGCTGCCGAATGTTTGCCCACCATGACCAGGGTGATGACCTCGTATTCCTCCGGTATGCGGAGAATCTCCCTGGTCTTCTTCGGGCTGTATCCGGCAATGGGATGAGCCACCAGGCCGAGTTCCGTGGCCCTCAGCACCAGGAAGCCCACGGCCAGCCCGCAGTCGAATTGATGGTAGACCCTGTCCTTGATGACGCAGTCATCCTCCTTCCTGCTGAACACCGCGATGATCATCGAAGCGGCATGAGCCCATTCGTTGCCCCTGGAGAGAGCGGCCTGCATCTCTTTCAGCACCGCGGGCTCATAAACGAAGACAAAGCGGCAGGGCTGATTGTTGAAGCAGGAGGGAGCGAGCCGGGCGCTTCCCGCCAGATCCTGGATCAGCTCCTCAGTGATGCTCACCGGGTCCAGAGAGCGGTAGGCTCTCCGTCTGGTTAT
>CAYZDV010000181.1:0-3084 GCA_964477275.1 uncultured Eubacteriales bacterium
TTTGTCTCGGACAGAGACGGAAACGACGAGCTGTACATGATGGATTATGACGGTGGGAACCAGACGCGCCTCACCTTCAACTCCAACATCGATTACATGCCCGCCTGGTCGCCGGACGGGAAAAAAATCGCCTACACCTCTTATGTGGAAAACGAAGCCCGTCTCTATATCTACAATCCTTTTGAAGGAGAGCGAACCAGAATCCCCATCCAGGGGACAAGCTACGCGGCCGCCTTCTCTCCTGATGGAAAAAAACTGGCCTTCTGCTCCACCGCCGATGCAGGCAATGCAGAAATCTACGCGGCCACTGTTGACGGCAAGAATATCAAGAGGCTGACTTTCAACAGCGCCATCGACACCGCGCCCACCTGGTCTCCCAACGGCCGGGAGATCGCCTTCACTTCAGACCGGGGAGGCACGCCGCAAATCTACATCATGGACGCTGAAGGATCCAATGTCAGACGGGTCAGCTTTGGAGGAACCTACCATGACGCGCCAGTCTGGTCTCCCTCCGGAGACCTGATTGCCTATGTTTCCCGGGTCGATGCGATCCACGACATCTATATCCTCAACCTGCGGACCAATCAGATCATCAAGCTGACGGAGAGCAGCGCCCGCAACGAGTCGCCCGCCTGGTCGCCGGACGGACGGCATATCATTTTCTCCTCCAACCGGGATGGGACAATTCAGCTTTACTCCATTGATTATGACGGACGCAACCTGAAGCGGCTCACCTCCAGGGGGAACAATAAGCTTCCTGACTGGTCAAGATAACATTCCGATGTCTCTGCCAAACAGCCGATGATGGTTCTCTTCCATTTTGTATGAGTCGTTGAATGACGAAAATGCACGGAAATGGCACCGCTCCCTTCAGATTTTTAACGCCATTCCCTCACCATCCATCTCGGCGCCTGCGTAACTCCGCACTCAAGACATGTCACTTCGAACCGGATGTCCGTGTTCAGTCATTTTTTCATCAGATGGATTCTCACGTGCTCAAACATACTCGGCAGCCGATTTCATCGGCTTCCCTCGATGGACGGTTCGGGAAGGCTAAATCTTCAAGGTCGCGTCTTCCATTTCCGTACATTTTACCCGCACTGTCTGGAAGAGAACCAAAAGGATAAATTCTGCTGCTCCCTCTATATTGACATATGACAATTTTGATTGTATAAGATATAGAGAACAGACAGCTCCCTGAAAAAAAGCAGGTGAGCCCAAATTCAATCAAAGGAGTTCAAATGAAAAAATTAGTTATCCTCTCATTAGCTTTCTTACTGATCTTTTCATTCCTTTCCGCCTGCCGTAAGAAAGTCGAAGAAGTCCCGCCGCCTCCTCCAGTCGCCGAAGAAGTGCCTGAGGTCGTCGAACAACCTGTAGTTGAGGAAGTCGAGGAAGAGCCTGTGGTGAAAGAGCCTGAATTGACCGAGGAAGAAATTTTCATGCAGAAATCTCTCGACGTGATGAATGCCGAAGCTCCTTTGCAAATGATCCACTTTGACTTTGACCGCTACTTTATCCGGGAAGACGCGAAACCTGTTCTCCAGGCCAATGCGGAATGGCTGAAACAATACGGTTCGATCTTCATTCTTGTCGAGGGCCACTGCGATGAAAGAGGAACAGAGGAATACAACCTGGCCCTGGGTGAAAAAAGATCCAAGAGCACCCATGACTTCCTGGTTTCTCTCGGCATCTCGCCAGACAGGATAAAGATCATTTCCTACGGAAAGAGCCTTCCTCTGGACCCCGGACATAACGAAGAGGCCTGGCAAAAAAACAGGAGAGCGCAGTTCAAGATTATCGGAAAATAGTTTATGAGCAAAAGGCTCGTCGGGATAGCTCTTATCCTACTTTTGCCTGTCGCTTCGGCAGGAACCGATAAGCAAAAAAAAACATACGAGCTGCTCTATCAGGACGTCCAGCGTCTCCGGCAACAGCTCCTCCAGATGAAAGAAAAGATTGACGGAAATGCCGAGGAACTCGCTTTCGTCAGGGGCCAGCTCAGAGAGCTGCTGGAGGTTGCGAAGAATCTTCAAGCAGAGCAGGCCAGCCTGAAAGAAGAACAGAGGAGATTGCCCGGACAGACTCAGATCCTCCTCCAGAAGCTGGAAACGATGAGCACGCAGCTCATAAAGCTCTCCGAGGAGTTCATTGAGCTGAAAAGAGCTTCGCTCCCCCCTGGAGGGCTGCCGGCTGAACCGGCAGCGGACTCTCAGCCGAAGCTGCCTCCCGAAAAAAAGCCTGTCCAGAAAAAAGAGGAGAAAACCGAAGAAGAGGCAGTCACCTCTCCCACAGCGCTTCTGTCTCCCCCAGAGGTTTTCAACATGGCTTACTCCGACTACCGGAACGGCAACTTCGAGTTGGCCATCGACGGGTTTCAAATGTACAAGGAGCAGTTCCCAGATAGTCCCCTTGTCGACGATTCTCTGTACTGGATTGGCGAATGTTACTTCAGCCAGAAGAAGTTCGAAGAGGCGATTGAGCAGTTCAATGAGCTTATTCTCAACTATCCGCGGGGCGATAAGGTTCCCGCGGCTTACTTGAAGAAGGGAATCTGTCTCCTGGAACTCGGCAAAAAAGAAGAGGCTCTGGCCGTTTTTACAATCCTGGTCAGTAAATTTCCCCTCGAAGAGGAAACAAAAATCGCCCAGCAAAAAATCAAGGAAATCCGGTTGGACAATGCGAGATATCAACAGCCTGAATAAAGTCATCCTGATCGGACGCCTGGGCCAAAAACCTGAGCTGAGATACCTCCCCCAGACAGAAAGGCCGGTGGCCAAATTCACCCTGGCCACCAACGAACGCTACTTCAACCCGAGCACCAACCAATCTGATATTCGTGCCGAATGGCATCGCATTGTGATATGGGGCAAGCTGGCGGAATTCTGCGAAAAATATCTGAGCCAGGGAAAACAAATCTATCTGGAGGGAAAGCTTCGAACCCGGAGCTGGCAGGACAGAGAAGGCAACAAGAGATACACCACAGAGGTCGAAGCGCAAAACATCATCCTTCTCGGGAAAAAGGAAGACATGCCTGAAGAAACGCAGGCCCTGCCTGAAGAAACGCAGGCCCTGCCCGAAGAA
>CAYZDV010000182.1:0-3026 GCA_964477275.1 uncultured Eubacteriales bacterium
ACAATGTAGGTCAGGTCTTTTTCTCTCCCCACGTCATAGATGGTGATGATATTGGCATGGGACAATTTACCCGCGGCCTGAGCCTCTCTCATGAACCTCTGCATGACCTCTTCATGGTTGGTCGTTCCTGACGGGTCTGTGGCCAGGTCGAATCGGATGGTTTTGATAGCCACCTGCCGGCTGATGACCGGGTCAAACGCTTTATACACGATTCCCATCGCGCCCTTTCCCAGGATGCTGACAATCTCGTATTTACCTAAGTTTTTCATTTCAGATGCCGCCGGCTCGATTGGCTATCCACCATTTTCCGTGATTTCCCTTGTCCGCCACTATTTTTGGAGAAACTGCTTACTCTATCAATCATCGGCAGAGAGGATATTCAGGGTGAGTTTTTCACTCTTTCTTCTTCCGGCAAATCCGGCAGTCAATCCCGCAAAACGGGAATCCGCACCAGGGTTTCAAACAGCCTGAAAATTTTGAACTCTTGTCTTCTCGATTCTATTTCCCCGCTGAGAAACATTTCTGCTTTCGGTTTGTTCCATGACAGCCTCTAAAAAAATAGCTTAGAAAGACGGTATTGTCAAGAAAATTAGGATAACGAAGCACCGAAAATGGGGTGGCTCTTCACCGGTTTGCATGAAATCATCAGGATTGGTTCTGTCATGATGTGTCCCCCGCCACTCTCAAAAAGAAAAGGCCATCCCGGAAAAAATGCCCTCTCCCGATTGAATGACTTTGCCAAAAAAAATAAAAAATGGTAAAAAAACCTTCGACAGCCTAACAGCTCAAAACATGCGGTCCACGAACATCTCATCAGACAAATGCGTGCTGTAAAATGAAAACATTCGCAGAACCGAAAAACTCCAGTCGGGCGCCGGGCTCTTTTCGAGAAAAATTGTTCGACTGGTTTGCCAAAGAACAGAGGGGCCTCCCCTGGCGCGAGACCAGCGATCCCTACCGGATCTGGGTCTCCGAAGTGATGCTCCAGCAAACAACTGTCCGGGTCGTTACTGCCCGCTACGCCAGATGGTTGACCTCTTTTCCCGATGTGGAGAGCCTCAGCCAGGCCCCGCTGCAAAAAGTCCTCAAAGCCTGGCAGGGGCTGGGATACTATCAAAGGGCAAAGAACATGCATCGAGCCTCCCGGATCATAATGGAGAAACACAAAGGCCGGATTCCTCAAACTTATGAGGAGCTCCGCCAGCTCCCGGGCTTCGGTCCTTATATCACGGCCGCCGTCCTCAGCTTTGCCTTTGATAAGCCTTATCCCGTGATGGACGCCAATGTCCGCAGGGTTTTAATGAGACTCAAGGGAGACCCGGACGAGGCTCGGCCCGGAAAAGATAAATCTCTTCTCGAATATCTCGCCCCTCTTTTTTCCCAGGACAAGCCAGGCAACTTCAACCAGGCCCTGATGGAGCTGGGAGAAGTCCTCTGCCGGGCCAGGAACCCCCGCTGCCTTCTCTGTCCGCTGAAAGATTTCTGCACCGCCTTTAAAACCGGCACCCAGGAAATCATTCCCCGGCCAAAGAAAAGAAATTACCGAAAAGTCGAAGCTGTGGTGGCCATCCTCCAGAAGGATGGAAAATTCCTGATTCAGAAACGGCCATCCCGAGGCCTTCTGGCCGACCTCTGGGAATTCCCGGGCGGAAAGAAAAAAACAGGCGAGAGCCTCATTGACGCCCTTCACCGGGAAATAAAGGATGAGCTCTCTTCTGAAATTCACAAAGAGAAATTCCTGCTCAACGTTCAGCATGCGTATACCCAGTTCCAGGTTTCCCTTTATGCCTATGAATGTGAACTGAAAGACAACCCCCGGCTCCGGGAGGACGCCCACCGCTGGGTTACCCTCCGGGCTCTCCGTCGTTTTCCCGTCCCCTCGGGCACCGCAAAAATTATCCAGTTTCTGGAAGAAAGAGAAAAGCTTCAGGAAAAAAATGAGCAGGCTGAATGACAGCGTCGAATACCAGTTTGTCCACTACGGCGAACATCTGGATCCCCAGAAAGGCGTATTGGCGCTGGACGTGGGGATGAAAACCGTCCCCGGCGTCATCGATCACCACCATCCCCAGGCCGAGACAGAATGCACCGCTTCTCTCATCACCAAATATCCCCATTTGGTCGTCGACCACCTCCCCGAAATGGCAGGAACTGAAGGAGAGCAGAGAGGACGACTGCGCATCATCACCCATCGCCTGCCGGACTTCGATGCCGTCTCGTCGATATTCCTTGCTCTTCAACTTCTGGAGAGAAGAGAACCCGACCCCCACATGATGGAGCTCTCTTCATACGCGAAGATGGTCGATTCGGCCACGCTTCCCAAGGAAATCAACCTGACTGCGACTCCTTACTCCATCCTCCGGGCTCTCTTCACCGGAATAAAAAAAGAGGAGGAAGCGGCAAATCTCGGGAGGGTCGAAGAGGGCTTAAAATTCATGAGCTTCCTCTATTCCAGATTAAAAGAAGGATATGAAATTCTCCAGAATAAAATCCTCTTCTCAGGGATTGAAAGGTATGAGAAAGCGATCAGGAAATCGGAAGAGGACTACTTCAATTATCTTCTGGATGTCCGCAAATCCCAGAAAATCCGCCTCTCCCTGCCCCTCATCTCCAGTCAAGGAAGAAAGCCCGTCGACGGACTCGTGGCCAGCAACCCGAGAAGCTTTCTGCTCAAAGAATGGGCGCGAAGAGACAGGGAGAATTCTCCCTCCGGCACCGGCTTTTCCTTTTTGATGACCAGCTTCGGGACAAAAAGATATATTCTCGGCGTTGACCCGGAGAAAGGAGTGAACCTTAAAGGCCTGGGAGACCGGCTGAATGAAAAAGAGCAGGAGAAGAGGGCTCAAGCCGGAAGGCCGATGCCCTTCCGGTGGTACGACGGGAACTGCCCGTTTTTCAACTTCCGCATCATCGACTCTCCCCGGGACGGAACCTCCCTCAGCCATGACGAGATCGTGAACTGCGTGCTCGACTTTGGCCAGAATGGAAAGACAGAGAAGCCATAAGACCGCCGGGCGGATGAGATC
>CAYZDV010000183.1:0-3001 GCA_964477275.1 uncultured Eubacteriales bacterium
AAAATGAGTATCTGGGATGAAAAGAAGATGATTCAAAGAGGATGGGTGGCGCGGTGTGTCTCCGCCCGCAGCGGAAGGGGTTCCCCACGGGGGGATGGGTGGAGCGAGGACGGAGACATACCGCGACAGGACCCATCCGTTTGTCCCGCATTCTTCGTACCAGGGGCTCATTTTTGCGATGAGCCATAAAAAAGAAGAGCTTATAACTCCTCGATTTCAAACCGTTCTCACTCATCCAAAAAGGGGCCTGTCCCCTTTTTGACAGCCATGATCCACCCGGCGACATCATCGATGACGAACTCCGCCACGTGGCCTGAAGTATAAAGATATTCGTTCGGCGTGATCAGGCCTTCTCCCTCGATGAAGAGATGGTTGCACTTCGGGTAAAGCTTGAATTCGACGTTCCTCCGGCCTTCGAGGGCTTTTTTCCAGTTTTCAAAGTCTTTGGTGGTCACCTGGTAATCCCTGGCTCCCTGGAGGATAAGCAGGGGACGGTCGACCTTTTTTGCCTCTTCGGCCGGGTCATAATTGCAGAGGTCAAGCCAGTACCCGGGATACGCACCGAGAAGTCGCTCATCGGGGATATCACCGGATTCATCGAGCGCCTTGATCCGGGCGACCGCTTTTTCCATCTCCTCGAGGTTCTTCTTATTCGCTTCGGAAAGAGCGCCCTGCAAGCTGGAGAGGTATCGTGTCTGCTCGAGAATGGTCTCTTCGAGCGGCCTTGTCAACCCGGCCATGATGATGAAACCGGCCGCCTTGTTGTCCATGGCGGCCATCCGGGGTATGAGCATCCCTCCCAGGCTGTGGCCGAGAATGAAAATCTTTGATGAGTCGATACCCTCTGTCTTACGGAGAAGGGAAACGGCGGCAAGCGCGTCGTCGACCGTTTCTTCCCTGACGGTCAGGGATGTCGCCAGCGCCTTGTCCATGACGATCTTCGGACCATAGACTTTTGTTCTTTTGTCGTAACGAAGGACCGCGATCCCCCTCGAAGCGAGCCCCCAGGCAAGATCCTTGAAAGGCTTGTTGGGACCGATAGTTTCGTCGCGGTCATTCGGCCCGGAACCGTGGACAAGAACCACGGCAGGGAAGGGGCCGGTGCCCCTGGGGATGGAGAGGGTGCCGGGCAGAACCCACTCACCGCTTCCAACTTCGACTTCTCTCTCTTCGAAGAGTTCCGGGCGGGCATACGGCGGGGTCCTGTATTCTTTTGATTTTAGGTGCGGAACAAAGTTCAGGCCGGCGATCTCGCCAGATTTGTTGAAAGTGACGCGGGCGTCGAGTGTCTGTTTCTCGAACTCGCAGGCGACATAGACGAAATCGTAGGTCCTGGATGTCTCGACCCTCGAGCTTTTTATCCCCTTGAAAGGACCGACCTGGGACCGGAGGCCGTCCCAGATTTTCTTGAGCATGGCAGGAGGGGCTTCCTTTTTCATCGTCGGGTCAAAGTGCTTTCCTGCGGACCCATAGTCTTCTTTCGACAGGAATTCGATCATTTCCTTGGCCCGGCCGGCAATTTTTTCGGACTCCGGACTGTTCTTTTCCTGTTGTGACCTGAAGGCAAACAGGCCGGCAACCAAAAGAACAGTCATCCCCACTGCTGTGACGCTTTTTCTCATCTTTTCCTCAGGCGGGCTGGCCGGTGTCAGTCCGGACTGTGTTCGTCGTCGGCGGATTCACCGCCGGTTTCCTGAGGCGTCTTCCCTTTGGTCAGGCGCTTTTTCCTTTTTTCTTCCTGCTTTTCCTGACGCCGGAGTTCTTTGCCCCTCTTGGCACTTTTGTAACTCCTGCTTTTTTTTCGCAATGCTCCTCCAATCTTCGTTTTTTTATATCATAACACAACCGGAGTCAAGCAGGCACGCAAAGAAGAAGAAAAAACCGGCTTCATAAAAACGGCGCACAGGAAAGATGACGGCAAGTCCCGAACAGGCGGATTCACGGGCCATTCCCCGTCTCCTTCATCAAGCCGGCCGGGAGCAGAGCCTCCCATAACCCGATTTATAAAATTGACGAAGCGCTCTCAGCTTGCAGGAACTGGAACATCAGGACTGATTGAATGAACGGATCAAGCGGACACCAAATACCGTAGCGATTTCGCTGCCTTCTTTCGCCTGGAAGCGCACGGTTATCTTCTTCTTGCCCTGGACGAGTTCAGCAGGAATGGGATATTCCACATCAAAAAAGCGGGCCGGAGACGAACCTCTGACTTCCTGTTCATTCAGGAGTTGATCGTCGATAAAAATCTCGAATTCGGCTGGCCCTTTCCGCCGGATACCGCTATGGTAAGTCAGTACCAGGGCCATGGAGGGGGAGGGATCAACGGGAAGATCGTAGGAAAACCATCTGGTTCCTTGACGGCCAGTTCGTTCCAGGACCCGGTGGACTGAAGAGCCATCGCCCTGGAAATTGAAATCTCGTTCCAGTTCAATCTCGCCGGGCCGGACATGGACGATGGTGGCGGCGTCGAGCTGGCTTAATCTTTCCTGCTGGGCGGCATGCTCGGCCACTTTCTGCTTCCACTCCGCCTGGGTCAACAAGTCCCAGTAGATGGCGTATCTTCTTCGATGAAGTTGATAGAAAGGGAAGAGGTCCACGTCCCTGTCCCGGCCGACTCCCACTGTCCGGAAGCGGCCGGGAGCACCAGGAACAGGTTTAACCCATTCCCTGACCGGTCTTTCGGCTGCCACGAATACGGGGACTCTGAAAATCCCGGAAATTTCCTGTATATCGGATTTCTCACGCCGCCGTCCTCTGGGAATCTCAGGTCCCAAGTCTCCGGCGAGAACCAGGGGGCCCCACATAATGGCTGCCCGTCTCGGATTATCGGGCAGCGGTTCAAGACGAAGCGCCTTAGGCAAAGTTATTGTTATGGCGTCTCCCTTCTCCCAGGTGCGCTTGAATTCCACATAGGTGCTGACTTTCTGGCGATCCGGTAATTCTTCCCTGTAAAGCTGTGATGAGCGGTCTTCTTCCGCTTCTTCGTCCTGGCTGAAGATGA
>CAYZDV010000184.1:0-2983 GCA_964477275.1 uncultured Eubacteriales bacterium
ATGCATAAAAAATTCTGGTCAGTCATTGTTCTTTTCTTTTTCGTCTTTCTTCCGGCCTGCCAGCAGAGGGCGGAGGAAGGTGTTCAGGCCCAGCTGACCTATCCCATCACCAAAAAAGTCGACGTGGTGGATGACTATTTCGGCACCAGAGTCGCAGACCCCTACCGCTGGCTGGAGGATGATACCTCCGAAGAGGTCAAACAATGGGTCGAGGAGCAGAACAGGGTCACCTTCGCCTATCTGGAGAAGATTCCCTTCCGGGAAAAAATCCGGAAGCGCCTCCTTGAAGTCTACAATTATCCCCGGTATTCCGCGCCTTTCCGGGCCGGAGAGCATTACTTTTTCTACAAGAATGACGGGCTGCAGAACCAGTCCGTGATCTACATTCAGAAGGAGCTGGAGGGTGAGCCGGAGGTCTTCATCGACCCCAACGCGCTCTCTCCTGACGGCACGGTCAGAATCAACCTGGTCGGCTTTTCCAGGGACAACCGGCATGTGGCCTTTGCCCGATCCGAGGCCGGCTCTGACTGGCAGGAGCTCGGGGTGATGGAAATTGCCGCCAGAAAAGAGCTGGGTGACCGCATCCGCTGGGTGAAATTTTCGGGCGCAGCCTGGCATGGCGACGGATTTTTCTACAGCGGCTACGACCAGCCGGAGCAAGGCCAGGAATTGACGGCTAAGAACGAGTTTCAGAAAATCTTTTATCACAGGCTGGGCGACGCGCAGGAGAAGGACCGGCTGGTCTACGAGGACAAGAATCATCCGCTCCGCTACAAATGGGCGGGCGTCAGTGAAGACGGGAGGTATTTGTTCCTCTCCATCTCCGAGGGAACCCACGGCAACGAGCTCTATTACCAGGAACTTGAGGGGGAAAGCAGGGGTTTCCAGCCCCTGATCACCGGATTTGAATTCGACAGTTCCATCATCGACAACACCGGGAATAAATTCCTGGTCCACACCAACGCCGATGCGCCCAACGCCAGGATGGTCCTCATCGACCCGGAGAATCCAGCAAAGGAAAACTGGCAGACCGTCATCCCGGAAAAACCGGAGGTGTTGAGAGGGGTCAGCAGCGTGGGCGGACAGCTTTTCTGCACCTACCTCCAGGATGCCCACTCCCGGGTGTATCAGCATGACCTGAGCGGAAAACCGGTCAGGGAGATCGAGCTTCCCGCCCTGGGAACAGCCGGCGGCTTTTACGGAAAGAAAGAAGATTCCATCACCTTTTACACTTTCACTTCCTTTACCTACCCTCCGGCCATCTATAAATACGACATTGCCGGCGGAAAATCGGAAGTCTTCCGCAGGACAGAGGTCAGGTTCAACCCCGAGGACTATCTGACCAGGCAGGTCTTCTATGAGAGCAAGGACGGGACCCGGGTCCCGATGTTCATCGTCCACAGGAAGGGACTGAAGCTCAACGGAAAAAATCCCGCCTACCTCTATGGCTATGGAGGGTTCAACGCCACCATGCTTCCCTATTTCAGTGTCAGCAATATCATTCTCCTCGAGAACGGCGGCGTCTATGCCATGGCCAACCTGCGGGGCGGAGGAGAGTACGGAGAAGAATGGCACCGGGCAGGAATGCTGCTCAACAAGCAGAACGTGTTCGACGATTTCATCGCCGCCGCTGAATATCTGATCCAGGAGAAGTATACCTCAACGGAGAGGCTGGCCATTGCCGGCGGCTCCAACGGCGGGCTGCTGGTCGGCGCCTGCATGACCCAGCGTCCGGACCTGTTCAAGGTGGCCTTTCCCGCCGTGGGGGTGATGGACATGCTCCGCTACAACAAGTTCACTGTTGGCTGGGGATGGGTGGTGGAGTATGGATCGAGCGAGGAAGAGGAGCATTTCAGGAATCTCTACTCCTACTCTCCGCTCCACAACATCCGGGAAGGCGTGTCCTACCCGGCCACGCTGGTGACAACCGCCGACCATGACGACCGCGTGGTTCCCGCCCATTCCTTCAAGTTCATTGCCGCGCTCCAGGAAAACCACAGGGGCACCCACCCGGTGCTGGCCCGGATCGAGACCCGTTCCGGACACGGTGCCAGCAGCACGAGCAAAGTCATCGACGAGCTGACCGACAGGTGGGCTTTCATGTTCTTCAACGTGGGAATCGAGCCGAAGTATTGACGGATTAAAGAGGAGGGACCGCCCTCTCCATCAAGCCCAGCTTGAACTTCAGAGAATGGAGGCTGTTCCTCATCAGCATGGCGATGGTCATGGGCCCGACCCCGCCGGGCACAGGGGTAATCCAGCCGGCGACTTCTTTGGCCGCCTCGAAATCCACGTCTCCCTTGAGGATGGCTACCCTCTTGCCGGTTTTTTCGCTGGTTTTCCAGCCGACCCGGTTGACGCCGACATCGATGACGCAGGCGCCGGGCTGGATCCACTCCGGCTTGACAAGGCCTGGCACGCCGGCAGCGACGATCAGTATGTCTGCCCTCCGGCAGTGGGAAGCCAGGTCCCGCGTTCTGGTGTGAATAACGGTCACCGTGGCATTGGCGTTGGGCGCTTTCTGGAGAAGCATGTTGGCGATGGGCTTGCCGACGATGTTGGAGCGGCCAACGACCACCACTTCCGCTCCCTCGATTTTGACTCCTGATCGGATGAGCAGCTCGTGGATTCCGGCCGGGGTGTTGGGCGGGAACTTGACCTCAGAGCCGCCGATCACCAGGCGTCCGACGTTGACCGGATGGAATCCGTCCACGTCTTTATCCGGATCGATGGCGTTGATGACTTTTTTCTCATCGATGTGGCCGGGCAGCGGCAACTGGACCAGGATGCCGTGAATCGTCTTATCCCTGTTGTATTTGTCGATCAGCGCCAGGAGCTCCTTTTCAGAGATGTCCTCTGGCCGGTTATCCTGGACTTCCTTGAATCCCAGGCTCTGGGCGGTTTTGATCTTGCCCGTGACATAGGAGACCGAGGCCGGGTCTTCGCCGACCAGGATGGTGACCAGACCGGGGACAACGCCATG
>CAYZDV010000185.1:0-2974 GCA_964477275.1 uncultured Eubacteriales bacterium
GAGCAAACCGCCGCGTTGAAAGCAATTGGAGCAGGCTTCCCGCCCGGGATGGGCGGCTCATCCATCCACTGTGCGACCGCATCAACGGCCGCTTGATGACCGCATCTTCCCCCTTAAAAAACATCCGGCCTTTGACTTTTCAGAGGCTTTCCTCTATTTTAAAATTTCTGTGCGAATGAGACCCCACGCTTCACTTTTCTTCAACGATCAATTCTTCAGCACCAAAAATCTTCAAACATTCCCGCTCCGGGTCTCTGCGCCCACAGAAAGGTGTTAAAAAAATCATTCTCGCTAAGGAGAAGACCATGAGGAAGAAAACACAAACCACCCTTCTCACCACTCTTCTCATCCTTATCTGGTTTTTTCTGGCCTTCCCGGCCTTCACGGCTCAGGACGAGAAGGCAGCGCCTCAGGCCCCCAGGCCCATCGAATTGAAGGATATCCTGGCATGGAAGAGCATCGCAAGCCCGCTCGTCTCTCCGGATGGCCGCTGGTTCGCCTACCGGCTCTCCCCCAACAAGGGAGACAGCGAAGTCATCGTCAGGGAAACAACGGGAGAGAAAGAATTCAAGTTTGCCGTCGGCGAGGCTCCCCGATTCTCCACAGGCGACATCGCCTTCTCAGAGGACTCCCGCTGGCTGGCCTTTGCCGTTTATCCCACGGAAAAAGAGGCGAAAGCGCTCAAAAAACAGAAGAAAAAGCTCTACAACAAAGCAGCGCTTCTCAACCTTTCCACCGGTGAGAAAAAGGAATTCGAGAAGGTCCAGAAGTTTGCTTTCTCTGGAGAAAGCTCATCCTGGATTGCCCTTCACCGGTATCCTCCGGAAAGCCAGGAAAAAGAGAAGGACAAATGGAAAGGCTCAGACCTGATACTCCATGAGCTGGCCCCGGCCAGGGAGCTGAACATCGGAAACGTCTCCGAGTTCGCCTTTGACAAGAAGGGCCGCTGGCTGGCCTGGATCATCGATGCCGAGGAAATGAGCGGCAACGGAATTCAACTGCGGAACATGGCCACGGGCGTCGTTCTCTCCCTCGACAGCGAGAAGGCGGAATACAGGCAGCTGAACTGGACAGAAGAGGGCGACGGGCTGGCTGTGCTGAAGGGAAAAAAGGAGGAAAAATACGAGGACAAACTCTACAGCTTGATCGGCTTCACCGGCTTCTCCTCTCAAACTCCCCAGAAGACAGTCTATGATCCCAGAGAAGACAAATCGTTCCCTGAAGGTATGACTATAAGCCCCAATAGGGCTCCGGTCTGGACAGAGGATTTGTCGGCGATTCTCTTCGGGATTCATGAGCTCAAGGAGAAGGAAGATAAAAAGGAAGACAAAGAGAAAGGCGCATCCAGAGAGGAACCCGAAAAGGACACGGAGAAAGAGAAGGCCAGCCCGAAAAAGGAAGAAGAGGAAGAGCTGGCTGACCTGGTCATCTGGCACTGGCTGGACAAAAGGCTTCAATCCATGCAGCAGGTTCAGGAACAGAGAGATAAAAACTTCAGCTTCCTCTGTATCTACAGGGGCAAAGAGAAAAAATTCCTCCGGCTTGCCGATGATGAAGTCCGGCAGGTTGCGGCTGCTCCCAAACACCGCTGGGCCATCGGGTTCGACAACCGCGACTACGAGCTCGCAGCAAACCTCGAGGGCCGCCGCTACGAGGACATCTATGTCATCGACCTCAGAAGCGGGGAGCGCAAGCTCGCCTTCCAGAAATGCCGCTGGTATTTTGGCCCTTCTCCGGACGGCAGCCATTTCCTCTTCTACGATGACGGGCATTACTACACCTATGAGATGGCCACAGGGAAAAAATTCAACATCACCGAGGATGTTCCCACCTCCTTTATCAACACCGAAAACGACCAAAACGTGAAAAATCCCCCCATTTCTCCCTATTATTTCGGCTGGGCGAAAGACGGAGCCTCCGTCCTTCTCTACGACAACTGGGATGTCTGGATGATACCGACCCGGGGCGGAAAAGGCCTGAACCTGACCGTGAACGGGAAAAAGGAGGGAATCCGCTACCAGCGCCGCATCCGCCTCGACCCGGAGGAGAAAGGGATCGACCTTTCCCAGCCGATCTATATAGGCACTTACGGCGAATGGACGAAAAAGGGCGGAGTAGCCCGGGTGGACAGGGGAAAGCCGGGAGCCAGGATGCTCCTCTGGGACGACGCTCTTTTCTCTGTGATGAAAGCCAAAAATGCCGATGTCTACCTCTACAGCCGGCAGTCCTGGAAAGACTATCCTGACTACTATGCGGCGGACAGCTCTCTTCAGAACGCACGGAGAATAACAGAGGCCAATCCTCAGCAGAAAGAGCTTCTGTGGTCGGCGGGAACCCGGCTCATCGATTACGAGAGCGCCAAAGGGGATAAGCTTCAAGCGGCTCTCTTCCTTCCCGCCAGCTATGAGGAAGGAAAAAGCTACCCGACAATCGTCTACATCTATGAGAAGCTCTCCCAGAACCTCAACCGCTATTACACTCCCTCTGCCAACGGCTTCAACAAATCCGTCTACACCAGCAATGGATATGCCGTCCTGATGCCGGATATCGTTTACACCTTGAACGACCCGGGGATGTCGACAGTCTGGTGTGTGCTTCCGGCCATAGAAGCCGCGGCTGCCAGCGGGGTCGTGGACAGGGAGCGGATCGCCATCCACGGGCATTCCTGGGGCGGCTACCAGACCTCATTCCTCATCACCCAGACTGACATCTTCAGAGCAGCGGTGGCCGGAGCTCCGCTGACCAACATGATCAGCATGTACAGCTCCATCTACTGGAATACCGGTTCGGCCAATCAGCCCATCTTTGAAAGCAGCCAGGGACGCTTCACGGGCGGCTTCTGGGAGAATATCGAAGCCTACAGCCGAAATTCTCCCGTTTATTTCGCCGACAGGGTCAAAACACCTCTCCTTCTTCTCCACAACGACAAGGACGGAGCCGTGGACTGGAACCAGGGAATCGAGTATTTCAACAC
>CAYZDV010000186.1:0-2913 GCA_964477275.1 uncultured Eubacteriales bacterium
AAGGCTAAATCTTCAAGGTCGCTTCTTCCATTCCCGTGTATTTTACCCACACTAAGCTGGAAGAGATTCATGATATGATTTATACTGAAAAAGGAATCCGAACAGAAGAAGACAAGATGAACAGGCTCTGTAGAGAAACGAGAAAAATCAAATACTTTATCCGCACTTTCGGCTGCCAGATGAACGAGAACGACTCTGAGCGCATCGCGGGAATCCTGGCCTCTGCGGGCGGAGAGAAAGCAGACAATCCGGAAGAAAGCGACCTGGTCATCATCAACACCTGCGCGGTGAGGGCAAAATCGGAGGAGAAGCTTCATTCCTACCTGGGGCGGCTGGCCTTATACAAAGAAAAAAAGAATATCAAGCTGGGTGTGGTCGGCTGCGTGGCCCAGCTTCGCCGCTCAGAGCTCCTGGAGAAAAAGCCCTTTATCGACTTCGTCCTGGGCCCGGACAATTACCACAAGCTCCTGGAGGTCGCTTTTGGTGACAAGAGTGAAAAGCAGGTGGCCACCGGCTGGAGTCCGGAGTATCGTGACATTCCCCACGGGCTGGTGCTCAGGGAATCCAGGCTCAGTGCCTACGTGACGGTAATGGAGGGCTGCAATAATTTCTGCTCTTACTGCATCGTTCCTTATACCAGAGGCAGAGAAAAATACAGGCCGCTCGAAAGCATTCTCGGAGAAGTCCGAGACCTGGCGGCAGAGGGCTATAGAGAAATCCAGCTTCTGGGCCAGAATGTGAATTCCTACCGCGATCCAGAGACCGGAAAAGACTTTGCCGCTCTTCTCCAGGAAGTCAGCTTCGTGAATGGAATCCAATGGATTCGCTTCATCACCTCCCACCCCAGAAACTTCACCGAGAGAATCGGCCGGGCCATGAGCGAGACCGAAAAAATCTGCCACCAGCTCCATCTCCCCCTGCAGTCGGGCTCCTCCTCTGTTCTTCAGAGAATGAACCGGGGATACACCCGGGAAGAGTTCCTGGCAATCATCGGCCTTCTTCGCCGGCTGATGCCGGAAATCAGCCTGAGCACGGACATCATCGTCGGCTATCCTGGAGAAACCGAGGAGGAGTTCGAGGAAACCCTGAGTATTCTGGAAGTGGTCCGGTTCACCAATATTTTCTCCTTCCGCTACTCGTCGCGGCCGTTGACAGCGGCCTCGAAGGAAAAAGAGAAAGTGCCTCTGGAGGAAAAAAAGAGAAGGCTTATCGAGGTTCAAAGGCTTCAAAAACAGATTCAGCTCGAACACAACACATCCTCCGTCGGCCGGGTGATGAAAGTCCTCTGTCTGGGAAAGAGCAAAAAAGACCCTGAAATCTATTCTGGCCGGAACGAAGGCTTTCAGGTCGTCAATTTTCGCTCCGATGAAGATGTCATCGGCCGCTTCGTGGACGTCCGCATTACCTCCTGCGGACCTTACAGCCTGTTTGGAGAGGGCGGTTAGCGGGATGATTGCCGGGCGAATTTCCGGTATTCATCGGCCAGAATGCTCCTGAAAAACTGGCGTCGGACGACAGTGCCGCTGACAGGGTCAACCGCAATCCGGGCGACATTCATCAATCCCCCGCTGCTGTTAAAGGCAGGGATTTTCTCGATGAGCTCTACCGTCCACTGGCCGCCGTGGCCGGTCTTGGATATTTTTTTACGGAAGAGAAACTCCGGCTTGTCCTCAGGCCTTGAAAAATTTTTTCGCATGAATTCTGCTGTCTCACGGTCCTCGAGGGCCACCCGGAATGCCGCCATCGCATCCATGGGCAATGCCGGCTCCTTTTCTTTCTTTTTTTCTGGCATTGCGTCTCTGCACCTAACCAGGCTAATAGAAAGACGGCCATCGCAGCACAATATTCTCGTCTTGCGTGGGGATTCATCGCAGGCCGGGGGAACAGAATTTCCCGCAGAATTCTTCAGCGAAAGTCGGTTTCAAAACATGCGGCTGGAAAGTTCTTCTCTTCTCGCCTTCAGCGGATTTCCGCGTAAACGGGTGGACTTTCCCGCTTCCTCCCGTCGACGGCAACCAGAGCATAGGTGGACTTTCTGTTGTTTTCCACGTCCCAATGAATGTACTCCAGAGCATCGCCGCCGAGCTCAGCCAGAAACGTTCTTTTTCCTCCCTCGATGAGATAAACCCTGTAGTTCTCGATGTCCGGGCTCCTGGGATTTGGCTCCCAGGTCAGGATGTGGATGCACGTCTGTTGCGAAAATGTCGAGTCCGTCATTCTCTGCGCTTTAAAGTTCACCGGCTTGAAGACCCTCCCGGGTTTCTTTTCGGTCTCTTTTTTTCCTTGAGGGCTTAAAACGACAGGCCCTTCCTCGAGCGAACCGCTCCGCTCTCCGCTGGTCAGCTCTTGCAGTCCCGTCGACAGGGTCGACCGCGTTTCTCCGGACGTTTGAGTTCCCGTGACCGATGCTGTGGCCGGCATCCCTTCTCTGCTGTTCTGGGTCACGGCGCAGACAAAATAGGTATACGACTGGGTCTCATCGACATTCCTGTGCCAGTATTCAAAGATATCCGCGTTAACCGATTCTAACAGATCCGGAGACCCTCCTTCCATCTGGTAGATGTTGTACTGGGAAATTTTTTTGTTGGACGGGTTGCTGGCCCAGGTCAAAACGTTGAGATTCTCGCCCATCAACAGCGAACGGTTGAACTGCCGCGTGGCCGAGAAGCCGACCGGCGGATATATTCTGAAGAAATTGGCGGTGATGTTCATGTCCGCGGTGGCTGTTATCGTCTTCGGGTTCTCTTCGCCGGAGACATCCCCGCTCCAGTTATCAAAATCGTAATAGAGATCAGGAATGGCGATCAGGGAGACTGCTTGATCCCGGGGATAAACATGGGACCCGGGGAAAGGATAAATTGTTCCTCCCTGTCCTGCTTCCACAGCCAGAGTAATAGTGAACAGTTCCTTCAT
>CAYZDV010000187.1:0-2884 GCA_964477275.1 uncultured Eubacteriales bacterium
TGATTGTGAGACTCGATCTTGAACACAGCAGCCAGGCCGTCCCCGATGTCGATGACGCCCGCGTTTTCTCCAGGACCCTGGATGACGTTTCTCCCGGCGGTGGGGAGTTTCTTGAGGTGGACTTTTGAGCTTTTATAGCTGCAGTGCTCAGACCACATCAAAGAAAAGATGCCCAGTTCGGTGATGTTGGGCTCTTTTCCGATGAGCTGGACGATCCGCTCGTATTCTTCCTGGGTCAGGTTGTGCTCTTCCAGCAGCTTTTTGTCTATCATTATCCCTCTCAGCCGTTCCAATCGTTCCTGAATACGGCCACGGGTCAGCACCCTCTGGCCGGTCTTATCCAGTGAGCGTCTCGATGATCGATTCAAAAATGAAGCGTCCATCCTCACTGCCGAGGAGCGCTTCGGATGCCCGCTCCGGATGGGGCATCATCCCCATGATGTTGCCCTGTCTGTTGATCAGGCCGGCAATGCTGTCCACTGACCCGTTCACGTTGGATTCCTCGCTCAGCGTCCCGTCAGCTTCTGTGTAGCGGAAGACGATCTGGCGGTTGGCCCTTATTTCCTGGATTGACTCCGGCGGTGCATAATAGTTTCCGTCAAAATGGGCGATGGGGATCCTCATCACCTGTCCTTTCTTCGCCCGTCGAGTGAAGGCCGTCGCCTCGTTTTCGACTCTGATATGGACAAACTGGCAGAGGAACTTCAGGTTTTTGTTGCGCAGCATGGCGCCGGGAAGAAGGCCCAGCTCGAGCAGAACCTGGAAGCCGTTGCAGATCCCCAGCACCAGTTTCCCTTTGAGAGCGAACTCCTGCACCTCCTGCATCAGAGGGGAGAAGGCAGCGATCGATCCAGAACGGAGATAATCACCGAAGGAGAATCCGCCGGGCAGGATGATGCAGTCAACATTCCTGAGATCATGGTCCTTATGCCAGAGAAAGGCAGTCTCCTGTCGAAGGACATCCTTGAGGATGTAGTGGGTGTCGTTATCACAGTTCGAACCCGGGAAGACGACGACTCCGAATTTCAATTTGGTTCTCTCCCCTGGTTGATGAATCTCGCGGCAGCCTCATTCGGCTCACTCTTCATCCAGGAATTGCCAGCCGAATTTTTCGATGATAGGATTGGCCAGGACCTTGTGCGCGATCTCGGGAATGACCTTTTCAGCTTTACTCCGGGATATGCCCTCCAGGTTCAGCTCAAACACTTTTCCCTGCCGCGCATCCTTCACGAAGTGGTAGCCGAGTGTGTGGAGAGCGTTCTTGACTGTCTGCCCCTGGGGGTCAAGGACGCTGTCCTTGAGGGACACCAGGATTCTAACTTTCATCTTCCAGCGCTCTCTTGAAAATATAGTCAATTTTTTCCAGATAGGGCTGGAGAGAGAAACAGGCTTCAATCTCCTCCCCGGTCAGAATCGCGGCGATCTCTTTGTCCTCTTTGAGGAGTTTCTGGAAATCCAGGCCTTCTTTCCATGCTTTCAGACTGTTCCTCTGGACGAGCTCGTATGCCTGGCTCCGGCTGATGTCTTTGCGGGTCAGGGCCAGAAGAACGCTTTGGGAGAAGATCAGGCCTCGTGTGATATGAATGTTCTCTTCCATTTTCCCGGTGTGGACTTTCCAGTTTCTGATGATCTCGACCATCTCCGCCAGGATGTAATCGGTGAGGATAAAGGAGTCGGGAAAGATGATCCGTTCCGCGGAAGAATGGGAGATGTCTCTCTCGTGCCAGAGCGCGATATTTTCCAGGACAGCCTGCAGGTTGGCCCTGACCACCCGGGCGAGGCCTGAGATTCTCTCGGCGCGCACAGGATTCATCTTGTGGGGCATCGAGGAAGACCCTTTCTGGCCTCTGGTGAAGGGCTCCTCGAGCTCCAGCACTTCAGTCCTCTGCAGATGGCGGAGTTCGATCGCAAACTTGTCCAGGGAGGAGGCGATGAACGCCAGCACAGCGAGAACCTCGGCATGCCGGTCGCGCTGCAGGACCTGAGTGGATACCCTGGCCGGCTTGAGCCCCAGTTTGTGAAGAGCGTGGATTTCAATCTGAGGGTCGAGGTGGATGTAGGTCCCGACCGAACCCGATATTCTTCCATAGCCGATGACCTCTCTGGCCCGGGCCACGCGCTCCAGGTGGCGTCTGACCTCCTCGTGCCAGACAAGAAGCTTGACGCCGAAGGTGATGGGTTCAGCGTGAACCCCGTGCGTTCGTCCCACCATCACCGTTTTCTTGTGCCGGAGGGCTTCATCCCTGATGATTTCTTTCAAGCTCTTCAGGCCCTTCTCGATTATTTCCAGTGCTTCTTTGATGAGAAGCGAGAGGGCTGTGTCGACGACATCATAGGAGGTCAAACCGAGGTGGATAAATCGGGAGTCCTCTCCGACTTTTTCGGCCACTGAGGTGAGGAAGGCGACCATATCGTGCTTGACGACTTTTTCGATCTCTTCGATGCGTTCGATGGAGAAGCCGGCCTTCTTTTTGATGCGGCGCAGTGATTCGGGGGGGATTTCGCCAGTCTCGGCCCAGGCCTCGCAGACCGCCAGCTCCACGTCAAGCCATTTCCGGTACTTGTTCTCTTCGGCCCAGATGGCTCCCATCTCGGGTCGGGTATAGCGCTTGATCATCGGGAAAAACCCTCTGTAAAAGAGCTCAAATCATATCAGCAACCCTTTTTCTTGTCAATTTATAAAAGAAGCTCGGGAGCGCTTTTTTTCCGATATATGGGTGAGGGTTGAGGATTCCTCGGACGCTCGTTTCCCCCGCCGAATCGCATCTCAAATAAAAAGAGAGAATCGATGGAAAGCATCTTTTTTTCCGTGACAGCGAATAAGACTAAGGGGTCAGGCTGGATGCATCGAAAACACGCGGAATTTCCCCGGCGAGGAAATCCC
>CAYZDV010000188.1:0-2789 GCA_964477275.1 uncultured Eubacteriales bacterium
AAAAAAAAGGGGCCTGTCCCCTTTTCCGATGTGGAAGAGAGAATAATGCAAAAAAGAGAAGCCGTGGAAGAGGAGCTTCGCCGCATCCTCTCCGGGGATGAATCCTTCCTCTTCAGGGTCATGCGCTATGCTGTGCTTTCCGGCGGAAAGAGGTTCAGGCCGCTGCTCACGCTCGCCGCCGGCGAATGCTTCGGTGCCTCCCGGGAGTCGCTCCTCCCCTTCGCCTGCGGCCTGGAGCTTATCCACAATTATTCGCTCATTCACGATGACCTGCCCTCCATGGATAACGACGACTTCCGCCGCGGCCAGCCGTCCTGCCACAGAGCCTTCGGCGAGGACGCGGCCATCCTCGCCGGAGACAGCCTGCTGACGCTGGCCTTCGAGGTCATGGCCCGGGCCCCCCTGGATTCCGGCCGCCTCCAGAGGAAAGTGGATGTTTTAAATGAGGTCAGCCGGATGGCCGGAGTGAGGGGAATGGTCGGCGGCCAGTTGATGGACGTCACCCTCCCGGCCGGCGGGCTGAGCGAGGAGACCTTTCACGAGCTCATCCGGAAAAAAACAGGAGCGCTGATCACAGCCGCGGTCAGAATCGGCGCCATCCTGGGCGGGGCAAAACCCGCAGAGCTTGAGGCCCTCACCGAATACGGACAGAACGTCGGGCTGGCCTTTCAGATCCGGGACGACATCCTCGATTCCGTCTCTGAGGCGGCGTCCGACCCTCCCCGGCCCAATTATGTCGCCTGTTTCGGGCTGGAGAAGGCCCGCCAGAGGCTCGCCGGGTTTGTGGAGCGCGGCCGCCGGGCCCTCCAGCAAGCCTCTCCCCGCTCCGAGGAGCTCCACTACCTCGCTTCCCGGCTCCTCGAACTTGAACACAGGAAAGAGCGATGAGCAAGATACTTGACCGGATCCATTCCCCCGGGGACATCAAGTCTCTCTCCCCGAAAGAGCTGTCCAGGCTGGCACGGGAGATAAGGTCGCTGATCATCGATGTTGTCTCAAGGACCGGCGGCCACCTCTCCTCAAACCTGGGCGTTGTCGAGCTGAGCCTTGCCCTCCATCACGTGTTTGATGCGCCCGGGGATAAGATTATCTGGGACGTGGGGCACCAGTGCTATACCCACAAGATTTTGACTGGAAGAAAAGAGGATTTTCACACCCTGCGGCAGTTTGAGGGAATGAGCGGTTTTCCCTCCCGCGCGGAGAGCCATTACGACTGCTACGACACCGGACATGCCTCGACCGCCCTTTCGGCGGCCCTGGGCATGGCCATCGCCCGCGACAGGAAAGAGGAAAACCATGAGGTGATTGCCGTCGTCGGCGACGGGAGCCTGACCGGAGGGATTGCCTGGGAGGCGCTGAACCAGATCGGCCATCTCAGGGAAAAAATCATCATCGTCCTCAACTACAACGAGATGTCCATCTCGGCCAACGTCGGGGCCATGTCCAGATACCTCTCCTACATTGTCTCCGGCCAGTACTACCTGAGGATCAAGGACCTGGTCAAATCCATCCTGAAGATCATCCCGCCTGTGGGCAAGCCGATGATCAAGGTCGCCGGCGCCATGGAGGAGGCGGTCAAGAAAATCGTCTTCCCCGGGCTTGTCTTTGGAGAGCTGGGAGTCAGGTACATCGGTCCGGTCTCAGGCCACAACATCAGCTCCCTGATCGATGTCTTCAAGAAGGCGAAGTCGCACGAGGGACCGGTCCTCATCCACTGCGTCACCCAGAAGGGAAGGGGATACGGCCCGGCCAAAAAAGACCCGGAAAAGTTCCACAGCGCCAGCCCCTTCGATAAAGAGACCGGCGAGCTCCTGAATAAAAACCAGCGGCCCACCTATTCGTCTGTTTTCGGCCAGACAGCGGTGAAACTGGCCGAGCAGGACGAGAGGGTGATCGCCATCACCGCCGCCATGCTCGACGGAACAGGCCTGAGGACCTTCGCCCGGAGGTTTCCAGGGAGGTTCTTTGATGTGGGCATTGCCGAGCAGCATGCGGTGGAGTTTGCGGCCGGCCTGGGCCTCAGCGGCTTCAGGCCGATCGTGGCCATCTACTCCACCTTCCTCCAGCGCGCCTACGACCAGCTCTACCACGATGTCTGTCTGATGGATATTCCGGTCGTCTTTGCCCTGGACAGGGCGGGAATTGTGCCCGATGACGGCCCCACCCACCAGGGCATCAACGACATCGTTTACCTCAGGCATCTGCCCCACATGGCGGTCATGGCTCCGAAGGATGAGAACGAGCTCCAGCATATGCTCAAAACAGCCATCGGCTGCCCTCATCCGGCGGCTGTGCGTTTTCCCAAGGGCAAAGGGGTGGGCGTGCCGCTCGACAGCGAGCTGAGGGAGATTCCCCTCGGAAAAAGCGAACTTCTCAGGGAAGGGAAGGACCTTTTCCTGGCCCTGGGCAGCATGGTCTATCCGGCCCTCGAAGCGGCTGAGAGGCTGGAGAAGGAAGGCATCAGCCTGGCCGTGGTCAACGCCCGTTTCGCCAAGCCGCTCGATGAGGAGATGATTCTCCGCTTTGCCCGTGAGGGAGGCGTGATCATCACCGCCGAGGAGGGAGTCCTGGCCGGCGGTTTCGGGAGCGCTGTCCGCGAGCTGCTCGACCGGGAGAGGAGGTTTTCGGTCCGCTTCAAGAGCATCGGCCTGCCGCTCGAGGTTTACCCGATGGGCCGCGTCGAGCAAATCAGGAAGAAATACCTCCTTGATGCGGACGGCCTCGTCCACCAGACCCGCAATTTTTATAAAGAATAAAAAGAAGAATAAAAAGGGGACAGGCCCCTTTTT
>CAYZDV010000189.1:0-2771 GCA_964477275.1 uncultured Eubacteriales bacterium
GCGGGAATGACAGTTCCAGGATTATTGTAAAGCCGTTATTGAGACGCAACACTAGGCGCCACAGAAGGAGTTTCCCGGGGCTTTTCACGGGATGGCGAATGTGATAAATAAAGAATAATCCCCATGATTTCACCGGAAAGGAGCTGACCATGAGATTGCGAATGCAGGGGACAACAGCGGTTGTGATCATCGCTCTGGCGTTTCTTTTGATGAGCGGCGGATGCCAGAAAAGCGCGGCCCCTGACTATCCCGTCAGGCCGGTTTCCTTCACTGAAGTCCAGTTCAGCGATAGCTTCTGGCTGCCCCGCCTCGAGACCAACCGCAGGGTCACCATCCCCTATGCCTTCGAACAGTGTGAGGAAACGGGCCGGGTCAGGAATTTTGAAGTGGCCGGCGGCCTTGCCGATGGCGGGTTCTGCACCCGGTATCCGTTCGACGATTCCGATGTTTACAAGATTATCGAGGGAGCCTCTTACTCCCTGAAGGTTTCCCCCGACCCGGAGCTCGAGGAGTATCTGGATAACCTGACTGCCAAGATTGCAGCCGCCCAGGAAGACGACGGCTATCTCTACACGGCACGGACGATTTTCCCCAGACCTCCCCGGGTCATCTGGGTGGACACCGGGGAGCGCTGGTCGAACATGTTCCTCGGCCATGAGCTCTATAATGTCGGTCATCTCTACGAAGCAGCAGTGGCTCATTACCAGGCTACAGGCAAACGGAGCCTGCTGGAGGTGGCCCTGAAGAACGCTGACCTGGTTGAGAGCGTGTTCGGGCCGGGGAAAAAAATCGGTGTCCCGGGCCATCAGGAAATCGAGATCGGCCTGGTCAAGCTTTTTCGGGTGACCGGCAACAGGAAGTATCTTGACCTGGCCAGGTTTTTTCTGGACGAGCGGGGACATGCTCGCGGCCGGGAGCTCTACGGTGAATATTCCCAGGACCACAAGCCGGTCATCGAGCAGAGCGAGCCGGTCGGCCATGCGGTCCGGGCCGTCTACATGTACTCCGCGATGGCCGATATTGCCGCACTGACAGGTGGCGAGGATTACCGGGGGGCGCTGGACAGGCTCTGGGAAAACGTCATCTCCCGGAAAATGTACCTCACCGGAGGCATCGGCTCAAGAAGCGGCGGCGAGTCCTTCGGCGACGATTACGAGCTGCCCAACGCCACGGCCTACTGTGAGACCTGCGCGGCCATCGGTTTTGCTTTCTGGAACCAGCGCATGTTCCTTCTCACCGGCGAGGCCAGGTATCTCGATATTCTGGAGCGGGTGCTCTACAACGGCATCCTCTCGGGCATAGCTCTCTCCGGCGACCGATTCTTCTATCCCAACCCGCTGGAATCCTACGGACAGCACAGCCGCAGCCCCTGGTTCAGCTGCGCCTGCTGCCCGTCGAACCTCTCCCGCTTCATCCCCTCTGTCCCGGGCTATGTCTATGCCACCAGAGGAGACGCTCTTTATGTCAACCTGTTCGTGGAGAGCGAAGCCAGTGTCAGGCTGGACAACCGGGCTGTCCGTATCGAACAGGAGACCGCCTATCCCTGGGATGGCGAAGTCAAAATCAGGGTTGAGCCGGAGACGGCCAGAAGATTTGCGGTTCACGTCCGGATTCCGGGCTGGTCAAGGAATCAGCCCGTACCCGGCGACCTCTACCGCTATATGGATGGGGAGGAGGGAGTGGTCGTCCTCACAGTCAACGGCAAAGAAGCCGCCTTCAAAGAGGATAAAGGCTTTGCTGTCCTCCGCCGGAAGTGGAAGAAGGGAGATGCGATCGAGCTCAGCCTGCCGATGAACGCGCGCCGGGTTCTGAGTCATGAGATGGTGAAGGAGAACGCGGGAAAAGTTGCCCTCGAGCGGG
Organism: uncultured Eubacteriales bacterium; assembly: GCA_964477275.1. GTDB lineage: Bacteria > Acidobacteriota > Aminicenantia > Aminicenantales > Aminicenantaceae > CAYZDV01. The sequence continues at coordinate 1,861 of CAYZDV010000189.1, forward strand.
GCCCGCTTGTCTACTGCGCCGAATGGGCGGATAACCACGGCTATGTCAGCAACCTCGTCATCGGAGACGAGGCCCGCTTCGAAAATCAGATGCGGGAGGACCTGCTCGAAGGCATAACCGTCATCAAGGGAGAGGTGACATCCCTGAAGATGGCTGAAGACCGGAAAACTCTGCTCAGAGAGAGGCAGGAATTCACGGCGGTTCCCTATTATGCCTGGGCCCACCGAGGGCAGGGAGAGATGGCGGTCTGGCTGGCCCGCGGCGAAGACAGAGCGCGCCCCTTGCCCCGGCCGACTATCGCCTCCACCAGCAGGGTCAGCGTGAGCGGCGGGAAATCCGGGATGGCAGTCAACGACCAGCGGGAGCCTCACAACTCCAACGACCATTCTTGTCCATTCCTTCACTGGTGGCCCAGCAAAGGGACGGTGGAATGGGTCCAGTACGATTTTGCCGGGCCGGCAACTGTTTCAGCCGTGGAGGTTTACTGGTTTGATGACACCGGCCAGGGCGAGTGCCGGGTTCCGGAATCCTGGCGCGTGCTCTACAGAAAAGGCAGCCGATGGCTTCCTGTCGCCAGCAAAGATCCTTACGGCGTGGAGAAGGATGCTTGCAACCGGGTGGCTTTTCCGCCGGTTCAGACCTCAGCCCTTCGCCTGGAAATCCGGCTTCAGAAGAATTTTTCGGCAGGCATCCACGAATGGCGGGTCGAATAAGAGCTCTTATTCGACTTCAACCTCAAGGACGGCAACCGCTTTGGAGGGGAGGAGGACGGTGATCTTCCCCTCCTCGGTGAGAATGACCGACTGGAGGACATTGACCGTCTGGGCCAGGTTGGCCATTTTGACCCGGTCACAGTGCTGGTTGAAGATGTTGAGAACGACTCCTGCGACCAGGGCATCGCGAAGCGAGTT
>CAYZDV010000190.1:0-2766 GCA_964477275.1 uncultured Eubacteriales bacterium
TCAGGTGCGGCTTGGTCCGCTGAAACTTCGCCTTCGCCATTGCCCTTTACCTCCTCTCTTTAAATTTGCCTATCAATAAACTACCGAGCCCACGACCAGACTTGAACTGGTGACCCCGTCCTTACCAAGGACGTGCTCTACCAACTGAGCTACGTGGGCGTAACTTCACTCAGAGAGCGGGAAACGGGATTCGAACCCGCGACCAACGGCTTGGAAGGCCGATGCTCTACCGCTGAGCTATTCCCGCGCAAATGGGCAGGGAAGGATTCGAACCTCCGAAGGGTTTCCCCAGCGGGTTTACAGCCCGCCCCATTTGGCCACTTTGGTACCTGCCCATTTGTATTATTCTTAATCTTATTGAAGTTACCGGGCTTCAAATCTCATTACATCAGGCTGACGGATGTCCTCCCTCTCCACGGGGCCATCCGGCCGCTAACTTGTCCGTTCATTCCAGAGCCAGCGAAGGGATTCGAACCCCCGACCCGCTGATTACAAATCAGCTGCTCTACCAACTGAGCTACGCTGGCGCAATTTCCTATCTGCAGGTTCTTTTATTGTGGACTGTATTGGGAAAAAAGAAATTAAGGAAGTGTTTTTTTTGGAGAATCGACTTCCTCTTTATGACCTGCGTATACTGTTGTTAGATGTAAAAATCAGAAAATTACATCTGGGATTCTAACGCAATTGAAGACTCTTGTCAAGAAACTTCTTCTTCAGCTTGAGTATGCCACACGCCCCTCTCGAAAATGCCTAATTTACTTAAAATAAAACAGGTTAACAATAATGAGGGGGAATTGTTTTTTCATTCGGAATTTTTCCTTATTCTCTGGTAAATCATTCTTCCTTTTTCTGCCGCATCCGGTCCCTCATCAGCCTTGCTCTTTCGAGCTTATCCTGCAGATCCCTGTAGAAGGCGTCAACAAACATCAGGAACTTGGCCTGCTGAACAAGAGCGAGATTCTGTTCCATATGGTTCTCCACCTCTGCATCCTTCTCTCTAAGAGAGCCGCGCAGTCCTTTTATTTTTTCAATCCTGGCTCTGAGCTCTGTCTTGTCGGGATTCTCTTCCTGGGCGAGCATTTTGAGCGCTTGCATGTGCTCCTGAATCTGTCTGTGAATCTCGGTCCTTTCTCTTTCCATGCGGATGAAAAAAGGATAGATCTTCGCCGTCTGCTCCTCGGTCAGCTCCAGGACTTCGGTCATCCGCAACAGCATCAGGTTGACGATATTCTCTCGCATCCTCGCATGTCTCTGGGGCTCCGCTTGCGAAACAGCAGGATAAAGGCTCAAGCCCAACAGAACAAGGCCCACGGTCAAAGCCAGAAGAGATTTCGTCCTCATCGCATTCCTCCTATGGTTGATTGTTTTTCTTCAATTCCGACTCGAGATATTTCATCTCCTCTTCTGAAAGATCCTGGAAGAAGAGAGAATCTTTATAAAATTCGGAGCGCTCTTCAAGTTGCGCTTCCCCGAGCGTTTCGCCGATGGAAGCCAGGATGACAGAGTTAAAGATTTCCACCAGCTCTGCATCTTCTCCAATCTCTTGATAGACCCTGGTCATGGCCTTCTCCAGCGAAAAAACATAGACTTCCTCCGCAGTTCTCTCCTGATTGAGGAAATAGATCAAGCCCAGAACAACGAAAAGAGTCAGAAGCGGCGCGGCCCATACCCACTTCCATTTCAGCAAGAACGGCAAATTCTCTTTCGGAGTCCTGAATGAAGAGGCTCTCTCTTTCAGCCTCAAAGTGAATCCCTCCCAATAAGAGGCAGAAAGCTCTGGTCTGTCCATCAGCGGCGATTCGCTCTGGATTCTCTCGATATCCCGGGAATAGGCCTGGCATGAGGCACACTTTTCCAGATGCCGGCTGAGGGCCTTCCACTTTTTTTCAGGAAGCTCTCCATCCAGGCGGTCAGAGAGCCATTTCTCAAATTTCTGGCATCCCATTTCACTCCTCCCTTAAATAGGGTTCTAATCTGGCCTGGAGCATTTTCCTGGCCTTGTGCATTCTCCAGGAGACCGTATTCTCCGAACATCCCAGGACACGTGCAGCCTGGCCGTGCGTGAGCCCCTGGAGAACGACCAGCGTGAAGGAAGCTCTGTAGGAAAGCGGCAGAGAATCAATGGCGCTCTGCAATTTTTCCGAAAGCTCCTTGCTCATGGAACGGACCTCAGGAGACTCAGGCGGTTCACTCGAGCTCCATTTGCCGGGAAGGCTCTCCTCCAGGCCATTCTGTCCCCGTTCCTTCGGCCTCTTTCTCAGGAAATTCAAAGTCAGATTGACGGCGATCCGGTAAATCCAGGTGTAAAAGCTGGAGCGGCGCCGGAAATTCTTCAGCGACTTAAAGGCCTGCATGAACGTCTCCTGGGCCAAATCATCCGCATCCTGGTGATTCCTGGTCATGGCGAATATGATGGAGTAAATCTTTTTCTGAAGGCCGCGGCACAATTCGGCAAATGCTTCGAGGTCACCATGCTGAGCTTCTCTGACCAACCGGTCATCGCTCCAGCCTTCCATATGCCCTTTCATCTCTTTAGACATCAACCATCCAAAATCCTTGGGCATTCAACGCCGTCAGGCAGGCTCCAGAAACGCGCATGATTCTTCGCTCCTTTGCCATCCCCCGACAAACGAACAACTTCGTCATTATCATATAACTTAATCAATTTCAAAGGCAAACATCGATTCGTAAGCATCTTTTTTCCGTGATGAAGACCTGTTTCAAGAGGATTAAAGAGGGTCAGGCTGGGTGTTGAGAAAACCGTGA
>CAYZDV010000191.1:0-2676 GCA_964477275.1 uncultured Eubacteriales bacterium
GAGATGTTCATTCCGATCGATTTTCCGCCTGCTCTGGCTGCTCCGCGATTGGCTGCTTCCATGATGCCCGGCCCGCCGCCGGTGCAGATGACAAAATTTTTGCCTTTTGGCTTCAGGCTGATCGCCCACCTGACCAGCCTGCAGGCGAGCTCTTCAGCCTCCCAGTAATATTTTGTCAGAACAGAATCCTTCCGGTCCGGATCCGCTCTTGAAGAACCGAGAAAGAGCACCGTATTGTTGACCTTGAGCTTGTTCAATCGGCTCTGAGGCTCCAGGTACTCGCTCAGGATTCGAAGGGTCCGGGCTTCGGGAGAGCTTAAAAACTCCAGGTTTTTATAGGCTTTCGGAATGAAAGGTGGTTTTTCCATGATGACCTCTTTTGAATTAAAATGGGAATTCTATCCCAATTGCCAGTTGAAGACAAGGGAATGGCCGGACGGGTAAGCATCTTTTATTCCGTGGAGGCTAATATTTTTTAGGATGGGTCCTGTCATGGAGTGTCCCCCGTCCGTCCTCGCTTCACCCATCCCCCAGTGGGGCCCTTCCGCTGCGGGCGTTGCGGGGGACACCCCATGCCACCCATCCTGTTTTAAAAGGATATGGCCATTACCCCGGAAAAAAAGATGCTTCCACCGGACTGTGAATGAAAAGAGTTGCCTGTCCCTTGCCTTTGAGATATTCTATTCTTTCCAGATGAGAAGAGAACAACGGAGAGGGAAGGGATTGGAGAGCCTGACTGCCCGAGAATACCCCGGCCGGGTGATCATCATCGGCAAAGACCCGTCAGGTCAGAACGCGGTGGTCGTCTACGCCATCACGGGCCGGTCTGCCTCCAGTCAGATGCGAAAGCTGGAGTTTGAGGAAAATGCTGTCTGGGTCAAACCCACGGAGGATTTCATCCGGAAAGAAGAGAATATCGATTTGCTTGTCTATCCGGCCCTCTTTTTTTGTCAGGGAATCGCGGTCTCAAACGGCAGGCAGACAGACGATATCAAGAACAGCTTCAGGCAAAGCCAGAATCCAGTGGAAGCCCTCATGCTTGCGCTCAGAAAATGGGACCATGAGCCGGATGCGCCGCATTACACTCCGAGAATCGGCGGCTGTGTTCTCTTCCCGGACAGGGCCGGCCTGGCCATCGTCAGAAGAGCCGCGAATGGTTCCTCGGCCAGGCAGTTCTTTGAGGTTCCTATGGAGCCGGGAAAGGGAAAGATGATTGCCACCTATGCAGGGGAGAACAGAGACCCTTTGCCCGCATTCGACGAACAGCCTGCGGAAGTGGAGGTCGCCGCCAGAAAGGCTGATGACTTTGCGGAGACCGTTTATGAAGCTCTGGGTCCTGAGACGGGAGAGAATGATTATCGCGTTTCTGTGGCCTGTGCATTTTGTCCTGATGTCAGACGCGAAAAATATGAAATATACATCGTCAACAGGAATGAAAGGATGTGAGGAGAGAATGGAAAAGACCGGGAAAGAAAGCCGTCTCCAGTACAGGACAAAGGTCAGGGAAGAATTCCCCGAAGTCATCCAGTTCGGGGAAAGACGATTCCACAAAAAACAGGCCATGAGGTACGGCGAAAATCCGGGCTGCCCGGCGGCCTTCTATGCCGAAGAGGGAGCCTCAGGTCCAAACATGGCAACTCTGGAGGTGATTCAGGAGGGGATCAAGGGATTGAGCTACATTAACGTGGGAGATATGGACCTGGGCCAGAGGCTTGTCCGCAAGCTGACCGAAATCTATAAAAAAAGCATGATCTGCGCGCTCATCAAGCATGAGATGCCCAGTGGAGTGGCGATGGGGGAGACGCCGCTCGAGGCTTTCGAGAAGGCCTGGAATTGTGATCCCCTTTCCAATTACGGAAGCGTGGATGTCTTTAACTGCCCGGTCACCCGGGAGCTGGCCAAGCTCCTGGTCGAAAAAGAAAGGAATGTGGAAGTTGTGTATGCGCCCGATTTCAACGCCGGGGCTCTGGAAATTCTGGCTGAGAGGAAAGCCTTGCGGGTGGTCAAGATGGGTTTCTTTCTTGACGCTCCGGCTGTGGACAGCGGACTGGAGTTGAAAAGGGTAGCCGGCGGACTCCTGATCCAGAAGCGATTTGACTCAAGAATCACAAGCCCGGAATCTGTCGACGCTGTTTCAGAGAGATCGCCCGGTCAGGAAGAGGTCGAGGCTGCGGTTTTCAACTGGAACGTCGCCTGTTTCACCCGATCCAACGCCATCGTCATCGGCATGAAAGATAAGGTCCACGGCATTGGCTCAGGCCAGCGGAGCCGGATCGATGCGGCGGAACAGGCCATCCGGCAATCGCAGCGGGGCTACGGCCCTCAGGGATGTGTCATGGCCTCCGATGCCTTCATTCCTTTCACGGACGTTGTGGAGGTGGCCGCTCAGAACGGCATCAAAGCCATCATCTCTCCGCTGGGTTCTGTCCGGGACCAGGAGGTTATCGACAGGGTAAACGAGCTCGGCTTATCGCTGCTTGTGACCAGAAAGCCCGGGGAGACCGACAGCGAGCGATGCTTCCTCCATAGATGACCGAATGACTCCGAAAAAGCCTGCGCCAGAGAAGAATATGACCGGGACACGATGCACTCGACACCTGAATCCGGATGAAGCATCTTTGTTTCCGGGGTAATGGCCATTTCCTTTTAAAATAGGATGGGTGGCATGGGGTGTCC
>CAYZDV010000192.1:0-2655 GCA_964477275.1 uncultured Eubacteriales bacterium
GTATTCATTCTGTGCAGGCTGAAAAGATGAACAAAAGAGAAGACAAAAAAAGACGGCTGGAAGATAAGATTGGACCGATTGAGTCTGTTATCGCCCCCAACACCCGATTCAAAGGAAAAATCAGCGGCCAGGACACCATCCGAATAGCCGGACATTTCGAAGGCGATGTGAAGTGCGAGCAAATGGTCAAAATTGACCAGGGTGGAACTCTCAATGGAACCATTAACAGCACCTATGTCATCATCGAGGGAGAGCTCAAGGGAAACATCGACTCTGCCGAACACGTGGAAATCCGCACTGACGGACGGGTTCTGGGGAATATCCATACAAAACAGATTGCGATTGCCGAAGGAAGCTTCATCCATGGGGAGATCAGGATGCCGGACAAAGAAGAAACGCCGGTCAGTTTCGTGGAGAAAAGAGAGAGCAGAGAGAAGAAAGAAACAGCGGAAAAAGAGCCTTCCAGCGGCGGCTGAAAGCCCGGTTTATTATTTGCGCGCCTCATTGATCCTGGACTATTCATAAAAAAGGCCGATACCTATCATATTTTTCCTCATCCGTCTTCCGGCGTCATCGATTCCTTTCAGTGCCTTCAGAGACAGGACTTCATGCCCTGTTTCCGTGACCAGCCCATCATCCTCGACCCGGATTCCGATCCTGTTTTTGACAATGTCTTTTTCGTGCGATAAGCTGGATGCTCCCTTCAGTTTTTAAAGCGCACCCAGGAGGTGTCTTTATGAGGCAGAGACGAATAAGGTCATCGGTGTTCGCCCTGTGGGTTTTTGCCGCCCTGCTTTTGTCTTTCTCCGGATTGGCCAGAGAAAAGGAGGAAGCCTTCCCGCTTCGATTCGGGATTTCATTCACTGCCGACCACTGCGCGAAAGCTCTGGATGGAAGAATGCTTCTGATCGTGTCCACAGACGGAAGCAGTGAACCTCGCTTTCAGATTAGCGACGGCCCTGATACACAGCTCATCTTCGGCATCGATGTGGATGGTCTGAAGCCAGGCGAAGTGTGCGCTATCGATAAGAACGTCTTTGGCTATCCCTTGAAAAGCTTGGCTCAGATTCCGGCCCGAGAATACTGGGTTCAGGCGCTTCTCCACGTCTATGAGACCTTCCAGCGTTCCGACGGCCATACGGTCAAGCTGCCCATGGACAGGGGAGAGGGGCAGAGGTGGAACAGAGCGCCCGGAAACCTCTACAGCACGCCGAAAAAGGTTCGCATCGACTCGCGTAAGAATGAAACGATTTCCATCCTTCTCGATAAAAAAATCCCGCCAATTCCGCCTCCCCGGGACACAAAATACATCAAACATGTCAAAATCGAGAGCAAGCGGCTCTCCGAGTTCTGGGGCCGGCCGATGGAGCTCGGGGCCTGTGTTCTCCTGCCGGAAGGGTTTGACGAACATCATGACGCCCGATACCCTCTGGTCATCAACCATGGCCATTTTCCCTACACCTTTGACGGGTTCCGGGAGACCCCTCCTGACCCTGAGTTGAAGCCGGTATTCAGCGAGAGGTTCGGGATCGAGGGATACAACCGGATCGTTCAGGAATACGCCCACGATTTTTACAAGGAATGGACAGGGCCCGGCTTTCCGAGAATGGTCATCATCAAGATTCAGCACGCCAACCCTTATTACGACGATTCCTACGCGGTAAATTCTGCCAACCTCGGTCCTTACGGAGATGCCATCACCCACGAACTCATCCCGTTCATTGAAGAGAAATTTCGTTGCATCGGAGAGGGATGGGCGCGGTTCCTCTACGGAGGCTCGACAGGCGGATGGGAGGCACTGGCCGCACAGGTTTTTTATCCGGATGAGTACAACGGCTGCTGGGCAGCCTGTCCGGACCCGATTGATTTCCAGGCTTACACCATTGTTAACATCTACCAGCATAAAAATGCTTATTTTCTCGAAAGCCAGTGGAAGAGGACTCCGCGGCCTGGACGGCGCAATTCCCTCGGCGAAATCAGCTCCACCCTGGAGGAAATGAACCACCGCGAGCTGGTGCTGGGCACGAACAGCCGCTCCGGCGACCAGTGGGATATCTGGCAGGCTGTTTTTTCTCCGGTTGGAAAAGACGGTTACCCAAAGCCCATATGGGACAAGCTGAGCGGCGAAATCGACCACGAGGTCGCTCAATACTGGCAGAAAAACTATGATCTCCGCTACATCCTGGAAAGGGACTGGAAAATCCTGGGTCCCAAGCTCGAGGGGAAAATCCACATCTACTGCGGGGATATGGACAATTATTACCTCAACAACGCCGTCTATCTGATGGAGGAGTTTTTAGAAACCACAGAGGACCCCTATTATGCGGGTGAAGTGGATTACGGAGACCGGGCCGAACACTGCTGGAATGGCGACCATACCAGGCCAAATGCAATTTCACGGCTGAGATACCATCAGATGTTCATTCCCCGGATTGTGGACCGAATTCTGAAGAGCGCACCGCCGGATGCTGACCTGACCGGCTGGCGGTATTAGAGGCGGATTGGCGGCCGCATGGCCGAAAGGGCTGTTGCCGGACAGCGAATGAATGGATAACATTATATTAAGATGATTCTCTTCCATTTTGCACTGGCAATCTAATGGGTAAAACACACGGAAATGGAAGAAGCGACCTTGAAGATTTAGCCTTCCTGAAC
>CAYZDV010000193.1:0-2543 GCA_964477275.1 uncultured Eubacteriales bacterium
AAGTAAACCAATCCCCGGCCTAAAGACCGGGGCTTTGGGCAATAAAGATGACTGGCCTCCGCTTCGCTCCGGGCGCCATTCATCCCCAGGCTTAAAAGCCTGGGGTTTTCTGGCAAGGCTATAAACTGGCCTGCCCAAATGCATAAGGAAACATATACAGGTGAGGGCAAAGAGTCAGGGCTAAACCGTTGCTTAAATGAGAAAAAATAGAACCGTCCCCATTTTATCCCCAGAACCGTCTCCATTTTATCCCCATTTTATTTTTATTACATTTTACGCACTTTATAATTTTGAATTGATTATTATATAATATGTAAAAATGCAAAGAGAATTCAGCTTTCCCGGTCCACATATCCTGCTTCAAAAGGAGAAGTGCGAGCTCTGTTCCGGGCAGGCTTCTGTAAAAAACATGCTGGCCTTTCTATCATTATTCCATATCCACTGATTACCCTTCCTTAATAACACGAAAAACTCAGCTCTTCTAAGGGGGAAATTCCTGCGAGGAGGAGAATATTTTGAGGGAGTGTGAAACATATAACGAGAATAAAGATGTAGATCTTAACGAGCTTTTCAAGCTCTATCTTTTTAACGAGAGAGAGAAAGGAAGAACCTAACATGAGAAAGAGATTGGGATGGAAACTCATCTTGACTCTTTCGGTCGTGCTCCTGGCCGTTTATTTGGCTTTTCCTCTAAGAGACAAGATCAAATTAGGACTTGACCTGAAAGGGGGGATTCATCTGGTCCTTCAGGTGAACACCGATGACGCTATTAACATCGAGACCGACGAGGAGATAGCGCGCCTCCAGGAGCTCTTCAGAAGAAACGATATAGAATACAAGTCTGTCACCAAAGGTCAGCTGGGCCGTTTTTCCATATACGTCGCCAACCCTGATCAAAAGGAAGAGATAAGAGACCTCCTGGACGAGCACTTCAGAGAATGGAGTGCCACTTTCGTAGACAACATCATCTCCCTTTCCATGAAGGGAGATGTCGCGGCTTACCTGAGGAGTCTGTCCGTCAATCAAGCAGTGGAAACAATCCGCAACAGAGTCGATGAATTTGGAGTTGCGGAGCCTATCATCCAGAGACAGGGAATAGGCGGAGATCGGATCATCGTTGAACTGCCAGGAGTCGATAACCCGGATCGAGTTAAAAACATTATTAAGACCACTGCCCTTCTCGAATGGAAATTGCTGAAAGCCGGTCCTGCTCCTGACCGCGAGACCCTAGTCGAAGAATTTGGGGGGGCAATTCCTGGTGAGGTGGAGATAGCCCGAGGAGATGCCGTAAAAATGGAAGGCGCCTATTATCTTGTCAGTAGGGTCGCCGCAGTGACCGGAAAGGATTTGAAGAATGCTCGCCGCTCAGTCGATGAATGGAACAACCCGGCAGTTGCCTTTTCCCTGGATCTTGACGGTGCGCGAAGGTTCAAGCAGGTCACCTCAGAGAATATCGGTAAACCCCTGGCCATCATTCTCGATGGGACGATTCAATCGGCACCTGTCATTGAAGACGTCATCTTCGACAGTGGAATCATTCGGGGCCATTTCACGCTGAAGGAGGCGGATGACCTTGCCCTCGTCCTTCGGGCAGGAGCTCTCCCTGCGTCGGTTAAATATCTGGAAGAACGGACCATCGGGCCTTCCCTGGGTGCTGATTCCATTCGAAGGGGCCTTCAAGCGTCTCTGATCGCTCTCTCCCTGGTCATGTTCTTCATGCTTGCCTACTACAGGTCAGCGGGTTTCAATGCCAATGCTGCTCTTTTCCTCAATATGCTTCTTCTCTTAGGTGCCCTATCGTACTTTAGAGCCACCCTGACTCTCCCCGGTATCGCGGGCATTATCTTGAGCATAGGTATGGCCGTGGATGCTAATGTCCTGATTTTTGAGAGAATAAGAGAAGAGCTGGCCTTGGCCAAGAGTCTTGCCACCTCCATCGCCACTGGCTTCTCCCGCGCCTTCAGCGCCATCCTGGATTCAAATGTTACTACCATCATCTCGGCCCTATTCCTCTTCCAGTTTGGCACCGGACCCATCAAAGGATATGCAGTGACGCTTATCATCGGCCTCACGGCCAGCATGTTTACCGCGGTCTTCGTCTCTCGTCTCATCTTTAACCTGGTGATGACCAAAAGAAGAAGGGTGGAGAGAGATAAGAGGTTTCTGAAAATCAGCTTCTTCAAAAAGACCAATATCAACTTCATGAAATATAAATATATTGCCTTTGCCCTGTCCGCGGTTATCATCATCGCTGGACTGGTGAACATCCTGGCAGGAAAGGGACTAAAATATGGAGTCGACTTTTCGGGTGGCACTCTGATTCGAGTGAAATTTAAAAGCCCAGTATCAATAGATGAGATCCGGCACTCCCTGAAGAATGTCGACCTCGGCACCCACTCGATTCAGGAACTCGAACAGAGAAAAAGGGAATACCTGATCAGGACCGTCCTATCTTCGGCGAAAACAGGTCAGGAGCAGGGATTGGAGGCCCATGAGATCATGGGCAACAAGCTCGTTGAGGCCCTGAGGGGAAAAGAAGAAAA
>CAYZDV010000194.1:0-2513 GCA_964477275.1 uncultured Eubacteriales bacterium
ACTTTACCCGGAAGTTTTCCGATGCGTCTCCTGCAACTCCTGCACCAAGGCCTGCCCGCAGGACCTGGAGGTCATGGATTACATCAACGCCGCCATCCGCGGAGACATCGCTCAAGTCATGGACCTCTCATTTGACTGCCTCTGCTGCGGGCTGTGCGCCATCCGCTGCCCGGCAGAGATCGTCCAGTACAACGTCGGGCTGCTGGCCAAAAGGCTCTACGGAAAATACCTCTCGCCGAAGAGCGAACAGCTGGAAAAAAGAATCAGAGAGGTCAAAGCCAAAATGTATAACAAGGAATACGAAGAGTTGATGCGGATGAAGAAAGAAGAGTTGAAAAAGATATATTATGAGAGAGATATTGAATAACGTGCATACAATTTTGATGACTCAACGTCTGTCATTATAAGGAGTGAGAGATGTACCCTGAATACATGAGACCATCCCTGGAAAATGTGGCCCGAACCCGGAACAAACGGTTTGAGCTGGAAAAGTCTGGAAAACCTGTTTTCCCTCCGATGACTGCAGCGGAAAGAGAGGAGGTTCTCAACAGGTTCCATCCTGACTGCAAGAGCGACGCCAGGCGAAAAATCACCATCGGCCCCAACAAGAGCGAATTCCTGACCGCCGAAGTCGCGGATATGCTGGAGTCCCACTCGCGGATCAAACCCGAGCTTTTCGACCTGACCAGGACCGATTACGAGACAGACATCCTGATTATCGGCGGAGGCGGTGCTGGCTGTGCCGCGGCCATCATCGCCATGCAGAACGGAGCCAGGTCGATCATTTCCACCAAGCTGCGCCTGGGCGATGCCAACTCGATGATGTCCCAGGGAGGAATGCAGGCCGCGGTCACGGCCCAGGATTCCCCCACCCGGCATTATCTGGACGCCATGGGTGGCGGTCACTTCGACAACCTGCCCGAGCTTGTCCGCGCCCTCACCGAGGACGGCCCGGATGTGGTCAAGTGGCTGGAGGAACTGGGAGTAGTCTGGGATAAGGATGCCGCAGGAAACCTCCATGTCCTCCACGGCGGCGGAACCTCGAGAAAACGGATGCATTCCTGCCGCGATTACACCGGCGCGATCATCATGCGGACCCTGATGGATGAGGTGAGAAACCACCCGGATAAAATCACCGTGCTCGAGTTCATGCCCATCGTGGAGCTCATCCTGGACGGCAGGGGCCGCTGTGCAGGAGGCGTTCTCTACAACCTGGAGACCGAGGAGTATTTCACGGTCAAAGCCAGGGCAACCATCATCGCTACTGGCGGCTACGGCCGGCTTCACATCCGGGGCTTTGACACCACCAATCACTACGGCGCCACTGGGGACGGTCTGGTCATGGCCTACCGTGCGGGAGCCAGGCTTCTCTACATGGATTCTGTCCAGTACCACCCCACCGGAGCCATCTTTCCCGAACAGATCGCAGGCTTCCTGATCACTGAGAAAATCAGGGGCGCGGGGGGCCAGCCTCTCAACAAATTCGGCAAACTCTTTGTCTTTCCCCGCGAACCGAGAGACGTGGAGAGCGCGGCCTTTATCCGGGAATGCCTGGAACGAAAGAACGGCATCGAGACGCCGAGCGGCCGGCTGGGTCTCTGGCTGGACTCCCCGCTCATCGAGATGATCCAGGGAGAGGGTTACATCAAAAAGGATTTCCCGGCCATGCACCGCCAGTTCATCCGTTACGGCATCGACATCACCAAAGAGCCCATGCTGGTCTATCCTTCACTCCACTACCAGAACGGCGGAATCGAGATCAACGACCGCTGTGAGACCAACCTTCCCGGCCTCTATGTCGCCGGTGAAGCCTCGGGCGGCGTGCACGGCCGCAACCGACTGATGGGGAATTCGGTCCTCGATTACAATGTCTTTGGCCGCCGGGCCGGAAAACACGCCGCCGAGTATGCCAAGGGCATCAAGCTGGGAGCGCTCACCCTCGAACACATCACCGATTATGAGAATCAACTGAAACGGGCAAAGATCAAGACCGACCGCGTCGCTCCCATCCTTCTTCCCTTCTACACACCGGAAGATGTCAGACGCCGTCAGCTGACCGCCCGCTACGAAGGAACGCTCCGCTAAACATTCTTCAAGGTCTGATGCATTATGCCTGAGTAATACTTTCCTCAATTTTATTAATTTTGCCGCCTGGGGAACAGATAATGGATCCATCGTGGAAATCGACCGTCCAGCCTCTGCCACCGCCTTCGCCTCTTTGACCCCGGAAAAAAACTCTCCAGCTCCCGATGAAGATTGGCCACTCTCCCTGACCTGACCACCTCGCCTCGCTCATCCGGCAAGGTGATGTGCGAGCATTGCCTGTGATGGTCAATACCCATGTATGAAAGCGCTGCAACTCCTAAAAATTAAGTTTTCCAACCGGAAGCCTATTAAACCTGAAAGTCCCTTTTAGGTAGCACCAACTGCAGTCAAACGGACATCCGTTTATGATTAAACTAATACAAACGCATTTAGTAAATTGACATAAGCATATAGTGTTGTCATTCCCG
>CAYZDV010000195.1:0-2471 GCA_964477275.1 uncultured Eubacteriales bacterium
CATGGAGAAAATCCGGTTGTCGAGGAGGGTGAGCACAAAGAGGCTTCCCTCATCGCCGCTGCCCGCCATCTGGTCCTGGGCATAGAACTCGATCCGCCTGGCTTTGAGGTCGTCCGCGGGGATGGTCTGGAGCAGGTTGGGAGAGCGGGAGAGTTCGCTGTTCAATTCGGGCTGGAATTTGCGCTCATCGGCAGCGAACGAGCGGGTCTTGAACACTGGCCAATCCGCCTGCTGGATGGAAAAAGTCTTTTCTGCGGCCGTGATTTTCTCCTCTTCCTGTTTGATCGGCTTCGGCTCCCGGCTGAACTTCCCGATTCTCACCAGCTCTCCCCAGGACTCGACCCTTTTTTTCTCGAAGAGCTCCCGCGTCTCCTGGCTGTTCAGGCGGGAAGAGATGGAGTTGTCGAGGTCAAAGAGGATGAGCCGTCCCTCCTGGTAGAAATGGGTGTCTTCGAGCGACGGTTCCTCGAGAAAAGAAAGATGGGTATCGACACTCTCCAGGGCCTTTTCCCTTTCTTCCAGGTTCATCCGCCTCGTGGAGAAGGCAGCCCGGAAGTTGACCTCGACGTCCAGGGCTCCCTTGAAGTAGAAGGAATCGATGACCCTCTGGAAGTAGTGCCGGTCCCTGCACCCGTCGAGGATGATCAGCTTTTTATCCGCATTTTCCTCAAGGAACCGGCTGAGAAAGGCGCCGGGGTCGTCTTCCTCGCTCTTGAAGTCATCCTCGAAGTAAGCCGGCTCGATGTATTTCCTGAGCCATTTGAAGCCCAGGATGCGGTTGAAGACTTTCTGGTCTTTTCTTCTGTCCCGCATGAGGTAGAGGATTTCCTCCGGCTTCACCTCTCCGAAACCGTTCATGAGCGACTGGCAGAAATAGGTTTTTCCCGTGCCCGAGTCTCCATTGACGGCGATGATCGCCCTCTTCTGGGTATGGAAGAGGTGATGGAGGGTTTCCGACAGTTCGTAGAGGCCTTTCTGGGCCGGCTTGAGCCCCAAAATGCTCACCGCTCCGACACGATAGAGGTAGAGGGAATGGGTGAATTCCGGGATGTCGATTTTTCTCAGGCCGCCGGCCGCTTCCTCAAAGACCTGCCTGCTTGCGGACTTCAAGAGTTTCAAAAGGGCGATGATGATCTCAGCGCTCACCCCTCCCAGCTTCTCTTTCTGGCCTTTCCCGATTTCTCCCAGGGTCCAGGCAAGATAGGTCTTCAGCCTGTCCGAAGAATGGTCGACGTGCTTCACCAGAAGGGGAAGATGCCTTAGGGATTCGAACCCGATTTTTCCCAGGGCCCAGAGGGCTTCCTCTTTCTGCTTGCGGATGAGACAGGTTCCCTTTTGAGGCGTCCGGATTTCATCAGGCTCCTCCAGGACGCGGGCGATGGGTTCCGCCGCTCTCTTCTCTCTGAGGTTTCCCAGAGTATAAATGATATTTTCCCTTATTTTCGTCCAGTGGAGCGGGAAGACGTCCATGGCCCTGAGCAGGGTTTCGGTGGAACGGGGGTCCTGAAGGATGCTGAGAATGACCGAGGCCTGGTACGGGATGCCGCTGGCCGCGTCGATTGTCTCATCCAGCAGAAGCCGCATGCAGGGATAGAGGAGCGAGGTGGAGGCAAGGGTCACCACTCCCATCGGCGGCTGGATTTTTTCGATGAGCAGGCTGCAGCATTCTTCCCGCCGGTCACTCTCCTTTCCTTTCTCGAGGAGCGCTCGTGCGTCGCTCATCAGCCTTTGTTCCTCCACGATCCTCTGGAGAAGGGGATGGAGAATTTCCGGTGATGCGGCGAGGAGTTCACCGGTGAGATGAGGGAGAAGTTCGACGGCTTCTTTTCCGTCGGGAAGGGAGCGGACGAGGCCGGTCAGAGCCTCAAGCTCGCGGCGGCATTCCTCTCTGAACGCTCTGGCCGCTCGATCCCATTCGCAGGATTCGCTTTGGCACGCCAGGCGCAGCGCCTGGCAGTGGAGAAGCCAGGCCAGGACTTCGATGAGGATGAAAAGAGAGTAGAGTTTTTCGGGCCGTTCGCCTTGAGAATAGAAGCGGAAAATCTCCCCGTCCATTTTTTCTTCTTTCAGGATTTGAGGGAATCTTTTTTCCCCTGGCAGGACCGCCCACCTGATTTTTTTGGTCAGCGGCCAGGTCTTTTCTCCCGACAGGGGATCAAGGATTTTGAGCAGAAGAGGGAGGCGTTCCTCCTCTTTGCGTTTCCAGACTTCGAAGAGAAGCTCGTTGGAGATCCGGCCGGCGACCGTTTCCGGGTTTTCCTCCCAGCAGCCTTTCGGGCTGAGAAAAACGAATTTTCCGGGGTCAAATTCAGACAGGACGACCCTCCCGGCCTGGATGAGGTCCCGCGAAGAGGGCCGGCTGAGGAGCATCCTTCTCATCTATCTGGAGAGGACCAGGCCTTTCAGGTCTTCGTCCAGGTTGGTGGGTTCAACGCGGAACAGCCATCCCTGTTGATAGGGATCTTTCCTGA
>CAYZDV010000196.1:0-2436 GCA_964477275.1 uncultured Eubacteriales bacterium
GTTGATGAGAAAGCCGGTGTGGGTTTCCGGGCTGTAGAAGGCGTGGGGTTCCCTTCCCGCAACGCCGTCCACAGCATAGATGATGCCGTGGGGCTCGAGGTCGGCCTCGAGCTGGGCCGGATACCAGTTCTCCATCCAGAAATCGTTGAGATGGGAGACATTGGTCCGGAGCTGGACGATGACACCGTTGATGTTGGCGTTCCACTCAAAATAGTTGGCGTAGCTGAGATGGCTTTCCATCTCGGCCACAAGGCCATCCTTCATGCGGGGGGAGATGGAGGAGTCCACCGGCACGGATTTTTTTCCGCGGGTGACGGTGTTCTGGAGAATGATTCTCTTGACCTTCCTGGCCGTTTTGAGGCGGGAGACCGCCTCGATGATCCGGTCCATCCCCTTTTCCAGGTTTTCGAGGGAAGTGGCGTAGGAGATGCGGATGTGATCGTCCGCTCCGAAGGCGTCACCGGGGACAATGGCCACCCTGGCCTCCTTGAGGAGATAATAGGCCATTCCGTAGGAGTTCCGGATCCGGACGTTGTTGAATTCTTTGTCGTAGTATTGGGAGAAATTGGGAAAAAGATAAAAGGCTCCCTGGGGTTTGAAGCAGGACACATGGGGGATGGACTGGAGCCTCATCAGCATGTAATTGCGGCGTCTCTGGAATTCGGCGGTCATCCTGGAGACGTCATGCTGCGGTCCCTTCAGGGCTTCCAGGCTGGCCTTCTGGGAGATGGAACACGGGTTGGAGGTGGTGTGGCTCTGGATTTTGGCCATGGTGCTGATGATTTCCGCGGGACCGGCCGCATAGCCGATGCGCCAGCCCGTCATGGCGTAGGATTTGGAAACGCCGTTGATGATGATTGTTTTTTTCCTGATGTCCTCTCCCAGTGAGGCGAAGCTGACGAAACGAAAGTCGTCGTAGATGATTTTTTCGTAGATTTCATCGGCGATGACGAAGATGTCCTCATCCAGGGCAATGTCGGCCAGCTCTTCCAGCTCGGGCCTCCCGTAGGCCGCTCCTGTCGGATTGGAAGGGTTGTTGATGACCACCGCCTTGGTGGCCGGGGAAATGGCGGCCTTGAGCTGGTCAGGGGTCAGCCGGAATCCGTTCTCCTCCTTGGCGGGGACGATGATCGCTTTTCCTCTGGCGAGATGGACGGCATGAGGGTAGGTGACCCAGTAGGGCGCGGGGACGATGACTTCATCTCCCTCATCGACAAGCGCCTGGATGAGATGGTAGAGAGAGCTCTTGGCTCCGGTGGAGACCATCACCTCTTCCCGGGAATAGGAGAGGCCGCAGTCTTCCTTCAGCCTGGCGATGATGGCGTCCTTGAGAGCCGGGATGCCTTCGTTTTCGGTGTACCGGGTGAAGTTTTCCTGAATGGCCTTGATCCCGGCCTGCTTCACGTTTTCCGGAGTGGCAAAGTCAGGCTCGCCCACGCTGAGGTCGATGACATCGATCCCCTCGGCCTTCATGGCTTTGGCCCTGGTGGTGATTTTCAGTGTGGGAGATGTTCCGATTTGATTCGCCTTTTCTGAGATCATGATGGACCTGCTTTTCAGGAAGAATTATTCTTCTTCTTTTTTCTCTTCGGGCGTCAGCTTTTCCCTGAGGTATTTCTTGAGGTCGACTCCGGTCAGGGACTGGACCACTTCCGGCATCTGGGCCAGAATTTCAGCCACCTGGCCGGTCAGCCGGGAAGCGGCCGGGCCTCTATCCCCGCCCACCATCACGATTTTATCCACTTTGGAGAGCGGTTCGGAGACGGCCCTGGCCAGGTCGGGAAGGATTTTGAGGTACATTTCAAAGAGAGCGGCATCGTTGTACTTCAGCCAGGCCTGGGCTTTTTTCAGCATGGTCTCCGCCTCGGCCGAGCCCATCTGTTTGAGTTTTTCGGCCTCGGCCGCTCCTCCGAGCTTTGTCGCCTCCGCCTTGCCCTTGGCTTCAGCGAGGAGGCGGAACTCTTCGGCCTCAGCTTCGGCCTTGAGCTGGTATTTGCGGGCATCAGCCGGCTTGATCACGCTGGCCTCCAGCTCTCTTTGCCTCCGGGAGATTTCCAGCTCCTCGATTTTTATGGCCTCTTCCTTCTCGATCAGCTTGGCCTTGGCTTCCTCTTTGTTCAGTTCCTGGCTGATGCGGAAGCGTTCCAGTTCGTAGGAAAGGTCGGCCTGGGCTTTTCTCTGGTTGACCGCAGTCTGGGATTCCGCTTTTTTGGCCTCGTTTTCCCACTGGGCCTTGGCGATGAGGGCCTCGGCAGCCAGGCGGGCCACCTCTCCTTCCTTCCGGGCCAGGGAGGACTTGACGATGGCTTCTTTTTCGGTTTCCGCCTCCGCGATGGCCGCATCGCGCTTGGCGGCAGCAATTTGCGGCTTTCCCAGGGCATCCAGATAACCCTGGGTGTCGCTGATGTCCTTGAGGGCGAAGGACATCATGGACAA
>CAYZDV010000197.1:0-2420 GCA_964477275.1 uncultured Eubacteriales bacterium
CGGCGCAGTCATGGTTTTCCTTTCAGTTTGGCCTTCCCAGAGCCGCTTTGATTTTCTGGAAAAGCAGCCCTGTTGTATGGAAAAGGAGCGAGATCTGCAATTTCAAATCCAGGGCTGTCCTGAATATCTCCTGGTAGGAAATATTCCCGGTGAACATGTTCCAGAGAACCGACCGGAGTTTCGCCGAGGCAGTCCCGTTGTTCGTTTCCCTGGTCAGAGACATGTGCGACCGGGCCAGCAGGGGCAGCGAGGAGATGAGGTCGTTCATCAGGAAAAGTATCCTTCCGTAGGAGTTATCGCGGACGATGAGCTTTTTCGCCCGTCTGTAGTAGTGCCGGGCAAAGGAGGAAGCGTCGATTCCGGAAATGAACACGGCATCAGCGGCCAGCCTGGCCGTGTCAAAGGCCGACTCAAGGCCGTTCTTGTAGTGGCGGGAGAAGCTGGCGTCCCCGACCATGACCAGCCTGTCGGTGAAAGGGCGCCTGGAGGGCGAGACAGCGATCCGCGGAAAGCAGAAACACTGGGGCTTCATGGAGGGGAGCTTGCCCCGGATGCCTTCGATGCGCAGGAATTCTTCCAGCATGTCTCTTGTCGCGTCCCTCCGGCCGATGAGGGTCACAGTCAGGTAATCGCCTTTGGGGATGACGGTGGCGTACCGGAGGCTCTGGGATTTGGGCATGTAAACATGGATGGAGTTTCCGAAATGCCGGTGGATCTCTTCCCGGCCCAGGTTCAGCTCCGCCTGGTAGGTGATCAGGGTCGACGGCGGCCTGTAGCCGAAGCCCAGCTCATCCATTTTTTTCAGAAGATAGGAGTTGACGCCGAAGGCCCCGGCCACCAGGTCGGCCTCGAATTCCTGGAGGTTATCTTTTCTCCCGAAGCGGATGACAACCGGTGCGTTCCTCTCCCCGGGCAGGCGGATGTCCCACACCGGCCAGGGCGCCACCCTGGCTCCCCTGTCCTCGGCCCAGCCGAGCAGAAAATCGTCGAAGCTGATGATGTCCGGGAACGTGGAAAAGCGGGGGCCGTTTCCTCTGAATACAGTGGCGATGGTATTTTTTCTGTTATCGGCGCAGGAGAGGTCCAGGGTCTCTCCGTCCACATGAAGGCAGTAGCCGTCCACCCGGTTGATGATTCTTTTCTCCGGCAGAAAGATGCCCTCCTCCTGGAGCTTCCGGTTGAGGCTTTCGGCGATCACTCCGGCGCAGAGGTTGCATCCCCGGGGGCCGCGCTGGAGAAAGTCTTTGCCGTCGAAAATGGTCGCCGTGATCGACAGCCCGTTCTTTTCGGCGAGCTTGAGGATGAAGTGAGCGAAGAAGGAGCCGGCCGGCCCGCCGCCGATGACAGCCACTCTCGCGCCGTCTTTCAGGATGAGACCGTTTCCCACAGCCGTATTTTATACTATTAAGCTTATAATTTAAATAGAGATTGAAAATCTTCCATTCAAACAAACGGCGGGAGTATTTTATGTTCGGACCTTAAACCCGTTTTCCTCGAGCTTCCGGATGACCTCGTTGAGGTCTTTTCCCTGCTTCTGGCAGCCCTGGGGGATGGTGGTGACTCTTCCGATTGTTTTGCGGACGACCGGGCTGGCCACTCCCAGAAACCCGAGCTCCTTGAGGATATCGATAAGCTCCGGAAAGGCTTCGGTCAGCTCGTAGACCGATTTTTTCAGGTCAAGCTCTTTCATCGTCGAGCCGCTTTTCGCCCTCGAGCTTCTGAATCTGGGTGATATCCTGGGAGACTTCCAGGATTCCCAGGTATTCGCCCTTCTCGTCCCTGACCGCAAAGTAGCGGATGTAAACACGCCGGCCTTTGAGGTTGATCCAGAAGTCCACCGAGTCCCTCTGGCCTGTTTTGAAGGAGTTCACGATTTTCTCCACCGCATCCACACTCTGAGGCGGATGGCAGTTTTGAACCCTGCGGCCGATCACGGATTTGGTCCGGGTGAAGATGCGGTCCTTGTTGTCGGAAAAATAGCGAACCGTGTCCTCTTTATCCACGAACGTGATATCCACGGGCAGGGCGTTCAGCATGAACATCATTTGTTTCAGGCCGAGCGTCCCGGTGGGGAAACGGACCGCACCGTCAGAGAAGACAGGCTCCTCGAGCAGAGACTCTTTGAGCTCATTGACCAGAGCCTCGGTCTCCCTGGGCTTGGTGATGAAGACATAGCCGATGTCATCGCTCTCCTTGAGGATATCGACCCAGTCATCAGGGCTCAATTTTTCGAGAGAGGTGGGGAAAAGGATGTTCTCTTCCTTGAAGACCATTCCCGTCACCTCTTCGATGAGGGGATGGAGGACATTCTCGATGCAGGCTTTCCGTTTTTGGCCGTCAGTGACACTTTTCACTTCGGCCAGCGCTTTCTTCAGAAGGTCCCGGATTTCGTTATCCTTGCCCCACATCACCTTGGAAGG
>CAYZDV010000198.1:0-2417 GCA_964477275.1 uncultured Eubacteriales bacterium
GGAAGATCGTCGGCCTGTCTTGAGCTGTCTCCCGGCAGGTCATCTCTTCCCGGCCCATTTGAGCTGCTGGGCGACGATGTCTTTCGGATAAGAGATTTCCACGTCAACCAGCTTCCCGTTTTCGTCCTTGACCAGGGAGAGTTCGGGGACGACAAAGGCGATAAAGTCCGGGTAGTTGATCTTCCTGCACCTTTCGACCACCTCGTCTCTGAGGGCAGGGTCAATTTGAATGGCATAGGTGTTGACCAGCTCTCTGGCGGATTCATAGTCCCCTTCGGCTTTGATTCTCATGATTTCCGCCAGGAGTTCGCCGAGGCCCTGCCGGCAGAGCTCGAAATCGTTCACCTTCCTGTAGGTTTTGCCCTTGATCCTGACCGTCTCCACGGCCTGAGTCTTTTTCTCCAGGTAAGTCTGGATCAGATGGGAGGCTCTCATGTGGTCATCCTCGACCCTGTCTCCGGCCCTGATCCGGCGCAGCATGGTCAGGTCGCCCATGGCGGCGGAGATGAAGCCAGCCTTGGCGGCATCCGTGTTGGGGAGGACCTCCAGATCGACCAGCCTGGGATCGAAGAGGTTGTAGAGGGCCATCAGGTCTGCCCTGGCTTCCTCAAGGGTGTTGTAGTATTCCTGAAGATAGAAGGAGGGATCCTCGCTCAACCGGGGGCTGACCTTCCCCGAGCCATGACCGATTATTTCGTGGAGCGCGATGACCACGTTGCGGACAATGCCGCCGTATTTCTGGACGAGGTCTTTCTCCTCTTTGCTCAGCAGGAATTCCTCGGCGGATTTTCCTCCGGTCACGTTCTGGGCGTCGCGCATGACGTTGAACAGAAGAACGCTCTTGCTTCCGTGCTGCTCTCTGATCTCCTGTTCGTTGGGAAGGTTGATCCCGCCGGGAATGCGCGGCCCGGCATGGCCTCCGGCGGTGACCACGTCGATGGAATTGGCCACCGGAACCTGGGTGTGCGTTTTTTTGTATTCGTCGTTCCAGGGAGCCCTGTCCTCAAAGTACTGGGCGCTGGCGGCCAGGTCTTTCATCATCCGGGTTGTCTTCTGGTTGACATAGCTGACCAGGCCTTCCCATTCGCCTTTCATTCCCCGCGAATCCTTGTAGTTTTCGATGAACCCGATGATGAAGTCGACAGTGGGGTCGTCGCGGAGCCAGGAGATGTTGGCCTTGCGGAATGACTCCGGGTCCCCGGTCTCAAAATAATCCATCATGTGTTTGATGGTCGCCTTCTGCTGCTCGCCGGCATAAGGAAGTGCCAGTTTGAGCGCAGAGATGACATCGCGGAGCTCTCTGGCATAAAGGCCGGGGGGCACATTCTCGTTTCCTGCTCTCCAGACCAGTTCCTTCACCTGGCCGTCCTCCTTGATAATTTTTGAATTCAGGGGGTACTGTTCCTTGAAGCCTTTCAAATCCGCCAGGGTCACATCTTCGGCGTAGAAATTGTTGGCGCTGGCAGTGAGGATGTCCTGGCCCGCTGGAGGAGTTTTGGCCGTGACCAGGGGCTCGTAATCGGCGTCGAAGATTGTTCTTTCCAGCCGCCGCAGCTTTTGCTCCAGGGTTTCGCCTTCCCTGAGGTCAAACCTGGCACCGTTTGCCTGGGCGATGCTGGCCGCTTCCAGGAACTGGTCAAAGCTGCAGGAAGGAACGAATTTCTGCTTGGTCCGGGAGTTGTACTGGCAGTGGTCGATCCAGAAAAGCTTGGTGTAATCCAGGATAGCCTTGTCCACTTTGGGCTTGATGCCGTCGTTGTGGAGGATGATCTCTTCCAGCATATCTTTGATTTCCAGGGCGTGGCGGTGGCTGTGGTCGTAGTCGATCCGCTCTCCAGCGATGACAGCCTGAGTCAGGTAATAGGCCAGCAATTTTTCGTTGAGAGCAAGGTCGTTAAACCCGTCCGCATAGAGCTGAGCGATGGCCGTGGTGCCGACCTGTTCCAGGAAGATCGGCCGTTTCTCTTCCTCCACGGCACGTTTTCCGCAGAAAACCAGGGATGCGGCCATGACAGCCACGGCAGTTATCCGAAAAAACCTGTTCACGTTCATGCCCTTCCTCCTTTTTTCAATCTCTGTTGCCTTCTTCGTCATTCCATTTTAGCCTTTGTTCCCTGATTAATCAAATCGGGTATTCCAGAGGAGAACAACCCATCGGTTCTCTTCTATTCTGTGTGGAGACTCGCTTCTTTAAGGGAAAGGCCAGGAATAGATTTGCTCCCGCCGGATTTTTAATACCATTCCAGTCCAGGTGTTTCCTTTCCGTCAATGCCCGCATAACACGGCACAGCCAAAAACCAAATTCTTCTTCTCTCCTCACGGCAGCTGGCTAAGCCATTGATAGGCCGGCGCAATGAGAATATTTTGGCCGTTATTAGAGATCAATTTATAGCCTTCATGTTCCAAGAGGAGCTGAA
>CAYZDV010000199.1:0-2350 GCA_964477275.1 uncultured Eubacteriales bacterium
AAGACAGCCCGTGAAGGAGAAAAGACCCTGGCAGAAATAGGGGAGCTTGTCCATAACCTGAAGGATACCAATCAGAAAATCAAGGATAAAATCGATGACCTGGGCGTTGTGGTCGAGGCATCCAAAAAAACCGCTGCCAGCGTTTCGGAAATCGCCTGGTTTACGGCATCAAAACTCATCCGGCCAGCCTCCAAATACTGGCCTTTGGTCTTTCCATTGCTCCGTTTTGGCTGGCGGCAACTCAAAAAAAGAAAAAAACAAAAGGAGGAAAAAAATGGCGAACAATAAAAATTCTTGTTTCGTCGAAGCGGCACTCTCGTTTATCATCGGCGCCGCCACGGGATTCGTGCTGGGGGTCCTCTTTGCTCCGGCAAGCGGTGCGGAGACGCGGAAGAAAATCCAGGATTCAGCCAAAAAGACCGGAGAAATGGCCAAAGAAAGCTATGGCAAGCTCGCCAAGGAGGCTGAAAAAGGAATTCGGGCGGTCAAGGAAAAAACTGCCGAAGGTATCGAGACCGTAAAGGACTTTGTGGAGAAAAAGAAAACAGAATTCACAGGAAAGCCTGCAGATGCGCCAGTGAAGGGAAGAGGAAAAAAGAAATAACCCCTTTTTTCAAACCCTGAAAGCCCAGCCCTCGCCTTTCTGTTAAAAGATGACAGTTCCATAGGAAATCGAGGAGAGGAATGATCGATGTCGGAAACAACGATCACTGAAGTCAGGGCCAGGGAGATTCTGGATTCGAGGGGAAACCCCACTGTCAGCGCCCGGGTCCGCCTCCAGTCAGGAGTCACCGGAACGGCCGCAGTCCCTTCCGGAGCCTCAACGGGAACCCATGAAGCACTGGAATTGCGGGACGAGGACCCCGGCCGCTATCTCGGAAAAGGCGTGCTGAAGGCGGTGGCCAATGTCAATACCATCATCGCACCTCAAATCGTGGGAATGAACGCTCTCGAACAGGAGGAAATCGATCAACGCATGATCGCGCTGGATGGAACGCCTGCCAAGAAAAACCTGGGAGCCAATGCGATTTTATCCGTCTCGATGGCTGCCGCCCAGGCGGCTGCCCGGGCTCTCCGGGTCCCCCTTTACCGGCGCCTGGAGAGAAGAGAAGAATATCGTCTGCCCGTCCCTCTCATCAATATCCTCAACGGCGGCTCCCATGCCGATAACAACGTCGATATCCAGGAGTTCATGATCGCACCCTGCAGCGCGGCCAGTTTTGCCGAGGCCATTCGAATGGCCGCCGAAGTCTTTCATCACCTGAAAAAAATTCTCAAGGCGAACGGATACAGCACGGCTGCCGGAGATGAGGGAGGATTCGCCCCCAACCTCAAGTCCAACGAGGAAGCCCTGGAATTGATCATGGAAAGCATCCTCAAGGCCGGATACAAGCCAGGAAAGGACATCTATCTCGCGCTCGATCCCGCTGCCTCCGAGTTTTTTTCCGATGGTTTCTATGTGTTCAGAAAATCGGACGGTTCGAAGCGCTCCGCCGGGGAGATGGTGGAGTTCTACCGGAAGCTGCTGGAGAAATACCCCATCATTTCCCTCGAGGATGGGCTGGCCGAGGATGACTGGGACGGCTGGAAAAAGCTAACCGATACCCTGGGCCAGAAAATCCAGGTCGTCGGGGACGACATTTTCGTGACCAACCCGGAGAGACTCAAAAGAGGAATCGAAGGGGGAATCGCCAATTCCATCCTCATCAAGCTGAACCAGATCGGGACCCTCAGCGAGACGGTCAAAACCATCCAGTTCGGCCACATGAATGGATACTCGGCAGTGATTTCTCACCGTTCGGGTGAGACCGAGGACACCTTCATCGCCGATTTATCCGTCGCCCTCAACACCGGCCAGATCAAAACAGGTTCTCTCAGCCGCAGCGAAAGAGTGGCCAAGTACAACAGGCTTCTCGAGATAGAAGAAGACCTGAAAGACAAGGGAAGCTATGCAGGACGGCAGGCATTTGCCAGGTACCTCTCCTGAACTCGAAGGAGATTCAGCCTTTCCTCTCTTCCCGCAGGCCTGGCCGCGTCTCCGCTTGATTCTTTTTATCCTTTTCCAGAAAAGGGCTTCAAAGGAATCCAGAAGCGACCATGTCCTCTGAGAAAGAAAGAAAAGAGAGGTTCTGCACTTCCTCCCGGATTGAGGTCAAAGCCGTCTACACTGAAAAAACCCTGGCTGGCTTCGACCCCTCCCGCGACCTCAGTCAACCCGGCCAATTCCCTTTTACGCGCGGAGTCTACCCCAACATGTACAGAGGAAGGCTGTGGACACTCCGTCAGTATGCCGGCTTCGGCACAGGCGAGGAATCCAACAAGAGATACCGCTTCCTCCTTTCCCAGGGAC
>CAYZDV010000200.1:0-2325 GCA_964477275.1 uncultured Eubacteriales bacterium
GGATGGTCGTATTGCGGGCGATCATCCTGGTGAAAACGCCGCCCAGGGTCTCGATGCCGAGAGTCAACGGCGTTACGTCCAGGAGGAGAACATCCCTGACGTCGCCTGCCAGCACAGCCCCCTGAATGGCAGCTCCGGCAGCCACCACCTCATCAGGGTTGACTCCCTTGTGACCTTCCTTACCGAAGAGCTCCTTGACCAGTTGCTGAACTTTGGGGATTCGCGTCGACCCTCCGACCAGAATCACCTCGTCGATATTCTCCGGCCCGAGGCCAGCGTCTTTCAGAGCCTGCTTGCAGGGGCCCATTGTTCTCTGGATGATATCTTCCATGAGCTGTTCGAGTTTGGCGCGGGTGAGCTTCATCAGCAGGTGTTTGGGCCCGGAAGCGTCAGCGGTGATAAACGGCAGGTTGATTTCAGTCTCCATCGTGGTCGACAGCTCCATCTTGGCTTTCTCTGCTGCCTCCTTTAATCTCTGGAGAGCCATTTTATCCTTGGAAAGGTCGATGCCGGTGTCTTTTTTGAACTCGGAGACCAGCCAATCCTGGACCTTCTGATCGATGTCGTCACCGCCGAGATGGGTGTCCCCGTTGGTGGCCCTGACTTCCACCACGCCCTCTCCGACTTCCAGGATGGAAATATCAAAAGTGCCGCCTCCGAAATCGTAGACCGCGATAACCTCGTCCTTCTTCTTGTCCAGCCCGTAGGCCAGAGCAGCCGCAGTGGGCTCGTTGATAATCCGCTCCACTTTCAGGCCGGCGATCGTTCCTGCATCTTTTGTCGCTTTCCTCTGGCTGTCATTGAAGTAAGCAGGAACAGTGATGACGGCTCTTTCCACTTTTTCTCCGAGATGGTCTTCAGCGGCCTTCCTTAGTTTTTGAAGGATCATGGCGGAGATCTCGGGCGGAGCGTACTTTTTTCTCTGCGCCTCTATTCTCACATCACCGTTGGGATCTTTTGTCACCTTGAAGGGCACCTGCTTGATCTCCTGCGGAACCTCTTCATACCGACGGCCCATGAACCTCTTTATGGAATAGATGGTATTTTCAGGGTTTGTGACTCGCTGTCTCTTTGCGACCTGCCCGACGAGCCGTTCTCCCTTTTCTGTGAAAGCCAACACAGAAGGAGTGGTCCGGCCGCCTTCCTCGTTCTCGATGATGACAGGCTTGCCGCCTTCGACTACAGCGACCACGGAGTTGGTTGTTCCAAGGTCAATACCGATTGTTTTGGACATTTTTTCCTCCTACTTTAGCACAACTATAATATAAAACCTGAGTGAACCATTGTCAATATTTTTTGAAAATTTATAAAAAAAATCTAAAAAACAGGGAAAAGCCGGAAAACTCTTTTTTTACTTTTTGTCAGGGTCGAGGATGAACTTCTCTCTCATCAGGCACTGGATTTGTTCGCGTGACCTCTTGATGATATCCTCTGCTATCTTGAATCTTTCTTCCGCAGAGGCCTTGATCCTGGCAACTCCTTGTTCAATTCCTTTTGAGCCGACCGCCACAGCCTCTCTGGGAAAGACTTCCCACTGGTCCATATTGGGGATGATGTAATCCTCATGAATCCCCTTGTCCTCGGCGACTCTGGCCAACTCTTTGGCCGCTTCGATGCACATCTCATCGGTGATCTTGGTGGCTCTGATGTCGAGAGCGCCCCTGAATATTCCCGGAAATCCGAGGGAATTGTTGACCTGGTTGGGGAAGTCCGAACGGCCGGTGGCAATGATCCTGGCTCCGGCTTCCTTGGCTTCCCACGGCCATATTTCCGGAACGGGATTGGCTTCGGCAAAAACGATGGCGTCCTTGGCCATGCTCTTCACCCATTCTTTCTTGATAACACCCGGGCCTGGCTTTGAAGCAGAGATAACGACATCCGCTCCCTCCATGGCTTCCCTGATGTCTCCCTTGACTCCTTGAGGATTGGTTATCTCGCAGAGATGCCATTTTTCCTTGTATTTGGTCTTGAGCGTCTCGCTGTCTCCCCGATCCTTGTGAAGGATTCCCTTGGAATCGACGGCGACGATATTTTCAGGCCTGACGCGCGCTGAGATGATCAGACGGGCGATGGCGATGTTGGCTGCGCCGGCCCCGATCAGGGCAACCCGGATATCTTCCATCTTCTTTTTGACAATCTTGACCGCGTTGAGAAGGCCGGCCACCGTCACGCAGGCTGTCCCCTGCTGGTCGTCGTGCCAGACCGGAATTTCCATCTCTTTTCGCAGCGTATCCAGGATGTGAAAGCATTTCGGATGGGCAATATCTTCAAGGTTGATTCCGCCGAATGTCGGTTGAAGCCATTTGACCGCCTGAATGATCTCAT
>CAYZDV010000201.1:0-2318 GCA_964477275.1 uncultured Eubacteriales bacterium
AAAATCAAAGCGGCTCTGGGAAGGCCAAACTGAAAGGAAAACCATGACTGCGCCGACCGCTCCCTTGGACGACGGACACACAGTGGTCATCATCGGAGGCGGGCCGGCGGGCTCGAGCTGTGCCATCAAGCTCAAAAAACTCTCTGCCGGGAAGGGAATCTCACCCCGGATCATCCTCTATGAAGGAAAGCTGTTCGAGAAGAAAAGCTATTACAACCAGTGCCTGGGCGTCCTCTCCCCGCCCCTGATAAAAATCATGGAGCGGGAGCTGGCCACACCCTTTCCCTGGCCGATCATCCAGAGAGCCATCAACGGCTACTTCATCCATTCCGAGCACAACTCCCTCGAGCTCTCCGGTGAGCACGACCCCTCTTATGCCTGCCGCCGGGTGGAGTTCGACAACTACCTTTTCCAGAAAGCCGCGGAAGCCGGAGTGGAGGTCATCCCGGCCCGGGTGACCGACCTCGATTTTGGGCCGGAAGGAGTGATGGTTTTCAGCGAGAGCAACAACGTCCAGGCCGATGTGGTGGTCGGCGCGTTCGGCCTTGATGACGGCATGGCCAAAGTCTTCGAGAGGAAGACTGCGTACCGCCAGCCACGGTTTCTCTCCTCGGTGGTGACCAAGATCCACCCCGGTGAGAAGGCCATGGACCGCTTCGGCGACCGCCTCCATGCTTTTCTTCCCTCTTCCCTGCGCCGGGTCGAATTCGGGGCCATCACGCCCAAAGGCAACCATCTCAGCCTCAACGCCGCCGGGAAGAAAGTGGACGCCGAGACCATGGACCGGTTCCTCCGCCTTCCTGCGGTCCGCTCGGTCCTTCCGGAGACTCTCCGCACTGACCTGATGCACCTCAGCTACTTCAAGGGCAAGTTTCCCACCCTGCCTGCCAGGGGCATTTTCGGAGAGCGGTTCATCATGGTCGGCGATGCGGCCGGCCTGAACCGGCCGTTCAAGGGAAAAGGGATCAATTCCGCCCTCCTCACCGGAATCCGAGCAGCAGAGGTCATGGTCCGCTGCGGCTTCTCCCGGGCGGCTTTTCTCGAGTATGAGAAATGCTGCTCCGAACTCCTCGCCGACATTCCCTACGGACGGCTCCTGCGATTCCTGACCATTCTGTTCTCGCGCTGGGGGCTCCTGGATGCGGTCCTTGAGGCGGCCAGAGGGGAACCGGCCCTGAAAAAAGCTTTTTTTCACATCGTCTCAGGCCAGGAAACATACAGAAAGACCTGGCAGGAAACACGGAGCTGGGGGCTTGCGATGAGGCTCTTCTGGAAATTGATCATTCATCAATCAAGGAGGAAGAAAAGCGGTGCGGCTTGAACGCCCCGATGAGAACTGATACAATTCATCACCGATAAAAAGAAAAGGTCAACAATGATCATCGCAGAATTCGCCATCTTTCCCACGAGCGAAGGAGTCTCGGTCAGCCGGTACGTGAAAGAGGCGATCGCGGTCATCGAGAGCTCAGGCCTGAAGAGCGAAACAGGCGGGATGTCCACCACCATCGAAGCGCCGGACCTGGAAACCCTGTTCAGGGTCATCCACAAGGCTCACCAGTCGCTTTTGGAAATGGGGGCAAGACGGATCCACATCGACCTCAGGGTCGACCACCGCCTGGACAGAGAAGCCACCATCGACTCCAAGCTCAAAGCCATCGGCAAACGCTGAGGCAGCCTTCACCTCAGGCCTCATCGATGATCCCGCCTCCCACGACAACCTCTCCTTCGTAGAAGACAACCGATTGACCGGGAGTGACAGCCCGCTGCGGCTTCTCGAATTCAACCAGAAGGCGGCCATCCTCCCGAGGCCCGACAACCGCGCTGGCTTCCCTGTGCCTGGAGCGGATCCGGGCTTTAACCCTGAGCGGCCGCTTGAGCTCGGCCAGGGAAATCAGGTTGACCTCAGAAGCGATAAGCCTTTTTTTCAGAAGCTTCTCCTCGGGCCCGACGACGATGGTGTTTGCGTCAGCCAGAATGGAGAGGATATACAGAGGATGGGGAGAAGCGATTCCCATTCCCCGGCGCTGGCCGACGGTGTAATGGATGATTCCCCTGTGGTGGCCAAGGACTCTCCGGTCAAGGTCGGTGATGGGGCCGGACCGTGAGACCTCCGGTTTCCGGCTCTCGACGAACCTCGGATAGTCGCCGTCAGGGACAAAACAGATCTCCTGGCTCTCCGGCCTCTGGGCCACTGGAAGGCCGAGCCCTCCCGCCTTTTCCCTCACCTCCTGCTTGGTGAGATGGCCCACGGGCATCAGAGTCCGGGAGAGCTGGTCCTGAGTCAGGGGATAGAGAAAATAGGACTGGTCTTTCTCTCT
>CAYZDV010000202.1:0-2253 GCA_964477275.1 uncultured Eubacteriales bacterium
TTTTTGGTGATTCGTTTCAGGTCATCCATCCAGCCGATGACGCTCCAGTGGTAAGGCGAGGCAGAGTAGAAGGCGGCCCTGACCTGCTCGTCGAAGAGATAGCCGGGCCTGTTCTCGCTGAGCCTTCTCTCTTCCATGACCACATCCTTCTCCGAGTAGAATTCCCTGAAGTAGGCGTTTTGCATCCTGTCGGCCTCCAACAGCATCTGGAGTTCTACCTTGTTGGAGGGAAGAGTCACGTAATATCCGGTGACCTCGTAGGAGGTCGAAGCATTCAGGAATGTGCCTCCGTTCTTCATGTACAACTCCCAGAGATGGTCTTTGATGATGTCCGGCTTCTCTGCCTGAATGAGCGCGTCGACTTCCTTCTGCCACTGGGCGAGTTTTTCCTTGTCACCGTCTTTTTTCCAGTATTTTTCCATGTAAATCTTTTCCATGAGTTCATCGATTTTTTGGTTGATCTCATCATTCTTCTGGAAATCGGTCACACCCATGATCTGTGTCCCTTTGAACATCATGTGCTCGTGAAGATGGGCGATTCCGGTGATGCCCGGACGCTCGTTGACGGAGCCCACTTTGTAATAGATGTGGCAGACAACGCGCGGTGCCCCCGGCTTGACGAACATCAGCAACTTCAGGCCGTTGGAGAGGACATGCTCCTGGACATCCAGCGGGAACTCAGCGGAAAAACTCAGGGAAAAAATGAAAAGAACGGCAATGCAAAAGACCAGCACTCGTTTCATTCCCTTTACCTCCTTTACTTTTTATTATACCGACCGGGCAATAAAAAGAGAAGAAAAATATGTCTCCAAAAATTCCCCTTATAACCCGGGTATGAAGCCTGACAGGGGGATCCCCGTCCGTCCTCTTTCTTTCTCCGGGCGAGGAGTGAACCGGGCGGCTTAGCCTCGCCAGGGCAAAGTGAGCATGACTTTGAACGAATCGTCTCGATCTTTCATCGGTTGACTGGGTTCTCCAGAAACATTACTATAGGCACGATTGGTCAAAGTTCAAAACACAAAGGTGAGCGAAATGAACTATTCCTTGAAATGTCCTCTCTGCAGTCAGTCCATCACCATCGATGCCGAAAGCGATGATGCAGCGGTAGAGAGATTATTAACAGAAGGGAAAGACCACATGAAGAAGCACCATCCCCAGCTCCCGGCCATGGCCGATGATCAGATGAAGGCCATGATTCGCTTGGGGATGAAGAAGGAAGGATAGCGACGGTTCACAGGAAATGATTGGCGGTTGAAAAAGGGGCGTCTTTCTGGTAGAGTAAGAAAAATTTCAAAAGATATTTTTGCGGGAGAACAGCGATGAAAAATTTTTTCAAGACATTCCTCATCATCATTCTCGCTGCGGCCGCGTTTGTCCTCGGATTCCTGGTTTCCAAGGCAGACATGAGCAAATGGAAGCCTTCACCGCTGGTTGAAGCGATACCATATGGAGAAGTCATCGAGATGACCAGCTTTGCAGAAGCTGAGTTTTATGATTCCAAAAACGAATTTATGGGGGCTGAGATTCAGGTCAATATTAAATATCCTGCGCGTTTGGAACCCGCCTCCAAATTGCCGGCCGAGTATAAAGAAGGGATGAAAAAGCTCTATTCCTCTTGCGTCCTTCATGTCAAAGAGATTCCGAGCAAGGAAGTCCTGGAAAAAATGAAACAGGCTCTGAGCGAAAGCCGGCATCTGAAACTGGTGGAGGGTGAAGGAGTCCGCGTCAGCTACGTGGAAGACAAGATTGAGGGTAGAAAAGCGAAAAGGATTGTGAAGATCGAGCTCAAGCCGGAGAATTATTATTTCGTGAAGTATTGACAGAGAGAAGACAAAGAAAATATAAAGTCATTCATTTTGGTCCCATGTGCATGACTTTCTTGACTCAGCCGGTGCTGGTTCTTCGCTCTCCCCCTGTCCTCTCATGCACCCTCTCGTAATACAGGGCAGAATCCAGGCACAGGCTTGCGGTTTTCTGGAGGCTTTTTTCTCCTGCGCGGCATTCGAATAAATCTTCGCTTAAGACCTGCTCATTGGGCGGTTCTCCGGCAGGTTCCGGTTTTTCGGGCAATTCCATCTCTTCTTTCCTGACGGCTTTTTGAATGGCTGTGCTGAGGCTTCTTCTGAGCATTTCGCGGAAATCTTTTGACTTGGTTTTCTTCATGGACTATAAAATAAATTCATCGGTGACATTAGTGAGGTGTATCAGCAATGTCTTTACAATGTTGTCATTCCGGACCCTGTCCTGAACTCG
>CAYZDV010000203.1:0-2197 GCA_964477275.1 uncultured Eubacteriales bacterium
ACGCCCTTGATTTTTTTTCGATGGGTGATCTGGCGGTTAGCCTTGAGGGTGAAGGTGAAGTCGGGCGGGGTTTTCTCCAGCCATCCCCTGAGCGTCTCGGGCTTTGGATAGCGGTAGAAGGTCATATTGATCTCCACCGTGTTGAAATTCCGGGCATAAAAGGGAAGCCATTCTTTCTGAGGAATGTCTTCCGGGTAGAATCGTGACTTCCAGTCCGGATAGCTCCAGCCCGAGGTTCCCAGATGATAAATCATCCTTCTTCAGCTGAAAAAGGGGACAGGCCCCTTTTCTTTACAGGGATGCCGTAAGGGCCATCGGCCAGAAACGCGGCCTCAGGTTCCCTTCGCGATCGTTTGCGAAGCTGGGCCGCTGCCCACGCGATCGATTTTTCGACCAGAGCCTGGAGGGTCCGGGCTTCGGGCGCGATGGCTCTGGCATCCGTCCCTGGCAGCCAGGAAAAGGAGGCCATGGGAATCTCGAGGCTGCAGTAGATGAGGTTTTCGAAGGGAATTTTTCCGAAAAATTTTCCCCACATCTGGGCTTCCCACTGGTCAGGGACAAATTCCCATGCCGGCTCGAGAATCCGCTCCAGGAATTTCCTCGCCCCCAGCTCGGCGAGAAGGGCTATCATTCTCTTGTAGTTTTCGCTCCCCACCGGGTCAGGGTCTGTATGCTGACAGGCGAGGATGCAGAAGCCGTTTTTTTTCAGGACAGGGAGGCAGGCGAGTGCGGCCTTGGCGGCCTGGTAATGGTTGACCCCGACAAACCCGGCATGACCAACCGCCATGTCGTATTCTTTCTCAGCGGGAATCGCGGCATAGCTCCGGAGCTTGTCCACAGCAGCGAGATGGCCGGATTCAAGATTCCCGGCAAAGACGCCGGTCAGCCTGTACTGCCGGTCGAGCGTGACGTTTACGGTCATATCGCAGCCGGCCATCCTGGCAACCCTGAGCGCTTCTTCATGAACCGGATTTCCATCGAGGATGAGGTCCGCAGCCCGGGGAGAGGCGAGAATCGAAGCGCCGTGAAGGATGAACGTCGAATCCCGGGAGATAAGGCCGGGGCAGATGGATTTTCTTCCTCCAGAAACCCCGGCCATGAAATGGCTC
Source organism: uncultured Eubacteriales bacterium (assembly GCA_964477275.1). Lineage (GTDB taxonomy): Bacteria > Acidobacteriota > Aminicenantia > Aminicenantales > Aminicenantaceae > CAYZDV01. The sequence continues at coordinate 1,110 of CAYZDV010000203.1, forward strand.
TCCACAAGGCCGGTGAGAATCCTGATCTCGCTCTCCAGATAATGACGGTTGAGGAAGATTTCACTGCCCAGCTCTGTCCTGCCGCAAGAGACAAGCTCGCTCCTTCTCCGGCAGTCGTGCTGGAGGATGGGGATTTCGAGCTTGAAGAGACGAGGATCGAGCATCTTCTCAAGCTCCTCCTCGCTCATCATCCGGTGGGTTCCGGTGGCCACGAGCAGCCGGATTCGCGCCGGCGGGAGCCCGGCCTTGATCATCTCCTCAACCAGAGGGTAGAGGATTCCTTCTTCACCCCTGTAGGGAACAGGCCGGGTGTTGTCGGAGATGACCACAACGGCCCTGGCCTCAGGCTGAGATTGCAGCTTGTGTTTGACCAGAACCTCGAGCGGAGGAGAGTCTATGGGATTGGCCAGGGCGCCGCGGATTTTCTTTTCCGGCCGGGAAAGAGAAGCTGTCCTGCCCATGGCCAGCACATCTGTCTGCTCTGGAAGCCGCAGCGGCACGCGCGAATGGCCGAAGTTGAGAGAGACTTCTTTCATCGCTCAGATGGTCCTGATCAGGCTGAAATCCCCGCTCCAGGCCGCTTCGAGGACAGGCCTCATCCACTCGTCGACCATGTCCGGAGTCATTGGAACGGGCATGTTTTGAAGCTTCATCTTTAGGGCCGGGTCTCTGGCTGCCTGGAGTGCTTTTTCGATGTGCCGCATCGTCATGCCTTCGATTTCAGCGAGCGTGACGGGAAAGCCGACCGCGCGGCTTAAGTTCAGAAACCCTCTGGCCACAGCCACGCCAAGTTCCTTTCCTTCAAGGTTGAGGCTCGCTTCTGGAACGAGGCCGTATTTCGCAAAAAGCCGGCTGAGCCTTCCGAGCTTCTCCTTGATGGCCGGTGCGAAGAAGACGGTGTAATAGGGATTCAACAGTCCGCAGGCCCGGCCGTGGCTGAGGACATCCACAAACGAAAAGCTGTTGAGATGGGCGCCGCTTGTGCCGCCGAGCATAATCGCATAACCGCCGAGGTCAGTGGCCAGGCCGAGACCTTCCCTGGCCTCCATGTCCTGCATGCTGGTGACCGCTTTTTCCAGGTAAGCCAG
>CAYZDV010000204.1:0-2177 GCA_964477275.1 uncultured Eubacteriales bacterium
CCCCTCTCCTTCTCATCATGGGGTACAAGCCCCTGCAGATTGTCCCTGCCGTGCTGCTCTCAGAACTTGTGACAGGTTTGCTGGCCGGCTTTTTCCATCATAAGGCGAAGAATGTCAACCTGAAACCCGGGTCGAAGGACTTCACGATCGCCATGGTCATGGCCGGGTGCAGCGTTGTCGGCACCCTGGTCGCGGTCTTTGTGGCCGTCAGGGTCCCCGCGTTCTATGTGAAGCTCTACATCGGCATTCTCGTCCTCAGCATGGGCATTCTGATCCTGGCCACTTTGAACCGCACGTTCCTTTTTTCCTGGAAGAAAATCACATCACTGGGACTCGTCTCGGCCTTCAACAAGGGAGTCAGCGGCGGAGGCTATGGCCCCATCGTCACCAGCGGGCAGATTCTCTCCGGCGTCAATTCCAAAAACGCCATCGGCATCACCTCTCTGGCCGAGGGCCTGACCTGCCTGGTGGGTGTGGTCGCCTACGTGGCTTTCACCAACCGTACCATAGAGTGGAACCTGGCGCCCTCATTGATAGTGGGTGCCGTTGTCTCGGTTCCCTTTGCCGCCCTGACCGTGAAAAAATTCAGGGGAAATAAACTGAAGCTGATCGTCGGCGTCGCCACTCTCATCCTGGGTTCAGCGGCCCTCTGCCAGATCATCTTTTGACCTCCCCGGCTGATTTATCGGTTGACTCGCCGGGGATTCCGGTTGAAAATGGGGGAAATCCATTCGGTAAAAGGAGAGACGCGAGATGGAACGAGAGAGAAAGAGAAAGACTGAACGGAAGATCGTGCTTGTGCTCCCGTCCTTTTGCCTGCTTGTTGGCATGGGTTTTTTTTCTTTTATGGCCGCAGCGGATAAGGAAGAGGTTTCTCGCGCGGCCGGAAAGCCCCTCGAATGGAGTGGCTTCACCCAGGTCCAGTCCACGATGAGCGATGAGGCTGTGGATGGGTTTCAAATCCGGCGGGCCAGGGCCACCATTCAAGGCGGAGTCCTGAACAGCATCCGTTACAAGCTCCAGGTGGATGCGGTCAGGAGCCCTGTCCTGGTGGATGCGGCCGTGGAAATCGACCTGCTTCCTGCTCTCAGGCTGACCTTCGGCCAGTTCAAGGTGCCCTTCAGCCAGGAGAACCTGACCTCGAGCTCTGCCCTGGATACCATTCACCGCAGCCAGGCCGTGGAGGAACTCTGTCCGGGCCGGGACATCGGGTCCCTGGGCCGGGACATCGGAATCGCTCTCAGCGGAAAATTTTCCAGGATCGAATGCATCCTGGGAGTTTTTAACGGCTCGGGTATCAATCGGAGAGACACTAACGAGAAAAAAGACCTGGCGGCAAGGCTGGCAATATCTCCGGCAGATTTTCTCACCGTGGCGGTTGCGCACTATCAGGGCCTGCACAGCGTGCTGCCCCTCACTCCTCCTGTGGACAGAGACAGGACAGGCGTGGAGATGCGGCTGGACCGGGGAGCTCTCACTCTCAAAGGCGAGTACATCTTTGCCCGCGACAGAGACACAGAAAGGTCCGGCTGGTACCTTCTGGCGGCTTTCGAGGTCATCCCGGAAAAGCTTCAGCCACTCCTCAGGCTCGACACGTATGACAGGGACCTAAATGTTCAGGGAGACAGGGTGGATGTCGTCACCATGGGCGTCAACTGGTTTTTTTCTCAAAAAACGAAACTTCAGCTCAACTATGAATACCGGAAGGACCGGTCCGCGGGAACCGCGGAAAATGCCATCCTGGCCATGTTCCAGGCCGGCTTTTAGGAAATTTTCACAGATGGAGCCTGAAAAGCATAGCTCGAACAAGGTTTTAATTACTTTTTTGTAATCTCTAGGAAGATTTCTCTCCTCCACTCGTCGAAAAAGGCCGATAAGACTTCTATCGAGCAGGGCTTAACCAAAAGGAGCATTTCCGGAGAATCCGCAGAAAATTCGCGGACACGCTCAAAGGCTGTGGCCAGCCAATAAAGATCGAAACCCGGGTCTTTTTTTTTCGCCATAAGGATAAGGTCATTTTTTTCAAATTTCTCTCTGATCAGAAAAAGGACATCGACAAAATCTCGCAGCGCGGCCCGGCCGAAAATGGCAAGAAGTTTATTGGCAGCAATATCCCTGAGGCTGTCAATTCTTAATCCGGGGAATTCTTCGGCCATGATTACCGAGTCAAGCCTATA
>CAYZDV010000205.1:0-2153 GCA_964477275.1 uncultured Eubacteriales bacterium
CCGGAATACCTGACCAGAACCCTTCCTCTGTCAGCGAGCTCCTTTTCTGCCTCCCTGATTGCAGCGGTGACCTCCGGGATCGCATCCAGTTTCGGTTTCCTTTTCACATCGACGTTGATCAGCATCTGGGGAAGGGTTTTCATGACCCGGGCAAGCTCGGAGAGCGGCTTTTTCTCCTTGGCCATGACGGCCAGAAGCTGGAGGGCGCTCAGGATTCCGTCTCCGGTCGTGTGGTGTTCGAGGAAGATGATGTGGCCGCATTCCTCGCCGCCGAGCACCACCCCATTTTTCAGCATCTCCTCCAGGACATAGCGGTCGCCGATCCGGGATTGGAAATGGCGAATTCCCATTTTCTTGAAGGCGAGGGAAAGGCCGAGGTTGCTCATGACCGTGGAGACGACGGCGCTGTTGAGGAGCCTTCCTTCCTTCTTCATGTCCCTGGCGCAGATGGCCAGGATTTTGTCGCCGTTGACGATGTTTCCCTTTTCGTCGGCGGCGATGAGCCGGTCGCCGTCGCCGTCAAAGGCGAGCCCGATGTCGGCCCTGCTTTCGACGATTTTCTCAGCCAGGGAGTGGGGGTGGAGGGCGCCGCAGTTCAGGTTGATGTTTTTTCCGTCCGGGGAGACGTTGAGGCCGATGACCTCAGCCCGCATCTCGGTGAGCAGGGTGGGAGCCACTTTGTAGGTCGCGCCGTTGGCGCAGTCGAGGACGATTTTCATTCCCTCCAGGCTGAGGGTTTTGGGAAAAGTATGCCGGAGGAAGACCATGTATCTCCCCTTTGCGTCCTCTTCTCTGTAGGCGCGGCCGATTTCCGGAGGCGAGGAGACCAGCTCCTGGAGTCTCCGGGAAAATATCAGCTCTTCTATCTCCTGCTCCTGCTCGTCGGAGAGCTTGAAGCCGTCTTTCGAGAATATCTTGATTCCGTTGTCCTGGAAAGGGTTGTGGGAGGCGGAGATGACAATCCCGCAGTCGGCGTCCATGTTGCTGGTGATGAAGGCGATGCCGGGGGTCGGCATCGGGCCCACATAGATGGCGTCCGCGCCCATGGAGGTGATGCCGGCGGTGAGCGCGCTTTCGAACATGTATCCGGAGAGGCGCGTGTCCTTGCCGATGACGATTCTCTGCCTGTAGTTTTTCCTCCTTCTGTTGAGAACGTAGGCCACGGCCTGGCCGATCTGCATGGCCATTTCCGCGGTCATCGGCGCCTTATTGGTCACGCCCCGTATTCCGTCAGTCCCGAACAATCTGGCCATTTTGTTTCTCCGTTCGCTGAGCTGGCTGATGTTTCCTCTTGTGAAGGGATGAAAAAGTTTATACCACAGGCTCGCATCCCAGTCAATTTAGGAGGACAAAAAAAGGGGACAGGCCCCTTTTTACAGGTTGACTTTAAACGAAGGGCCGGTAACTGATAAAATGGGAGAAAGAAAATTTCGAGTGGAGATGAGGCGGAGAGAGTGAGGAAAGAGAAAAGCGCCGCTCGCCCCTTTCAGAGACACGAGGTTGAGGACTACGAGCGAAAAAGGTTCAGAGGCCCGGACCAGAGGCTTGTCCACTGGAGGGAAGAGCGAATCCTGCGCAGGGTGATCGGCGCAATCCTGAAGGAGGCGGGGAGAGGCCGGCCTCTTCCCGTGCTCCCTGTGCTGGATATTCCCTGCGGCTACGGCCGCTTCTCGCCGCTGCTCGAGCAGGAGGGAGTTTTTCTGGTGAGCAGCGACCTCTCCTTCCACATGGCGAGGCGCGCCGGGGAGAAGGCGGCTGGACGCCGGGTCGGAGCGGCCAGGCCGGCCAGAGCCGCGGCCGTTGTGGCGGATGCCGTGCAGGGCCTGCCTTTCAAGCGGGAGGTCTTTGCCCTTCTACTCTCCATGCGCTTTTTCCATCATCTGCATCAGAGGGAGGAGCGCCAGGCTGTGCTCCAGGAATTTTCGCGGGTCAGCGCCGGCTGGGTTGTCGTTTCCTTTTACCGGAGAAACTGGCTTCATGTCCTGCAGAGAAAAGTGAGGCGTGCTGTCAGGAGGAGCAGGACGCGGATCCGGATGATTTCGGGAAGGGATTTCGCGGAGGAAGTCCGGGGCGCGGGGTTCAGGGTCGTTAAGATTTTTCCGCTGCTGAGGGGAATTCACAGCCAGCATATCGCCCTCCTCAGGAAAGGCTGA
>CAYZDV010000206.1:0-2055 GCA_964477275.1 uncultured Eubacteriales bacterium
GGTCGCCATGGTGAAGCCACGGCTCCCTGCCTCCCCTTCTCGGGCTATGCCCTGCGACCGAGGGGACATATCCCCTCGGCTCCCCTGATCTGTTTCCCGGGGGAAAACAGATCAGCGAGGACGGACGGGGGACACCCCATGACAGGACCCATCCTTAAAAAAGGCAGCGTCCTGAGTTCTGAATAATGAAAAGCCGCAACGGTTCTTATTTCAGTTTTTTCAGTAGTAGGGTAAGGACTTGAGCTTCTCTATTTTTTGAGCGGCCTCCATCTCCGCGTCTCTCTTTGCCTTGAATTCGGTTCCCTCTTTCCAGTTGGGAAACGTTTTTTCCTTGCTCAACATATGGCCGACTCTGAACAGGAGGTGGAGGTCATCGATGGCGCCGGAAAGGTCCCAGTTGGGGTCATATTCATCTGAAGGCTGGTGGTATTTTTCGGCAATGTATTTTTCCCTCTGGGCCAGGGTCCACTCTTCTCCGTGCTCGACATGGTCGATGCCGGAAGTGGGATAGACGGCCGGGATTCCTTCTTTGGCAAAGGGAAAGTGGTCCGAGCGGAAAAAAGAGCCCCGTTCAGGCTCGGGGTCGGGACGAACCCGGCGGCCCTGTTCCGCGGCTGCGGCTTTCAGATAGTCATCCAGCTCCGAGATCCCGTAGCCGATGACCGTGATGTCCCGCATTTTCCCCCAGATGTTGAGGGAATCCATGTTGACGGCAGCCACTGTTTTGGTTCTGGGATAGACGGGGTTGGTGGCGTAGTACTGGGAGCCGAGGAGCCCCTGTTCTTCTCCAGTCAAAGCCAGAAAGACGATCGAACGGGGAGGGAGCGGCTTGAGCATCATGAACGCCTCTGCCAGCTCAATCAGAGCCGCTGTTCCTGTGGCATTGTCAAGCGCTCCGTTGAAAATCTGGTCTCCTTCGAGGCTGGGATCAACTCCGAAATGATCCCAGTGGGCCATATAGATAATGTATTCGTCGGGACGCCGGGAACCGGGCAGAAGCCCGATGACGTTGTGGGATTTCTGGTAGCGGATGGTGTTTTTCAGGGTGAGGGAGGCCTTCATTGCCAGGGGGATAGGCTTGAAGCCCCGCCTGGCCGCGGTCTGCTTGAGCTCATCGTAATCCAGACCGGCTTTGGCCAGAATTCTGCGGGCCGCGTCGAGGTGAAGCCAGCCTTCAGCGGCGCAGCGCGAGAGGTTTTTGTCCTCGCTGACAAGGTTGAGCTGTGGTCCTGTCCAGCCGTTCCTGACCACGCCCCATCCATATGCAGCAGGGGCTGTCTCGTGGATGATGAAGACACCCGCAGCTCCCTGCCGGGCCGCTTCCTCATATTTGTAGGTCCAGCGGCCGTAGTAGGTCATGGCTTTTCCGTTAAAAAGCTCCGGGTCTTTTGTGGCGTATCCGGGGTCGTTCACCAGGACCACGATCGTTTTTCCCCGGACATCCAACTCCTGATAATCGTTCCAGTTGTACTCCGGAGCAACGATGCCGTAGCCGACAAAGACGAGATCTGAATCATCGAAGGAAACTTCCTCTGCGACCCGCTGGGTGACGGCCACAAATTCCCCGGCGTACTGGAACCGCATTGTTTCCTTCCCGCTCTCTATGCTCAACGTCGCTGATGGATCGGCCGTGATTTCCACCATCGGCACTTCCTGGAAGTAGCTTTCGCCGTTGCCCGGACTTAGCCCGGCCTTCTGGAACTCATCCTTGAGGAACTGGATGGTCTTTTCCTCGCCTTCTGTGGCAGGGAAGCGTCCCATGAATTCATCGGAGGAGAGCCGGGCTATGTCTTCCTTTAAATCCTCGGCAGTGATGCTGGCCATCGCCGATTGGAGAGCTTTCTTTTCGCTCGCGCATCCGGCAAGAAGCAGCGCCAGCAAACAGGAAGAAACACCGAACAGGAGATGTCTTTTTGCCATTGAATCCTCACTTTATCCGTATTTTCAACTGCATTTTGAAAGAGGGGTTCTCAATTGTCAAGATCGGATTTGGAATGGATTCCATCGCATGCTTTGTTTTTGACATCTTTTTTAAGCTGTGGTAGAAGCTAATCT
>CAYZDV010000207.1:0-2037 GCA_964477275.1 uncultured Eubacteriales bacterium
AAGGACCACCCATCCCCCCGTGGGGAACCCCTTCCGCTGCGGGCGTTGCGGGGGAGCACCCCATGCCACCCATCCTCCTTAGAGAGGGGGAGTTCGCGGAAAAGTCCGTGTGAAGGACGAGCGGGCATGGTTCCTCGAGGCGAAGCCGAGAGAGCGAGGATGGAATCAAGGGGCTTTGCCGCGCCGGGCAAAGGCGGCGTGGCCTTGAGCGAAGATTTCTGTGCGGTTCCTTATCCTTATTCTATCTCGAATAGATGAGCCCTGTCGAATTCAGAGCAGACCAGCCTGCTGCCGATTTTCTGCAGCGTGTCGAGAGAAGCCTTGTAGAGATAGATTTGAATGGGGAAATCCTCCTCGCTTCCGGGCCCGAGGTTCAGACCCCAGGACTGGCATTCCAGCTCTCCGAAGGCAAGAGCCCCTTTCTCCAGGTGGCTGTAAAGCTGAATAGCGTCTCCGTTGGTCTCCTGTTCAGTTTTCGGCCTGTCGGTATAGCGGGCATCGGGTCTCACCGGAAAGGTCATGAAGGCCATGAAATGAGCGCCGTTTGCGGCCCTGGAAAGATAGCCAATCACTCCTCTGGCCGATTCCGGCCGGACGCCCACCTTGTAGCGCTGACTGCCGTGGATGGAGAAAGAAAAGGAACCAGGGTTGGCCTTCACAAATTCACGGGGAATCGGCTCAAAGTACGTATCCCTCCAGGCCTCTCGCCGGACATCCTGGACAGGAACGATCATCGTTCCTTTGGGCGGAATCTGGATCAGGCACCACAGCCCGAGAATCCGGTCGAGAGTGTCCCTCGAGTTGTTCCTGAGATGATGGACAAAGTCGATCCCCAGGTAATCGTAGTCCAGGCCCTTGAATTCAGGGTCATCTTCGAGTGGATCTTTTTTTAGCCGGACCTCCCTGGTCAGGGTCAGGTCGTAGGCTTCCTGACCGTCGTTGGAGGCTGCCCGGAAAGTGTTCTCGAGCACGATGTGCTCGTTCTCCTTGTAGGCTGAGACCGTGTAGCGACCGGGGTCGAGCATGGAAAAATCCCGGTTTCCATTCCAATCGGGCCTGAAGATAAAACCCTTGGCACCGCCCTCCGGCGAGACCCAGGACCGCTGGCCTCCCTGTCCCTTCAGAATATCAGGATGGGTCCAGAACAGGTTTTCCCCGCTCACCGAGACGGCGAGAATCCGGGCTCCGAACCGGGGGACGACCAGCAATGAATTTCCCTGCGCGTTGGAAAAAACAAAATGGTCAATGTTTTCTTTTTTCAGGACAGAAACCATGGAATTCATGTCTGTGTTCTCCTCTGAAATGGCTCCGGTCTTGCAGCAAAGCAACGCTCCTGTGAAGGCCAAAACCAGAAGCGAAAGAAATAATTTCACCTTCATTCTTTCCTCCTTTTCATCCTCTATCTGCTGATGATGCCGAAATGCTCCTTTATCTCTCCCGCGCCGGAAACAAGGCCAGGATCGCTCACAATCTTTTTTCCTTCGCTGCATGGCGCGGCGACGGCCAGAATGGCTCACCGTTTCACTTTCGGATCCTTCCATACCTGCTTTATTCTTCTATAAGATGGCAAGTGTAAATTCCTTCGACTCTCGAATCAACCGGGTTTTTTTCCTCTTTTCTTCAGGATCTCCTCCAGCTTGAATTCCATATCCTGATGGTGGGTTCCCTTCCAGAAAACCCGGCCGCAGCAGGGGCAGAGGGCGAAGGCATCCGCCTGCTCCAGGACGAAGGGCGCCACCAGATTCCTGGCCCGCTCCCGGGGCAGCTCCTTGAGCTCGACATTGCACTCGATGCAGCGGGAATAGGGGCTGACTTCATCCCAGAGGTTGAGCCCATCCAGGACCTGCTCGAGCTGGGAGCTCCAGTCCTCGCTTTCGATGAAAAACGTTTTAATCCTCTTCGCTCTCTCCATCAGGCCGGTATCCCGGGTCAGGAGAAGCCGGCCCTCTTTCTCAGCCCGGGCCAGGAGGCTAACGTCCTCAATTTTGCTGAAGTAGAGGGTATCGAAGCCGAGGATCTTCAGCCACCTTGCCAGCC
>CAYZDV010000208.1:0-1947 GCA_964477275.1 uncultured Eubacteriales bacterium
GTCTTTGGGCTGATGCCCCCTCTCAACGGCCATTCTGTCTGCCTCAGCCGCCAGAGCTTTGATTTCACCGGAGTTTTCCGTGCAATAGTCGAGGATGGCCAGCAGGAAATGATAGCAGCCCAGGACGCGCGTCCTGAAGTCCGCATAAGAATAGTTTTCATTGAGGATGGCCAGCCTGTTGCGCAGGCCCATGTAATTGGTGACGAAGCGGGGCTGAGGGCTGAAGGTCTGCCATCCGCTCTCGATATTCCTGTAGTCGAAATTGCCGTAGGGAATGGAGAGGGTGTTGTATTTTTTCTCGAGGATTTCACTGATCCGGGGGAGCATTTTCTCCCTCTGGAAGGCGATGAGGGCGGTGTCGCCGTTCGGGTTCAGCGGCCAGGAATAGGTCACCGGCTCCTCGTGATAGGAGCCGTTCGTCGTGTGGCAGTCGACGAGCAGCGCGGGGTCCCAGCGCATGAGGACATTCTTGACGAGCCCCTGGAGTTCCGGGCTTTCGAGCTTTGTGCTGTCGCGGTTGAGGTCGAGATTCTGGCCGTTATGGCGGACCCCGACGCCCTTTTCCGGCCCGGCCTGACCCCGCCTGTTCGAAGGGCTGATTTTTTCATTGCCGTCGGCGTTGAAGATGGGCGCGATCAGGATGACGAGCTGATCAAGATAGGGATGGTTCTTCTCGAGCAGGATCTCGCGGGCCAGCATCAGGGAGGCTTCCTTTCCTTCCACCTCGCCGGCATGGATGTTGGCCTGGATGTAAACGACCAGCCTCTCATCGTAACGAAGGGTCTGAGGAGAGGCGGGGGCGGGCCTGCCGATGACAAGGAGGGGCACTGCGCGTCCCTCGGTGCTGACACACAGGGTTTCCACCCGGACGAGAGGGCTTCTTCTCTGAAGCTCCCGGATGAGACGCAGGACATCGTCGTACCTTGAAGTCTCGCTGAACCCGCTGGCTTCAGCCGCGGTCAGCAGCGTCTCCTCCGTCGCGGCAGGAGAGACGCCTCGGCCGGAGAAAAGAAAAAACATGAGAAAAAGGCTTAAGATCGGTTGTCTTTTGTGAGTCATGGTTTTTCCCTTTTTTTATTTCTTTTTATGACGAGGGATGAAGAATGGAGTCTATAGAAATTTCCGTCTCCCGTCAACGGAATTGCCAGGCTTATCTCTTCTCCTTTTTTCTCTCTTTTTCTTCTACCCCTGGATTTCTTTTTTATGGTAGAGTTAAAGAGAGACGAGAAGCAGGAGTTGAGGAAACGTGATGAAGATCATCTGTTTTAACGGCAGCCCGAAAGGAAAACGCAGCAACAGCCAGAGGCTGGCCGCCGAGTTCCTGCAGGGCGCGCAGGATGCAGGAGCAGAGGTGGAGAACGTCTTCCTTGCCGGCAGATCCATCGGCTTCTGCAGGGCCTGTTTGAGCTGCTGGCTGAAGACGCCCGGTGTCTGCATTCAGAAGGATGACATGGCCGACCTCCTCCCCGGGTTCGTTGCCGCGGATGTGGTGATATTTGCCACCCCTCTCTACGCCGATCACGTGACCGGAATCATGAAGACCTTCATCGACCGCCTGATTCCCACCCTGGACCCTCATGTGATGAGAGTCAGGGGAGAGACCCTCCATCTCAAAAGATACGGGACCTACCCGAAGATTGTCGTCATTTCGAACAACGGCCTTCCCGAGCCGACCCATTTCCAGACCCTGAAGCTCTATTTCCGGCGCCTGGCCAGGAACATGCATTCCGAGGTGGTGGGAGAAATCTACCGCAGCGGCGGCGAAATCCTCAGGTCCCGCAATCCCTCGCTCCAGCCCCGCATCAAGTCCTATAAGAAAATGCTGCGCCAGGCCGGCGAGGAACTGGTCAGGAAGGGCCGCCTGTCCCGGAAGACGGAGAGGAGGCTGGCCAGGCCTCTTGTGGCTCACGACCGTTATGTCAGGAACATGAACAGGTATTTCGACAG
>CAYZDV010000209.1:0-1940 GCA_964477275.1 uncultured Eubacteriales bacterium
CACAGATATTTTATTTACTGATTTATCGAATAAATTTGAGAGACGCTACACTAGTGGAGTGCGTCATAAGTCCCTTTACTTTGATTGTCATTCCGGGCTTGATCCGGAATCCAGTCTTTTTGCCTTTCTGGATTCCTGCTCCCTGCCTGCACAGGGACAGGCTTCGCAGGAATGACGGTTTTTGATGCCACAATATATGTATAGAAGCGTTGGACGCACTACATTAGTATCCTATTCCTCGGCTAACGAGCTTAAATTTGAAGCTATCCAGCGGGGGGGAATTGATGTTTTAAGGAAAAACTTTTTAAAAATTTGCGTTCAAGATGTGAAGGACTTTCATGCCCGTTGGGTTGTCGCGGGCGATATTGACAAGGCCGATCTGAACGTCCTTCAACCGCCAGCAGTAGTTCACTATGCCGATGGTCACGCCGGTTTGTGTTCCTCTGATGTAATTGAAGGCGCTCGCCGAAAGACCGTTCATCCTTCCGCCTCTGGGCACGCTTACCGTCCCCAGCGCCAGTTGAATGCCTTTCATAACTTCAGCCCCCACGCCGGGGCCGGCCATGATTCACTTCTTCGCGACGCGCGAATCGTCCCGGGCGTTCTGTGACAGGACCTGTCCTCTTGTCAGAACAGTCATCTTCAGAACGCTCTTCCCTTGACTCATTTTTTCTCCGAGATTAATATGAGAGCTGATGAATAAAATCCGAGTTCGCTTCGCACCCAGCCCTACAGGATTCCTCCATGTGGGAAATGCCAGGACCGCTCTTTTCAACTGGCTTTTCGCCCGCCAGAAAAAAGGGGTCTTCATCTTGAGAGTCGAGGATACCGACATCGAAAGGTCGGCCGCAGAGCACGAGAAGAACCTGATCCAGGATCTGCGCTGGCTGGGGCTGGACTGGGATGAAGGTCCGGATATCGGCGGAGAGTTCGGCCCTTACCGCCAGTCGGAGAGGATCGACATCTACCGGGAATACACCCGGAGGCTGCTGGAAGAGGGAAAGGCCTATTACTGTTTCTGCCCTCTGGAGGAGCTGGCGAAGGAGAGGGAGACATCCCTGGCATCTGGCCGGATGCCGGTCTACAGCGGCAAATGCCGCTCCCAGACCCTCGAGGACGCTCGAAAAAGGCTCGGTTCGGGAGAACAGGCAGCGGTCCGGCTCCGGACTCCCGGTGTGGGGAACATCCAGTATGACGACCTGGTGAGAGGTCGCCTGACCTTCGACCTCCAGCTCATCGGAGACCCGATCCTTGTCCGCTCCAGCGGGCTGCCGAACTACAACTACGCCGTGGTCATCGACGATTTTCTAATGAGGGTGACCCATGTCATCCGGGGAGAAGACCACATCTCCAACACTCCTCGACAGCTCCTGGTCTACAAGGCCCTCTCCCTTCCAGAGCCCCGGTTTGCCCACCTGTCTATGGTCATGGGCAAGGACAACGCCCGCTTGAGCAAACGCCATGGAGCGACGGCCGTAGACCAGTTTGAAAAACAGGGAATTCTTCCTTCTGCCCTCTTCAATTATCTGGCCCTGCTGGGATGGGCCCCGCCCGAAGGAAGGGAAGTGCTGGACAGGAAAGAGCTGGTGACGCTCTTTGACCTGAAGAAAGTCAGCCGCTCGTCGGCGGTTTTCGACCATGAAAAGTTCCACTGGCTTAACCGGCAGCATATCAAAAAGCTCTCCACTCGTCTGCAGGCAGAAATGGCTGCCCGCTTCTTGAGAGAGGCTAAACTCATCCCCGAAAAGATGACCGAAGCCCAGCAGGATTGGATGGAGAAGGCCGTCGGGGCCACGGTCGGGAGCAGATGAGTGACGAGGGCAGAGCAGGACTGCAAACCGATTGCGGCCGCCGGGTCGTCCCTCTGTTCCGCGAGAAAATCAGCCGAGTCGGGGAATTCGATTATGCGCAGTTCACGGCCATCACCCAGGATATCAAGA
>CAYZDV010000210.1:0-1885 GCA_964477275.1 uncultured Eubacteriales bacterium
ACCCCGTCGTTCATGCCGTCGATGTGCTTGTTGGCGGCCAGGAAACCGACAAAGCTGGAACCGAATAGCCCCTTTTTCACCCGGAACACGGAATAGTTTGCAGAATTTTCATTGGTGAATACGTCTGCCCTGGCCTGGACGCTCAAGCCCGAGAATTCCAGCCCGCCGGCCTTGCCATGCAGCCGGACTCCGCCGTGGATATCGGTGATTCTCTTGGAATAAAACAGCCGGATTTTCTGATCATACTGGTCAGAGTCCTGGAGAAAGAAATCCCTTTTTTCCGGAAGAAAAAGCTCGAAACGGGTCAGGTTGATGACTTCTTTATCGGGCTCGACAGTGGAAAAATCGGGATAGACGGTCAACTGAGCGGCGAGGCTCGGGCTGAAGGCATAACGCACATCCACTCCTCCGCCGAGCATCATCTTTTCCCCCTCCTCGGAGGTGGAAATCGCATGGGAGGACAGCGAAAGCCTTCTGGCCGATTTCCCAAGCTCGACTCTCTGCATCTGGTCCAATTGGGTGATTTTGAAGGCCGGGTCGAGCGGGCCGGACCAGAAAAAGCTCTCCAGGTTCCTGGGGACGATCCGGGAAAGGCTGATTCCCAGCGTTTTTTCTTTCCCCGGCTGGTAGTTGAGGCAGGAGAGGTCGATGGCCATCTCAGCCGTCCAGCCGAAAGTCGTCTTTCGAGCCGCGACTGTCCAGGCGCCATCCCATCCCGGCTCAGCGGTCCGGCCATCGAGAGAAACTTTCCCGTCGAGCCGAATTCCATTGATGTTTGTTCCAAAATAGTAGAAGTTGTCCCTATCATGGGCTGTATCGATGAGCACGTAGACGGAATCATCATCCCTTATATCATCGTCTTTGCTCCGGGCATATGCCTCGATTCTATCGGGCTGACGGTCGTAGCAGAAAAAGCCAAAGTAGATGAACTCATCGTCATAGAGAATCTTGACCGAAGTCCGGAACGGATCAGAGATTTCTCTCCGGGTCTGGAACTGCATCAGGGAGTTCGCTTCAGGAGCCTTCTTCCATTCTGGCTCGTCGAGGAGGCCGTCGACATCGATCGGATCGCTAATCTTCAGAACAAGGGTTTCTGTCATTCCCATTTCCCTGGACTCCCGAGCGAAAGCGACAAATGTGCCCGGCAGCAGAAGAAAAATAAGGCCGAAAACAGAGCTCTTTCTCAAGCGGTCATCCTTGAACCGCAATTGTTAGCATGATTTCCGGAAAAGTGCAATTTCCCGGCCGCCAGCCAATGGGAGCGAATCGCTTTCCAGAAAAATTTTAAACCCCGGGTGCTTCAAAGACGCGCAAGAGCAGGACCGAACTCTACCTAAAAAGAGGAAGCGCGTCACGGGGATTTCATGATGTCTTTCTTGAGGCGAAAAACGCTGAAATTGGCGGATTCCATAAAAAAATAAACCGGGGCTGGCTGCCTCTTTCGGAAATCTGTTGTGTGAGGTGTTTTTAGGTTCGCCCCCGGTAAAAGGTTAAACCCGTAATGATGTTACGGCGGGGGCGAAGCAACTCTACGCTCTTGAGGTTATTTCATCCACCAGCCGCCGATTTCTTCAATCCTCCCGAACTTGTTTTTGCAAATGAACTTGGCTGCCTTCTCTTCGGCTCCCTCTTCCTGCTCGTAGATGATAATTTTTCTGAGTATCGCCTTTTCCGTCAGGTACTCTTTGGCCCTGAGGCTGGCTTCTTCGAGGGAATAGGCCCTCTCGTCAGAAAAGATCGGGAAGTCGGCGGGTTCCCTAAAGCCCCTGATGATGAACTTTTTTTCCATGACCAGGCCTCCTTCTGAAGCCAATCAACCTTGGTCTCTCTCCCCAACTCATTTAGTCGATTCTGTGGGTTGGAATTCGCAGAAAAAGAGGCTTCG
>CAYZDV010000211.1:0-1875 GCA_964477275.1 uncultured Eubacteriales bacterium
AGAAAGCCAGCACTTTCTTGTCCTGGAACGTTCCGGGAGCGACAGGCGCGCTGCCATTCGACATGAAAAATCCCTGGCTCAGGACAGAGTAGGGGAAGATGTCAGCAGCCGTCAGTTTCGCAACCTCCTCTTTGTTCTCTCCGTCGCTTACCTCCTTCACCAGCACGACATCCGCTCTTCTCAGGGAAGACGGGAGTTCCCGCAGGGCTGTTTTTTCCCGTGGGTCATAAAGGACAATATCCAGGTTTCGCTCGAGGCGGAGATGCTGGAAGCCGTCATCCAGGACAGCCAGCTCGAAACCGGCCTCTGCAGCTCTCCGGCAGGAGAGAAACCGGTCTTTACCCACAAAGACACCGGCCTGGGGAATGCGCTGAGCGACCATGAACGCCTCATCGCCGGAATCCCTCCAGGAGCCGAGGATCGTCCTTCCGTCTGAGAGCAGTCCTCCTTTCTTTTCCCAGCGGCCTTTGTAGCCGCGGGAGATCAGGGCTGGCCTGAAGCCTTTCTGGAGGAAAAAGGAGAGGAGGTGCATGGCCAGGGGTGTTTTTTCCGAACCGCCGAAGGCGATATTGCCCACGCTGACCACAGGCAGAGGAGCTTTTGTCGTTTTGAGCAGGCCCAGCGCATAAAGCCAGCTTTTGACCTGGCATGCGGCGCGGTGAAGGAGGGAAAAAAGGAAAAGAATCATCTTCTGAGGAATATACTATAATCGTTTTTCTCTTTCAAGGCACGGATGGGACCCGGATGCAATTCCCAATCCGCGGTGGCGGAAAGGCCGGAAGAAAGAGGATTTGGGGAGTGCTCTGGGAAGCTCGAACGGCCATGGTTCCCCTCCTATGAAAGCATTTTTTTGCGGGAAGGCGAATATTTTTTTAGGATGGGTCCTGTCATGGGGTGTACCTCAAAATAAAAAAATTGGGGCCAGGCCCCAATTTTCATGCCACCCATCCTGTTTTCAAAGGAAATGGCCATTACCCCGGAAAAAAATTCGTATCTCTCCAATTTTTTCTTTGACACGAACTTTTCTCCTGTGGTATTTTTTCGACGGATTCTGAGAACCGGGCATTTGATGGGAGATGGCCGGAGCTTCAGCCGCCGACAGAGGAGGAAAAAAGAATGATCGAAAGGAAACATTCGCTTTTTTTGCTTCTGATTGCAGTCGTCTCCTTCACCCTTTGCTGCCGGGAGAAAAATCCTCTCCGGGGGGTTGAGCTCGAGGTCGGGTTCTCCGAATCGCCGCTGACCGACAGGCTGTTCACGGATGTCCGGTATACCTGGAGGACACAAAAAGCCTTCAAAGGAATGGAGGAAGACGCAACGGCCTTTGTTCACTTCTGGCACAGGAGCAACCTGATTCTCCACGACAATCACAGGCCTGAGACACCGACTTCGCAGTGGGAAGTGGGAAACGAGTATGCCTATTCGCGGCGGATTTATATCCCTCCCTTCATCGATGCCATGGACCCTGAATTCGGGGGCGCAGAAACCTTGAGGCTTTCCATCGGGTTTGCCATCCGGAGGGAGGACGGCCGGACAGAGCTGAGAAAGGTTGTGGAGAAGAAGGTCAAGGTCTTTCCCCCTCCTCCTGATACGCCGGAGATTGTCTATGGAAATGGCTGGTATGACCATGAGGTCGACCCTGAGACCCATCTCAAGAGATGGCGCTGGACGTCCAGAGAAGCCCGGTGCATCATCGGCAATCCCGGCCGCGATGCGCAGCTCGTCATTCGAGGCGGAGTGAACAAGGAGGTCTTCAAAGACCAGAGGGTCATCTTCAGGATCGACGGTTGGCTCCTGGATGAGTTCATCCCCCCAGGGGTGCAATTCGAGAGGTCCTACCGGATAAAGAAAGAGATGCTCGGTGAGGGTGACAGG
>CAYZDV010000212.1:0-1801 GCA_964477275.1 uncultured Eubacteriales bacterium
ACATCCTCTATTGCGTTTGTATTAGGAACTCCATCAGGTGAATAATAACCGCGTGGTCCTCAGATGATTGTCAAAAAAATTCTGGAGAATTTTCTGAACCTTCCCCTGAGAGCCAAATTCATCCTCTCGTTTCTGCTCGTCATCTTCTTCGGCGGCATCGTCACCATCATCATCGGAACGCAGATCGAGCACAGAACCATCTTCTACCTGGCCCAGGCCAAGGTCCGGCATGACCTGGCCTCAGCCTGGATGGTCTACAACGAGAAGCTCAATGACATCCGGGATATCGTCCGGCTCAACTCCACCCGGGAATCCATCCAGAAGGCCATCAGCAGCAACGACAGGGCGCGCCTCAGAAAATACCTGAACCGGGTCAGGAATGATTTCGGTCTGGACATCCTCAGCGTGACCGATGCCCGGGGAAAGGTGATCGTCCGGGCCGCCCGCCCGGAAATATGGGGAGACAGTATGGCCAGAAACCCTCTGATCAGGCGGGCCCTCTATGGAGAGGTCGTCTCAGCAACCCAGATCATGCCCAGAGAAGAGCTGCTCAAAGAAGGCGAGGGTCTGGCGGAGCGGGCCTATCTCAAATTCATCCCCACTCCCAGAGCCGTCCCCCGCGCCGAAGACCATGAGGAAGACGGAATGGTCCTCAAGGCCGCCGCCCCGGTCCACGATGACCGGGGAGCGATCATCGGCGTCATTTACGGCGGAATCCTTCTCAACCAGAATCCTGAGATCGTGGACCGCGTCAAGGAGATCGTCTACAAGGGCGAAAAATACAAGGGGCGGGAAATCGGCACCGCCACCATCTTCCAGCGGGATCTTCGAATCTCGACCAACGTCAGGGATGCCAGCGGCGAGCGGGCCATCGGGACCCGCATCTCAAAGGAAGTCCATCAGGCGGTGCTCGAAGAAGGGCAGGCCTGGGTGGACAGGGCGTTCGTGGTCAACGACTGGTACATCACGGCCTATGAGCCCATCAAGAATGTCGAGGAGGAAATCATCGGCATTCTCTACGTGGGGATGCTGGAGAAGCCTTACATCGATTTGAGAAACAGAGTCATGCTGACCTTCGCCGGAATGGCGGCCCTCTGTGTGGTCATCCTCCTGGCCATTCTCTCCTTCATCACCTCCTCCATCATTCACCCGCTGAAGAGCATGGTCTTTGCCACTAACCAGATCGCCCGGGGAGAACTGAATCAAAAAGTGGAGATAAATTTTCAGGATGAAGTCGGACAGCTGGCCCAGTCCTTCAACCAGATGACGGAAAACCTCAAAAAAGCCAACGAAAAGCTCATCCATTGGGGAAAAACCCTGGAGAAAAGGGTGGAAGAAAGGACAAAGGAATTGAGGGAGATGCAGGATTTTCTGGTCCAGTCAGAAAAACTGGCTTCGCTGGGAAAAATGTCGGCCGGCGTGGCCCACGAGATCAACAACCCCCTGACATCCATCCTGATCAACACCCATCTGATGCTGGAGAAGACAGAGAAAGGCCATCCCTTCCACGAGTACCTGAGCCTCATCGCCGATGAAACAACGCGCTGCACGGACATCGTCAAAGGGCTGCTCGAATTCTCCCGGCAGAATCCGCCGCAGAAGTCCTATGCCAGCATCAACGACATCCTCCAGCGCACCCTCCAGCTCCTCGAGCACCAGGCGGCATTCCAGAACATCCAGGTCGTCAAAAAGCTGGACAGGGACCTTCCCCAGGTCAGGGTCGACAAGGACAAAATCAAGCAGGTCTTCTGGAACCTGATGATCAACGCAGCCGAAGCCATGACCCGCGGCGGCACCCTGA
>CAYZDV010000213.1:0-1800 GCA_964477275.1 uncultured Eubacteriales bacterium
GAAGTTCAGAAGAACTTTCTTGAAAGCAATCGAAGCTTTTTCTGTCTTCAATTTCCCGCACCTTCTTGACCAGAGCTTCTAACCTGTGTATTCTCTGTATCAATCAGGAAATTTAAAGGAAGGAGGAACATATGCCGCATTCATCTCGAAAGGTTTTCAGCTGGCTTATAAGAATTATCCCTGACGGACGAATCCCGGCAGCCGTTTTTCTTGCGGCGACCCTTGTCTTTTCTCCTGCTTTATCGTTCCCGGCTGAGCAGAGAATCCACGAGGAGTATACAAAAAAAATTCTCGAGTTCACGACAGACCCCCATTTCTTGACGAAATACGTGAACTCCATGCCTTACGCCAAAGGGATTCCCACTCCGCTCGAAGTTCTCGGCCGCATTGCCGGTGCGCGCGATGTCCTGAGTTATTCCCATGAGGTCTACAAATACATGAGGGCCCTGGATGCCGCGACGCCGAGAGTCAAGGTTTTCACTGTTGGTACCACGGAAGGAGGAAAAGAATGGATCGTTGTGGCCATTGCCGATGAGAAGACCATGGCCAACCTTGACAGGTACAAGCAGATCAATGCCAAGCTGGCTGACCCCCGAAAAATCAGCGAGCAAGAAGCCCAGCGGCTCATCCGCGAGGCCAAGCCCATGTACTGGGCCACAGGAGGAATGCATCCGGGCGAGACCGGCTCTGTTGAGATGCTGATGGAGCTCGCCTACCGCTTGGCGGTCGACGATTCCCCGTTCTTCAAGACGATCCGGGAAAACTCCATCGTTCTCATCACTCCCATCCTGGAAGTCGACGGCCGCGACAAACAGGTCGATATCGCCATGGCTCCGCGCAGAGACCCGAAGGCCAATGTGCCGAGTCGCCTCCTCTACTGGGGAAAATATGTCGCACACGACAATAACAGGGATAATCTCGCCCTGGCCCTCAATCTCAGCCGGAACATCATGAAGGTCTTTTTCGATTTCCATCCTCAGGTGATGCACGACCTCCACGAATCCGCCTCTCACCTGTATATTTCCACAGGAACAGGACCCTACAACGCCTGGCTCGACCCAATCGTCATCGATGAATGGCATCAGCTTGCTTACCAGGAGGTCAATGATTTGACTCGGCAGGGTGTGCCGGGTGTTTGGAGCCATGCCTTTTACGACGGCTGGGCGCCCAATTATGCTTTCTATGCGGCCAACGGCCATAACGCCATAGGCCGATTCTACGAAACCCAGGGTGCCGGTGACGGAAGCACCCGCGTCATCACAACCCGGGGGGACCGGGCCTGGTACCGTCCCAACCCGCCTCTCCGCACCACTCTCTGGTCTATCCGCAATAATGTCAACCTCCAGCAGAGCGCGATCCTTGTCGGCATGAATTACATCGCAAGCCACAAGGAACGGTTCATGGAGAACTTCTATCTCAAGAGCAGGCGTTCGGTTGCCAAGGCCCGCAACGAAGGTCCGGCCGCCTACATTTTTCCAGGAGACGACCCGCGTCCCGGTCAGGCGTCGCGCCTTCTCAAACTCCTCCAGTGGCAGGGCGTAGAGGTGCACAGGGCTGCCGATGCCTTTACACTAGGCAAAGCGGAATATCCTGCCGGAAGCTACATTGTCCGGATGGACCAGCCTTACTCGCGCATGGCGGACATGATGCTCGACCGCCAGTATTTCAACACCTCAGACCCCCGGCCTTATGATGATGTTGGGTGGACGCTGGGCCCCCTCTACAACGTGAACACCATCCGCGTGGAGGATATTTCTGTGCTCTCTGTCCCGATGCGCCTCGTCAAGGAAGAAATCAAAG
>CAYZDV010000214.1:0-1769 GCA_964477275.1 uncultured Eubacteriales bacterium
TTTCATGGCCCGTTAGCTCAACAGGTAGAGCAGCGGACTCTTAATCCGCGGGTTGGAGGTTCGAGTCCTCCACGGGTCATGCTTTCCTCACCCGAGCAAAAAGTTTTCCCCTCCAGAGGTTGATTTCCGGGCTGGAAGGGTCCCCCCGACTCGAATTATTTTGTCTTGGATAATGGAATCTATACCACCACCCTGCGTTTTTTGCGGTAGTACCGCCTGGTCAGGAGAAATGAAGTTCCGATCGGGATGAGGAAAGAGACGACCCAGAGGAAAATTCGGAGACCTGCGTTTTTGACACCGGGGATGCCTTGCGCACCCGTAGAGGCAAGGATGGCTGCCAGGATCATTGACCACAGGAAGGAGAAGAGGAGATACCATCCCAGGAAAACAAACACAGACCTCCGGATGACTTTGCCTTTTGACATGGGCAGTATTTTAGCCAGCGTAGCGCTGGCGCCAGGGACTTTCTTCTGAAGGATGTCATAAATTTCCTTCCATTGATCTGTCCGCATGGCCACCGGGCTGCAGTACGGATCGCCCCGGAACTCGATTCCGATGAGGTTCTGGGAGGGAACGGCTGAATAGAGATGAATGTCGGAGTAGGGGACCTTCAGATTCTCTCTCTTTAAAATTCCGTATTCCATCAAAAAATATAGGGGTATCAAGCCAGGTGCAAAATAAAAGCCCCCACCGCTTGCAGCCAGGGTGATGAGAAGGAAGCCGAAAAATATGGCCAGACCAATTCCCCATCGGGCGCCCATGGAGAGGACGTGGCGGCCCTGAATGAAAAGGCCCTCCTCGCCGGCCTGCATGATTCCCTCTCCGCGGTACTGACCCGGCCTCAGGATCGGCCTGACCTTGACTTTGCGAAACTTTCCGCTGGCGATTATTTCGGTTTCCACCACTTTCTGTCTGATCGCCTCAAGGCCGCCCCTCCTTGCCGCCTCGTTCCTGGCTTCCTGGACGAGGTCTGGAGGGTCGCTTTCCTTCGGCGAAGTGACGAGTCTCGCCAGCTCCTCGTTGGGGAGGCTCAAAACGAGGCTTTGTGTCTCCCCGCGCCTCATCGTTTCCTTTCTGATGATTTCCAGAGCTTCCGGCGCGTAGTCTTCCGAATGACTCAGCATGGCTCTCAGCTCTTCGTTCGAGCGTTTCTGGATGCGCTCTTCGAAATCCTTGAGATAGTCTGACATTTCCAAACCTCCGCTTTGGTGTGTTTCTGCAACTCTATCATTGATAAATTCACCTTGTCAACACCAAAAGGCGGGTTTGATTTTTGCCTCTTTTTTGGTTAGGATTCATGGGTGAGAAAGAAAGCGGTCCTCATCCTCTTTGTCTTCAACTGCATCCTCCTCTCCGTGACATGGGTGATGGCCCTTTATGCCTACCCGCGGCTTCCTCAGAAGATTCCGCTCTGGCTGAATTTTTTCGGTCTTCCTTCGATGGTGGCCGAGAAATCCCCTCTTTTTTATGTTTATGTCCTGGTCCAGACGCTTTTCATTCTTTTCTTTGTGCTGATTTCCCGGAAAATCGCCTCAAAAATGCCTCCCGGCAGAGCGAAAATTTTTAAAGAGTATGTGTATCTCTCCCTTATTTTCTTCAACCTGATTTTCATCCACGTTCAACGGAGCCTCATTCTGATGGCTCACGGGGCAGCCGAAGGGGTGGATAAATATTATTTTTTCGCGGTCTTCGGCTTCATTCTCCTCCTCATCCCGTACTACAGGCTGCGGGTGAAGATGTTCGCCAGGACGGGGAGAGATGATTGAGAG
>CAYZDV010000215.1:0-1755 GCA_964477275.1 uncultured Eubacteriales bacterium
GAATCGGAGTAGCCACCTGTGTCGGTCAGGACAAGTCTCCGGTCCTTCAAGGTGCACACAGAGGAGACCTGGTCGCGGGTCATTCCCGGCAGGGAATGGACCAGTGATTTTTTTTCCTTTAAAAGCCGGTTGAAGAGTGTGGATTTTCCGACGTTGGGAAAACCCACGATGGCCACTTTCGGCAATTTCTTCATCGGGAAAACGCTCTTTTCAGGTAAAAAAAGTTGAATTATCGGGCGATAAGGTCATAGAGGGGGAGGAAGGGATGGCTCAGGTTGATATGCCCGCCCAGGGTTTCTCTCTCCCGGCCCTCGATCAGAATGAAGACTTTTTTGATGCCATCAAAGTTGTAGCCGAGAGTGTTGACGACAGAGTAGATGGTCGAGATCTCAGCCGAAGAGCCGGAGAGATGTTTTTCCACGATATCTCTGGAGAAGTCCACATAAGCCACTCCCTCATCATTCACATAAAGCTCTCTGAGCTTTGTCTCGGGCGGAAAAGGCGAAATGTAGCCTTTCTCGGAACCTTTGATGAGCTCTTCAACGGTCTGCCGGGCCAGGTCAGCAACCGATGAACGATCCGGGATTTCCCTCTCTTCCGAGTGAAGGTAAGCGTCCTTTTCTGAAAGGAAAAAGAGAATAACCGTCCTCATTTTCCCGGGCTCGGTGGTGGCTGGCTCAACTTTAGGAGAAAGGGGCGGAAAAGCGGAAACAATCTTTTCCTTGATCCCGGTCCGGAAGAAGATGAGGGCGAGCACGATGAGAGAGACGAAGAGAAATCCCAGGACGGTTAGCTTCTTTCCCTTCATCGTTCAATCTCTGGCTCTCGGGCAAAATTTTTAATGTAGTTTTCCAGCCCTTCGTAGATCGCCTGGGCCACGTTCATCTGGAACCTCTCGCTCAGCATCTGTCTCTCCTCGCGGGGATTGGAGATGAAAGCCACCTCCACGAGCACCGCAGGACAGGCCACGCCCGTCAGGACCTTAAACGGAGCCTGTTTAATTCCCCTGTTTTCTGTCCGGAGAAGGGAGTTGAGCTTCTCCTGAATTGTTTCAGCGAGCAGGCTGCTCTGTTTGAGATAGGCGGACTGGGCCATATCCCAGAGGATCATCGTGATCTCATCCGCGTTGTCTCCAGAAATTCCCTGTTCGATCTCAGCCGGGTTGTTTTCCAGGTAAGCCAACCTCCTCGCCTCCTCATCGCTGGCCTCTGAACTCAAAAAGAAGCTCTCCGAGCCGTGGGCTTCTTTGCGGAAAGAGCTGTTGGTGTGAATGCTGATGAAAAGGTCTGCCTTGTTGTTATTGGCGATGGCTGCTCTCCTTTCCAGGGAGACGCTCTCGTCCTTTTCCCGCGTGAGGACAACGCGCAAAGCGAGATTGCGCTCGATAAGAGCTTTCAGCTTGAGGCTGATGGCCAGGGTGATGTCCTTCTCCAGTGTCCCTCCTCTCCCTCTGGCTCCGGGTTCCATTCCTCCATGCCCGGGGTCGATGACGATCGTTCTGATTTCATGGAGAGCTGCGGAAGGCCGGCCGCTCCGGGAAAGGACCGAATCGGCAAAATAAGGAGCTGACCTGCTTTCGGAAACATCTTTCCTGCCCGGCGTCTCCCGGACATCCGGCCGTTCCTCTTGAACCTCCGAGATGTCGATGACCAGCCGGCTAGGAGCGCTGACCATGAAATGGTCATAGCTGAACCTGCTCGGTTTCACCTTGATGGTCAGGATGTAGTAGCCGGGGCCTTTTGTCCAGCCGAAGGA
>CAYZDV010000216.1:0-1676 GCA_964477275.1 uncultured Eubacteriales bacterium
CCCCAATTTTTTCAAGGGAGGTGACCATGGATATCCGGATCAACCTGAAGCGTTTGAGAAAAGACATCGAGTCTCTGGCTCAGATTGGCCGCGACCAGAAGGGCGGTATCACACGGCCTTCCTTCAGCAAGGCAGACCTCGAAGCCCGGGACTGGCTCAAGGGAAAAATCACAGAGGCCGGCCTTTGCCTCCGTCAGGACGGCGCCGGGAACATCTTCGGCTGCATCGAGGGACAGGGCAAAACGGTCATGGTCGGCTCCCACATTGACACGGTCATCAACGGCGGGATGTTCGACGGCTCGGCGGGTGTGATCGCAGCGCTTGAATGCTTGAGAAGAATAAAGGAAGAAAAGGTCCCGCTCGCAAGACCGCTGGAGATGGCCTCCTTCACCGACGAGGAGGGAAACCTGGTCGGCGACTTTCTGGGGAGCCGGGCCTTTACCGGGGTTTTGAACAAAGAGGCCCTGGAGAAAGGCCTGACCCAGTTCGGAGCTCCGCTTCCCGAAATCCTTAAGGGAACGGAATTCACCGTGGAGAGCATCCTGGAGGCTCACCGAACGCGTCCGGCGATCGACGCTTTTCTCGAGCTTCACATCGAGCAGGGACCCATTCTGGAGACCGAGGCCAAGCCGATCGGCATCGTCGACCGCATCGCAGGAAAGCATTACCGCTGGTGCTCATTCAGGGGCAAGCCGAGCCATTCCGGAACCACTCCCCTCGAACTCCGGCAGGATGCCTTTCTCGGGCTGGCCGACTTCGCCCTGAGGAGCACCCAGCATGTGGCTACCGAACACTACGGCAACATGGTCACCATCGGCAAGGTGAGCGTCATGCCCGGCGCTTTCAGCATCGTTCCCGGCGAGGCGGACTTTTCCTTTGAGTTCCGGAGCGCCTCAAAAGAAACGCTGGCCGAGCTTGAAAAATCACTCTTCGGCATCGCCGAAGACGTGGCCGCTGCGCGAGGGCTGACCTTCACCTCGATGCTCATGGACAGGACAGAGCCGGTGGCGATTCCGGAGCGCATCCTGACCATCATGAAGGAGGAGTGCGAACGGCTGGGATATCCGTCAATGACCATGACCAGCGGCGCCGGTCACGATGCCCAGATTCTGTCCGCTGTGGCCGAGACAGGGATGATCTTCATTCCCTGCGTGGATGGTATCAGCCACTCGCCGCAGGAGATGATCGAATGGGAAGACCTCGAAAAAGGAGCCAACCTTCTGCTCCAGGTCATCCTGAGGCTGGCCGGCCGGAAAGGAGCATAGTTTCTCATTGTCAGGACCAATGTCACCGCATGGATAAAAATGCGAAAAGCGGAGGAAATGAATCTGTTTTCATGCTTCGCGGGCGCCGCCCCGTCATGGGAAATTATTCAATTTATTCAATGTCTTCGGGCTGAGGCTGGTAGCGGCGGGCGCCCTTTTTCTCCGAGCGTTTCCTTTTCTCCTCCAGCATCTTTTCTTTGGCTCTCTTCGAGCGCTTCCGCTTCTGGCGCCGGATCTTCTCGATCCTCTGCCTTTCCTCGCTTTCCCTGCCCTTGATCATTGCCTCGACCTTGTCGGCCAGAATCCGGCGGGCGAGAAAGCGGTTCAGCGCCTGGAACCTCTCCCTCTGGCATTTGACCTCAATCCGGGTGGGCAAATGCTTGAGATAAACGCAGGTTGAGGCTTTGTTGA
>CAYZDV010000217.1:0-1589 GCA_964477275.1 uncultured Eubacteriales bacterium
CGCGCAAGTTTGTGGAAAAAGTGAAAGGGTTGACCCTCGAAAGCATTCAAAACGCTGTTGGCCCGTATCTTACGAAGAAGGAAATCAACGCCCTTCTTGCCCGCAGGGAGCTGCTCTTGAAAGAAATCAAGGAGATGATCAAGGAGAGGGGAGAAGACAATGTCTTGTATTGATCCGGGATGTGACTTGAATTTTCAACATCCCCGGGGAAAATGTCAAAAAGCAAAAAGGAGGAATAACGCCATGAAAAAAAGTTTCCTCATTCTGTTGATGGCGGCGGTTTTTGTTCTGGGCCCTGCTCTGGAAGCGCTGGCCCAGTTCACTCCGGAGGAAATCGCTGAACGCGAGAAATGGGAAGAATTCCTGGCCACAGCGGATGTTGTCGGGCAAGAGCAGATGGTCTCCAGAGAAGCGGTGACCAGCCCCTGGGTTTTAACCCTGGAAAAAGACGGCATCCGAAAACGGGCTCTGTGGAAAAATCCGGAAGGCCGGCTGCTGGGCTTCCTGGAAAACTGGAAATGGGAAATTGCGGCTTACCGGCTGGATAAGTATCTGGGATTGCACATGGTTCCGCCGACAGTGGAAAAGAGGTTCAAGGGAAATAAGGGCTCCTGCCAGTTGTGGGTGGAGAACGTGAGAAGCCTCAGGGATATCCAGCAGAAGGATATCAAAAAGCCGTCTTACAAAATTTACCCGTTTAACCTGGCTCTCTATTTGCAGCGGGCATTCGATAACCTGATCGCCAACGAAGACCGCCATCTCAACCAGTACCTCATCACCGAAGACTGGCGGATGATCTTGATCGACCATTCCCGCACCTTCAGGACGGCCAAAAAATTCACCACCTCCCTTATCTATGACGAAAAATACAAAGAAGGCCCCCGGCTCATGAGCGAGCTTCCCCGGTCTTTTTATGAGAAATTGAAGTCCCTGACTCCTGAAGTGATAAAGGAGATCGCCGGGGAATACCTGACCGACAAGGAAATCGAGGCCACTCTCCTCCGCAAGGACCTCATCGTTCAGTGGGTCGAAAACCGGATCAAGCAGGTTGGTGAGGATAAAGTCCTTTACGAACCAAAATAATTCAGATCCTCAAATATTTTTATAAATGGTCAGAACGTTCTCTTCGTTCTCCCGTCTGTAATCGAAGCCGTCCATCAGCGTCCGGGAAAGAAAAACCCCGAATCCTCCTTTCCTCTCGGCCCTGATAATTTCTTCGATGTCAGGAGTCTTCAATTTGCTGGGGTCGAAGGGAATACCGCTGTCTCTAATCTCCAGAAACACCTTGCCCTTTTCAGCCCAGGTCTTGATCAAAATCTCTCCATTGTCCTGAGGATAGGCGTAGCGGATGATATTGATGCAAATTTCAAGGAGGGCCAGCTCGATCTTGAAGTAGTCTTTATCGGAGAGGTTCAGCCCGGAAAGATATTCGTGGAGGAAAGTCCTCATCCTGTCCAGCTCGGAAAGCTGGCTCTTGATCTTCAGCATCCTCATCTGTGGATTTTCCTTCAATCGAATTCCTGCTCAGGATAAATGGAAATCCAATTTATACGAAAGGCAAATCGATGTCAATTGTGAGGAGAGGATGG
>CAYZDV010000218.1:0-1578 GCA_964477275.1 uncultured Eubacteriales bacterium
TCGGGATCGGAATGATCGGAGTCAGGATGAGCGGGATGGCCCCGATCCGGATGAGCCGTTTTCGCCACAAACGTGCTTCCCTCGAGAAGAGAGACCATCGTCTTCATGGCGTAAAAGGCGGGCCGTTTCCGCCATCTCACAGGCCGGCTGTCGATGAGCCCGTACCCTGGAGCGACAAGCTGCCACCAGTAAATCCTCTCCACAAACCCGCTGGCCAGGCAGAGCACATAATAGCGCACCAGGTAGTCGGCCTGTTCTTCCTCGCTGACGTTCGGCTTTCCGGCCGCAGGGGAGTATTTCCCGGTTCCTCTCAGCGGCCAGTTGACCTCGGTAATCCACAGGTCGCGCTTCCGGCCGGCCGCACCGTCCACAACGGCCTTGAGCAGGGCGACTTTCCGCGCTGTATCCCAGCCGAACTGCCTGTTTTCCGGCGCTCCCATCCTGTCCACGTAGAGAAGGGAGCTCACCTTGTGAAAAGGGACGGCATCGAGCACCGCCGGATAGAGGTGAAACTCAAAATCGATCACCGCCGGGCCGACCAGCCTGACCCCGAGTTTTCCGGCCAGAGAGGCGGCCGGACGGGCAAGCCCGAGGTATTCACCGTAATCCCAGACTCCCCATTTTGTCCTGTTCCAGGCATGGCCGACCTCAAAAAACTCCACCGTATCCCTGAACCTAAAGAAAGCTTCCTCCACGAAACCCTGCCATTTCGAGGGGCAGAGCACATCCTCCCTCTGCTGGAGTAGCGCAGCGGTGGTCTCAAACCCGGCCCCATGGAGATGCTCGAAGAAGCGCTGGTAGAAATCGAGCTTCTCTTTCCCCCTCTCCCATGAAGGGACCCTGACAAGGGTCTTCCGGACGCCTGTCTCTTTCAGGCATTCCAGAACCTCCCCTTCCCGTCCTTCTGCAGGCGAGACGGAAACGGCAAAGGGGCTTTCGAGCCTGACCGGCTCGCGATACATCCTTTTCCTGTAAGTCCGGTAAAGGGAGAGGACGGGAATGGCCCGCCGCAGGTTCGATGCAGCCAGAACAACATAGCTCCCGGCGTGCTTGAGGTGGCAGCGGAGCCTCTGCTTCCTCAGGGCCACGTTATGCGGCTGGTCGGCGTCCGGATTCCAGCAGAAAAAGGGGACAGGCCCCTTTTTTTGCTCCTTTTTTTGTCCTCGCAGGACCGCTCTCATTATCACGTTATTATTAAATCCTCAATTTGCGGGTGAGGGCCCGGAGCCCGAGCATTTTTTTAAGCCTGATATATGCGGCATAGGCCGTTTTATTCAACCTGTACCAGAACCAGAGTGATGCCGGCACCGGCGCTCTCCTCAAGTACTGCTCGAGGAAAAACCGCTGAAAATCAGGAGGAATCCCCAGTCGGATGAGGTTTTTGACCCGGGCACCGAGGCACAGCTTCCTCTTTGCCCTGATCCGGTTGGTGTCGAGAAAATAAAAAACATATTCCCCGCTTCTCTCTCTCCTGACCAGGACGTTTCCGTCAGAGAGGTCGCAGTGGAGGACGCCCTCCCTGTGGCAGTGGGCAAGCTGCCGGCTGAGGGAAACGAGGAGCCCGCGAAGCTCTTTTTC
>CAYZDV010000219.1:0-1512 GCA_964477275.1 uncultured Eubacteriales bacterium
ATTCTGGCCATGCTTTCGCTGGGAATTTACGGCATCATCATCAGCGGCTGGGCGTCCGGCAACCGGTTCACCCTCATCGGCGGACTCAGGGGAGCGGCCCAGCTCATCTCTTATGAGGTGGCCCTGGGTTTTTCTCTTATCGGCCTGATCATGGTTTATCCCTCTCTGCAGCTCTCCACCATCGTCCACAGCCAGGGCGAGCTTCTCTTCGGCTTTCTCCCCAAATGGGGCATCTTCCTCCAGCCGCTGGCCTTTATCGTCTTTCTCTTTGCCGGCCTTGCCGAGACCAAACGAGTTCCCTTCGACCTTCCAGAGGGAGAGTCGGAAATCATCGGATTTTTCGCCGAATACAGCGGCCTGAAGTGGGGTCTGTTCATGATGACTGATTTCATGGAAATCATCATCGTCTCCGCCCTGCTCACCACCCTCTTTTTCGGAGGATACCAGGTTCCCTGGCTCGCTGCGGACGGATTCCACTGGCCCTGGGGCGGGGAATGGCTGGTGCCCCACTGGCTGGTCATTCTCTTTCAGGTGGCGGCCTTCAACATCAAGGTCTTCTTTTTCTGCTGGTTCCAGATTCTGGTCCGCTGGACCTTCCCTCGCTTCCGGTATGACCAGCTGATGGACATAGGCTGGAAGCTGTTGATTCCTTTGAGCCTGGTCAATATCGTCGGCACAGGCCTCGTCATGAGTTTCATAAAATGATCAAAGCGCTGGGATATTTCATCGAGCTTTTGAGGGGAATCTGGATTACCGCCCGCCACTTCGTGGTGAACATGGTTTTCCATATTCTGAAGGTTCTGGGAATAAAAACCACAAGAAAAGGGGCGGTGACCATCCAGTATCCGGAACAGAAGAAAGAGCTGGCCGCACGGCACAGGAGCCTCCACCGGCTGATGACCCGCAAAGACGGAACACCGCGCTGCGTGGCCTGCATGCTCTGTGTCACGGTCTGCCCCTCCGAATGCATCTCAGTGGAAGCAGCGGAGGATCCGGACCCGGAAATTCAGAAATACCCGGCCACGTTCATCATCGATTTGAGCCGCTGCTGCTTCTGCGGCTTCTGTGTGGAAGCCTGCCCCGAAGATGCCCTGCGCATGGATACGGGCGAGATTGAGTTTGCCGGGTACACTCGAGATGAATTGATTTATGACCTGGAAAAACTCATCAGATGACGGTCCAAACGATTGCTCTCGGTCAGTTTGAAATATTCGGATTAAGAGACGGTTACTTCCACCTCGACGGGGGGGCGATGTTCGGAGTTGTCCCCAAACTTCTCTGGGAGAAGATGTTTCCCGCCGACAGCCAAAACAGGATAAGGCTCGCTCTCAATTCCTTTCTCATCAGAAAAGACCAATCACTGATTCTGGTGGAGACAGGAATGGGGCCTGACATCGAGCCGAAGTTTGACCGGTATTACGCGGTGGAGAGAAAACCGGGGCTTGCGCAGGCCCTAAAGAAGCTCGGCATAAAACCGGAGGACATCCATTTCGTGGTCAACAGCCATCTCCA
>CAYZDV010000220.1:0-1506 GCA_964477275.1 uncultured Eubacteriales bacterium
GCCAGTTGAACGGTTCCTCCTCGTCGGTCAAAGTCCCATCCCTCAGGAAGCCGCAGGCTCCCACCGTAGAGATGTGAACCAGCTTTCTGACGTGATGATTCAGACAGGCGTCAACGATGTTTTTCACTCCGGCGGCATTCACCTCCATCAGCCTCCGGCGGTCTGACTTTGCATAGGAAATCAGGCCGGCCAGATGAATGACATGCGTGTGTCCGCTGACAGCATCCATCACATCTTCTCTGTGAGTGATATTGCCTTCGATGATTCGAAGCCCGCGGTGCCGGGACAGGGACTTCCGGAAGGGGTCACCGGGAAGGACGAAAACCGATATTCGGCTTTGAGGAGAGGATCCCGGCAGCTCTTCGAGGAGGACATTGCCGACGAAGCCAGTGGCTCCGGTGACCAGAATTTTCTTCGATGATTTCAAGCCCATCGCTTTTTATGGTGCCGGAGGGTGATGAGCGTATCGTTCAGGATCCCGAGAAGGGCGTGGAGGAAAATGGTGTAGAGAATGGAGTGAGTGATGTAAGCGATGATCCCAAAGAGAATACTTCCGACCAGGGCACCGATTATTTCGAGGTCAGGATGCCCGAGATGGAAGACGGCGGCCAGAGTAGCCTGGACCAGTATGGCAACCACGATTCCGGACCTGGAAAATCCCATCATCTCGGAGAGAGAAAAGAGAAAAACCCCCCTGAAAACGAACTCCCAGGCCACATAATACAAAAACAGATAGGATGCTTCGTAGAGAATGAACTTCCCCGGGCTCTGACGGGCCTCTCTGGAGAACGGGTATTGTTCCCGGAGTTTCGGGTCATTGCTCAGCGAGAAAGAGAGAAGTGCGAAAATGGGGAGGCCGATGAGAATGATGGGCAGGCCTGTTCTCCACCTTCCGATTTGAAGCCCCAGAGATTTCAAGGCCGGGAAAGGATAATCGGAGAAAATGAAGATGAAGAGAACAGGAATGATGAAGAAAAAGAGCGAAAAGCAGGCGAAATAGAGGAGATAGGCCTTGAAATCGTCCTTGTATTTTCTGGTGAGGGTTTTGTGATGGAAAAAGGTTGAGGTCAGTGTAAAACTCACCGCATAGATTAAGAATAACAGGGGGTAGAGGGAAAAATAGCCTTTCATTCCAAGGTCCTTGAGCTAAAGAAAGTTCTCATGCCCTGCATGATTTCGAACGTCCCGAGTTTTTTCTGCCAGGTACCAATCCATGATGGTGTTGAGTTGGTTCTTTAGATTCTTGTCCGGAGCGTATTTGAGTTCTCTGATTGTTTTGGAGATGTCATAGTGTGTATCGGTCGTGATTCTCTTGATCCTGTAATATGTTAACGATGGCTGCAGGGAGGGAACGACAAAGTGAATCGTCTTCATGGCAAAAGCAACCAAATACGGCAAAAAAACCGGAATATACACCCGCTGCTTTTTTTGGAGTCTTCTCAGGAAGACACTAAAGATCTCTTTCCAGGTCACGTCTGAATCATTGGTGATGGTGTAGGCCTGGCC
>CAYZDV010000221.1:0-1501 GCA_964477275.1 uncultured Eubacteriales bacterium
TGACAGGACCCATCCTAAAAAAATATTAGCCTCCCCGGAAAAAAAGATGCTTCCCCCGCGGAAACACTTCCAGATCCGTGACGGCAAAACGATCGTCCGTCAAACCCCCGACCCTCACCCGTATATTGGAAGAAAAAATGCTTCATTTTCCCGCAGCGTGTTGCCAAAACATCCAAAGGCCATTATAATTCATCCGACAAATAATCATGCAATCCTGATAAAACCCGGGAGAAAAACATGAGGCGAGCATCGTCAAAAAAGCAGGTCCTTGTTCTTCTCTTCATTCTTTGCGCCGTGCTTTTTTTCTGGCTCTGCCGGGAAAGGCCGCCGCACATCCCGGCCGAACGGTATTTTGACGCGGCAGAAGCTCATTCTGAAGAGATCCGGCTGGCCGTCCTCTCCCCCTCACCCGGCTCCATTCGCTCCCTCATCGAACTCCGCAACCAGGGCCTGATTCCGCTCTCCAATCTGGCTGTCATCGGCGTCTATCATCAGATGGAGAGGACCGACTACCAGAAATCGACGGAGTTCGTCAAGGAGATGAACCTCAAATGGTTCCATTTCCACCAAATCGCGGCCCTGCTGACAGAGGATGTTCTCTTCCAGAGGAATCCCTGTTCCGTTGACTTCGAGGAAGTCTTCGTCAAATCCGACGGAATCATCTTCTTCGGCGGCGCAGACATCCCCCCTTACATCTATAATGATAAGACCAGCCTGCTGACCCACATTGAGACTCCCTACCGCCATTTTCTCGAGCTTTCCTTTATTTTTCACCTCCTGGGAGGGCATCAGGATCCGGGTTTTGGGCCTTTCCTGGAATCCAGGCCCGATTTTCCGGTCCTGGGCATCTGCCTCGGCGCCCAGAGCCTCAATGTCGGAACCGGCGGGACCCTCGTGCAGGACATCTGGTCTGAAAAATACGGGAAGCAGTATCTCGAGGATGTCATCGACCTCGGCCCAGAGAACTGGCATATCAATCCCTATGCCCGGCTTTACCCCGAAGAAAAGCTTCTGCCCTACGCCATGCACCCGATCAGGCTTTTAGCCGGAAGCAAGCTCTGCTCGGAGCTCGGCTTCGGCCCGGAAGAAACGCCGTCGATCCTCAGCGCCCATCATCAGATGGTGGGGATGCCAGGGAAAGGAATTCGGACCGCGGCCACCTCCCTCGATGGCCGGGTGGTGGAGGCGGTCGAGCATGAGAAATATCCCCATGTCCTGGGTGTCCAGTTTCATCCGGAGTTTCCCATCCTCTGGGACTCCAGTATCGCCTTCCGGTTTACTCCCAGTGAAAAAGAGAAGACAAGCCTCCCCTCTTATCTGGACTCTCATCCTCCAAGTTCCGATTTCCACAAAAAGCTCTGGGCCTGGTTCAGCCAGAAATTGAGCGAGTCTCACGTCAGCAGGAAATGACCCGCCTTGCAGGCGGTCCTCATGTCTCTCTTCATCACTGACTCTCAGGTGCAGAGCCGGCCTCACACGGTAACGTCAAAGTCACATTTTT